>NZ_KB892103.1:0-163124 GCF_000373665.1 Streptomyces sp. BoleA5
GTCGAGGTGCTCGTCCTCGTCGAGGGCGTTGACGGCCAGGTCGAGCAGCCAGGAGCGGATGACGGTGCCCTCCTGCCAGGAGCGGAACACCTCGCGCACGTCGGTGACCGAGTCGACCTTCTCCAGCAGCTCCCAGCCCTCGGCGTAGGCCTGCATCATGGCGTACTCGATGCCGTTGTGGACCATCTTCGCGAAGTGGCCGGCACCGACCGCGCCCGCGTGCACGAAGCCGAAGTCGCCGGCGGGCTTGAGGGCGTCGAAGACCGGCTGCACCTTCTCGACGTGCTCGGCCTGCCCGCCGACCATGAGGGCGTAGCCGTTCTTCAGGCCCCAGACGCCGCCGGACACTCCGGCGTCGACGAAGCCGATGCCCTTGGCGGCCAGCTCCTCGGCGTGCTTCTCGTCGTCCGTCCAACGGGAGTTGCCGCCGTCGACCACGATGTCGCCCGGCTCCAGGAGGCCGCCGAGCTCGTCGACCACGGACTGCGTGGCGGCGCCCGCCGGCACCATCACCCACACCACGCGCGGTGCGTCGAGCTTGTCGACCAGTTCGGTGAGGCTGCCGACGTCGGCCAGGTCCGGGTCCCGGTCGTAGCCGACGACGGTGTGGCCGGCACGGCGGATCCGCTCGCGCATGTTGCCGCCCATCTTGCCGAGGCCGACGAGTCCGAGTTGCATGTCAGGTGCTCCTTCTGTGTGTCACGGGTGTGGCCGGCGGGCGGCGCGCACCCCGGGGTCGGGCCGGCGCCGCCGTGGAGGTCCCGGGTCAGTTGCCCCGCAGGGTGCGGTACGCGGCCACCAGGGCCGCGGTGGAGGGGTCGAGGCCCGGCACGTCGGCGTCTCCGGTCAGGGCGGGTTCGACGCGCTTGGCGAGGACCTTGCCGAGCTCGACGCCCCACTGGTCGAAGGAGTCGACGTTCCACAGGGCGCCCTGCACGAAGACCTTGTGCTCGTAGAGCGCGATGAGCTGGCCGAGGACCGAGGGGGTCAGCTCGGTCGCCAGGACGGTGGTGGTGGGGTGGTCGCCGCGGAAGGTCCGGTGCGGGACCTGCTCCTCGGGCACACCTTCGGCGCGGACCTCGTCCGCGGTCTTGCCGAAGGCGAGCGCCTGGCCCTGGGCGAACAGGTTGGCCATCAGCAGGTCGTGCTGGGCGGTCAGTTCGGGGCTCAGCTCGCCCGCCGGACGGGCGAAGCCGATGAGGTCCGCCGGGATCAACTTGGTGCCCTGGTGGATCAGCTGGTAGTAGGCGTGCTGCCCGTTGGTGCCGGGCGTCCCCCACACGACGGGGCCGGTCTCCCACTCCACGGGATTGCCGTCGCGGTCCACGGACTTGCCGTTGGACTCCATGTCCAGCTGCTGCAGGTAGGCCGTGAACTTGGACAGGTAGTGGGAGTACGGCAGGACGGCGTGCGACTGCGCGTCGAGGAAGTTGCCGTACCAGACGCCGAGCAGACCGAGGATCAGCGGGGCGTTGGCCTCGGCGGGCGCCGTGCGGAAGTGCTCGTCGACCGTGCGGAAGCCGTCGAGCATCTCGCGGAAGCGCCGCGGGCCGATGGCGATCATCAGGGCGAGGCCGATCGCCGAGTCGAAGGAGTAGCGGCCGCCCACCCAGTCCCAGAACTCGAACATGTTGTCCGGGTCGATGCCGAACTCCGTGACCTTGCCGGTGTTGGTGGACAGGGCGACGAAGTGCCGGGCCACGGCCTTCTCGTCCCCGCCGAGCCCGTCCAGCAGCCAGCCGCGCGCGGAGGTGGCGTTGGTGATCGTCTCGATGGTGGTGAAGGTCTTGGACGCGACGACGAACAGCGTCTCGGCCGGGTCGAGGCCCTGCAGGGCCTCGTGGAGGTCCGCGCCGTCGACGTTGGAGACGAAACGGAACGTCAGCGAGCGGTCGGTGTAGGGGCGCAGCGCCTCGTACGCCATGGCGGGGCCGAGGTCGGAGCCGCCGATGCCGATGTTGACGACGTTCCTGATCCGCCTGCCGGTGTGGCCGGTCCACTCCCCGGAGCGCACCCGGTCGGCGAAGGCGGACATCTTGTCGAGCACCGCGTGGACCCGCGGCACGACGTTCTCGCCGTCCACCTCCACGACGGCGTCCCGCGGCGCGCGCAGGGCGGTGTGCAGGACGGCCCTGCGCTCGGTGACGTTGATCTTCTCGCCGCGGAACATGGCGTCGCGCAGCTCGAAGACGCCGGTGGCGGCGGCCAGGTCGCGCAGCAGCGCGAGGGTCTCGTCCGTGACCAGGTTCTTGGAGTAGTCGATGCGCAGGTCGCCGACCTCCACCGTGTAGCGCCGCGCGCGGTCGGGGTCCGCGGCGAAGAGCTCGCGCAGGTGCGGTCCAGGCCGGCCGGCGGCGCGGTGCTCCGCCAGCGCGGCCCACTGCGCGCGGTGGCTCGGCTTGGGTGTGTCAGGCATCGTGCTTCTCCTGGTTCTCGTGCTGGTGCGCGCGCTGCGGCGGCACCGGAGCGGCCTTCGTGGAACGGGCCTTCGTGGAACGGGCCTTCGCGGCGGGGGCCTTGGCCGGGACCGCCTTAGCGCGGGGTGCCCTGACCTCGGCCCGCAGCGCGGCGGCGTAGGCCTCGTCGGGGTCGAGGCGGCGGAGCTCCTCCGCGATGAGCTCAGCGGTGGTGCGCACCTTCAACGCGAGAGCGCGCGTGGGCTGGCCGGGGATGGACAGCCGGGCCACAGCGCCCTCGGGCCGGTCGATCAGGACGTCGCCGTCCGTGGTGCGCAGCCGGACCGCGGTCACGACGGGCCCGCCGGTGACGACGCGTTCGACGGGCACGCGCAGCCGGTCGGCGAACCAGCGGGCCAGCAGTTCGGCGCTGGGGTTGTCGGCCTCGCTCTCCACGACCGCGGAGGTCACCCGGGCACCGGCCTGGTCCAGCGCGGCGGCGAGCATGGAGCGCCACGGCGTCAGCCGGGTCCACGCGAGGTCGGTGTCGCCGGGCGCGTACGCACCGGCCCGGGCCGCCAGCCGCTCCAGCGGGCGGTCGACGGCGTAGGCGTCGGTGATGCGGCGCTGGGCGAGCGCGCCCAGCGGGTCCTTCGCCGGTGCGTCGGGGCCGTCAACGGGCCACCACACGACGACGGGGGCGTCGGGCAGCAGCAGCGGCAGGACCACGGAGTCGGCGTGCTCGGCCACTTCGCCGAACAGCCTCAGCAGTACCGCCTCGCCGGATCCGGCGTCCGAGCCGACGCGTACCTCGGCGTCGACGCGGGAGGGGGTGTGCCGGCGGGTGGTGCGCGACGGCCGCCTGATGACGACGAGGGTGCGCGAGGGGTGCTCCTGCGCCGCCTGCTCCGCCGCCTTCAGGGCGTCGTGGGCGTTCTCCTCGTCGGTCACGACGACCATGGTCAGGACCATGCCCACGGCGGGGGAGCCGATGGCGCGGCGGCCCCGGACCAGGGCCTTGTTGATGTGGCTTGCCGTGGTGTCGGTCAGGTCGATCCTCATGGCCTGCGCCAGCTCCGTCCGTCTCGTGCGAGCATCTCGTCGGCTTCCGCGGGGCCCCAGCTGCCCGCGGCGTACTGCGCCGGCCTTCCGTGTGTGTCCCAGTACCGCTCGATCGGGTCGAGGATCTTCCAGGACTCCTCGACCTCCTGGTGGCGGGGGAAGAGGTTGGCGTCGCCGAGCAGCACGTCGAGGATGAGCCGCTCGTAGGCCTCGGGGCTGGACTCGGTGAAGGACTCGCCGTAGGCGAAGTCCATGGTCACGTCGCGTATCTCCATCGACGTACCGGGCACCTTCGAGCCGAAGCGCACCGTGATGCCCTCGTCGGGCTGGACGCGGACGACGATCGCGTTCTGGCCGAGTTCCTGCGTGTCCTCCGGGTCGAACGGCGAGTGCGGGGCGCGCTGGAAGACGACCGCGATCTCGGTGACGCGGCGGCCCAGACGCTTGCCGGCGCGCAGGTAGAACGGGACGCCCGCCCAGCGGCGGTTGTCGATCTCCAGCTTGATGGCGGCGTAGGTGTCGGTGGTGGAGGCCGGGTCGATGCCCTCCTCCTCCAGGTAGCCGTCCGCCTCGCGGCCGCCCTGCCAGCCGTGCGCGTACTGGCCGCGCACGGTGTGCGCGCCCAGGTCGCCGGGGAGCCGTACGGCGCGCAGCACGTTCAGCTTCTCGGTGAGCAGGGACTCGGCGTCGAAGGAGGCGGGCTCCTCCATCGCGGTCAGGGCGAGGAGTTGGAGGAGGTGGTTCTGGATGACATCGCGTGCGGCGCCGATGCCGTCGTAGTAGCCCGCGCGGCCGCCGATGCCGATGTCCTCGGCCATCGTGATCTGCACGTGGTCGACGTAGGAGCGGTTCCACAGCGGCTCGAACATCGTGTTGGCGAAACGCAGCGCCAGGATGTTCTGGACCGTCTCCTTGCCCAGGTAGTGGTCGATCCGGAACACCTGCTCCGGGGCGAACACCTCGTGGACGAGCGCGTTCAGTTCACGGGCGCTGGTCAGGTCGTGGCCGAAGGGCTTCTCGATGACGGCCCGTCGCCAGGAGCCCTCGGGGGCGTCGGCGAGACCGTGCTTCTTCAGCTGCCGTACGACCTTGGGGAAGAACTTCGGCGGCACCGAGAGGTAGAAGGCGTAGTTGCCGCTGGTGCCCCGGGCCGCGTCCAGCTCGTCCACGGTGACGGCCAGTTGCTTGAACGCGACGTCGTCGTCGAAGTCGCCGGGGATGAAGCGCATGCCCTCGGCGAGCTGCTGCCAGACCTCCTCGCGGAACGGCGTACGGGCGTGCTCCCGCACCGAGTCGTGCACGACCTGCGCGAAGTCCTGGTCCGCCCAGTCGCGGCGGGCGAAGCCGACGAGCGAGAAGCCCGGCGGCAGCAGCCCGCGGTTGGCCAGGTCGTAGACGGCCGGCATCAGCTTCTTGCGGGACAGGTCGCCCGTCACCCCGAAGATCACCAGTCCGGACGGCCCCGCGATGCGTGGGAGCCGCCGGTCGGACGGGTCGCGCAGGGGGTTGGACCACGGGGTGCCGGGTCCGGTCGTGTCCTTGCTCATCGCGCGTCGGCTCCCTTGCCGTTCAGTGCGGTTGCCACGGCCTGCAGCAGTTCGGCCCAGGCCGCCTCGAACTTCGCCACGCCCTCGTCCTCCAGCTGCCGGACGACCGTGTCGTAGGGGATCCCCAGCCGTTCCAGGGCCGCCAGGTCGGCGCGGGCCCGGTCGTAGTGGCCGGTGACGGTGTCGCCGTCGATGCGGCCGTGGCCGGCGACGGCGTCGAGGGTCGCCTCGGGCACGGTGTTGACCGTTCCCGGTGCGACGAGTTCCTCGACGTACAGCGTGTCGCGGTACGCCGGGTCCTTCACGCCGGTGGAGGCCCACAGGGGCCGCTGCTCGTGGGCGCCGGCCGCGGCGAGCGCGGCCCAGCGGTCGCCGGTGAAGAACTCGCGCTGCGCCCGGTACGCCAGCCGGGCGTTGGCGAGCGCGGCCCTGCCCTTCAGCGCCGACGCCTCGTCCGTGCCCAGTTCCGTCAGCCGCCGGTCGACCTCCGTGTCGACGCGGGAGACGAAGAAGGAGGCGACGGAGTGCACGGTGGACAGGTCGATCCCGGCCGCGCGTGCCTTCTCCAGGCCGGCCTGGTAGGCCTCCATGACCTCGCGGTGGCGGTCGAGGGAGAAGATCAGCGTGACGTTCACACTGATGCCGAGAGCGGTCACCTCGGTGATGGCCGGCAGGCCCTCCGTGGTCGCCGGAATCTTGATCATCACGTTGGGGCGGTCGACGAGCCGGGCGAGCCGCCGGGCCTCGGCGACGGTCGCCTCCGTGAGGTGGGCGAGGCGCGGGTCGACCTCGATCGAGACCCGGCCGTCCCGGCCGCCGGTCGCCTCGTACACCGGGCGCAGGACGTCGGCCGCGGCACGGACGTCGGCGGCGGTCATCGTGCGGACGGCTTCGTCCGGGGTGACGCCGCGCGCGGCGAGACCGGCGAGTTCCTCCCGGTAGTCCTCCCCCGAGCCGATGGCGGCCCGGAAGATGGACGGGTTCGTGGTGACGCCCACCACACGTCCCGACATGACGAGCCGGGCCAGGTCGCCGGAGGCGATGCGTCTGCGTGACAGGTCGTCGAGCCAGACCGAGACTCCCTCGGCGGCCAGTCGCTGCAACGGTTCCGCGGTTGCGGTTGCTTCTTCGTTCACTGTGATCATCTTCTTTCTGCGCTGGCGTCAACCGCGACGGGCCCCAAACGATTCCCGGCCGCCGGAACCCGATTTCCGCAGGTCGCGGGGCGTCCCGGCAGGGATGACCGTCCGGGCCACGGGATCGTGACGAAGCGGCGAAGATCACACATCGCCCGGGTGACGGGCGGACCCGCCCGGGCTTCGCAACACCGCCCCGCACGGCGGTCCGTCACCCGCAGCCGGGGTGCCCGGCACCGACGAGGCCGGCGGAGAGGTACTCCTCCTCGGACACCCCCGTACGCGGACCTTCGGCCGCCCACAGCCGCAGCCGCGCGTCGTACAGCCAGTACGCCGCGATCGAGGGAGGCACGTCCATGATGTCGGCTATGTCCTGGTGTTCGTAACCTTCGACGGACGCGAGGTACACGGCGAACCGCTGCTCCTTCGGCAGCGCGAGGAGCGCGGCGCGGACGTCCGCCTCGGGCAGCAGCACGAAGTCGTCCAGCGTCAGGGCGCGCACGGCGTGCGGCACTCCGGACTCCGGAGGCAGCACGCACACCTCGGGATGGGGGCCGATGAACGCGGTCGCCAGCAGGTCGTAGAGCCACGCCCTGTGGTCGACGCCGTCGAGGAGTCGCGGGAACGCGGCGTGCGCCCGAGTGAAGACCTCCAGCACGAGCTCCTCCGCCTCGGCCGGGTCGCCCGTGACGCCGGCCGCGGCCCGGTAGACGGGATCCAGGTGGGCGAGCACATCGCGCTCGAAGCGGGCCGCGAACCGGGGCGGGTCGCCGTCAGCGACGGGCGGAACCGGTCCGTCGACGGCCGGCCGGCCCTGCGGGGCGCGCACGCTCCTGCGGTGCCGGCCGCTGCCGGGCCCCGTACCGCTCCCGCGCCCATACTGCTCGCCGTCGGCGCGCCGGCCCCGGTGCCGGCCACCGCCCGGGCCGGGTCCCGCGTACCGGAGTCCGGCGGTGGCCTGGGGGTTCGTCAGCGACTGAGGCATGTGCGTCTCTTTCCGGGATGGTGTGCGGAGTCGGTCCGGCGGTGCGGGCAGGGGTCGCCGGACCGCACGGCCCGGCGCTAATTGCTTCGCGCAGCAAATATATATCCTTCGCGGAGCAAGTAAAGTGGGGGGCATGCCAGACCCCACGCACTCGCCGGAATCCACTCCGGGGCCCCCGGATTCACTCAATCCGGACGAAGAGGACCTGATGCGGTCCCTCAGCCGGGTCATCTACGCCCTGCCCCGCGCGCTGGACGCCGACATGGCCCGCGAGCAGCGGCTGCCCCTCATCGAGTACCAGGCACTGATGCACCTCTCGGAGGCGCCGGACCGTCAGCTGCGCATGAGCGACCTCGCCACCGCCTGCGAGAGGTCGCTCAGCGGCATGACGGGCGTGGTGCACCGGCTGGAGGGGCAGGGGTACGTCCGGCGGGTCAAGGGCGCGCGGGACGGCAGGAGCTGGAACGCCGTCCTCACCGACACCGGACTGGCCCGCCTGGAGGAGGCCTGGCCGTCCCATCTCGCCTCCATGCGCCGCCACTTCCTGGACCACCTCGCCGGTCTCGACCTCCGGGCCCTCGGCGCGGCGCTGCGTGCCGTGGCCACCTGACCCGAGGCCGCCTTTCCCGTGGCCACCTGACCCGAGGCCGCCTTTCCCGAGGCCGCCTTTCCCGAGGTCAGGGCCGCGCCGAGGAGTCCCGGCCCGCCCGGTCGCACGGTGGCCCGATCTCGCGCCGCCGCGTCCCGGACGTGCATACTCGGGCCCTGCGGGCGCGCCGGCACCCGCGACGATCGGGAGGTGCGCGATGGTGTCGTCGTCGGGAACGGAATCCCGGAGGGTCACGATCCATGACGTCGCCCGGTCCGCCGGGGTGTCCCGGCAGACCGTGTCCCGGGCGCTGAACGACAAGGACGAGATCGACGGCGCGACCAAGCAGCGCGTCCTCGACGCCGCCCGCGAACTCGGCTACCGGCCGAGCCGCTTCGCCCGCGGCCTGGTCCGGCAGGACACCACCACGATCGGGCTGGTCATCCCCGACCTGCTCAACCCCTTCTTCACCGAGGTGGCCGCGGCCGCGCTGGAGGCGGCCCGGGCGCGCGGCTGGCACGTCGTGGTCTACGACACCGCGGACCGCGCCGAGGAGGAGTTCGGGACCCTTCAGGTGATCGCCTCACAAGTGGACGCGGTGGTCGGCTACTTCAGCTGCTCCGAGCACGACCTCGAACGCTTCACCCGCGGACTGCCCGTGGTGCTCATCGGCCGTGAGCACCCCACGGGGCGGTTCAGTTCGATCCGCATCGACGGCGAGGAGGGCGTCCAGACCGCGGTCGCGCACCTCGTCGCCGCGGGCCACCGGCACATCGGCATGCTCGACCACGACGGCCGCGCCGAGCCGAGCGTGCGGCGCGACTGGTTTGCGACGGCCGCGGCGGCCCACGGGATCGCCCCGGACAGGGTGGTCGGGGCCCAGCAGTCGGCCGACGGCGGGGGGACGGCCCTCAGGAAGCTGCTCGGCACCCACCCCGAGGTCACCGCGGTGTTCACCTTCAACGACATCATCGCGATCGGCGCGCTGCGCGAGGCCCGCCGGCTGGGCAGGAGCGTCCCCGAGGACCTCGCCGTGGTCGGCTTCGACGGCCTGCAGCTCGGCACGCTCGTCGAACCCCCGCTCTCCAGCGTCGCGCTCGACACGCGCCGCCTCGGCGCACTCGCCATCGACCAGGTCGCACGCCTGCTGACCGGGCTGGAACCGCTCGGCGCCGACGACCTCGTCGTCCGGGCGCAACTGCGGCTGGGCGGTTCCGCCTAACCTCCCGGACCCGTGTGCGCCGCAAACCCTTGACACTTGAAGCCACCGGAGCGCACACTTCCGAACAATTCTCAATCAGCCCGTGAGCGTTCACGTGAACGCTCACGTGAACGCTCACGGGACCAGAACAACCGGTTTTGCCCCTACTTGCGACGGTCGTTCGGTGCTTGCGCCGGAACCCGTTGCGCTTGTTTCCCCTTCTCAACAGCACGTCCCGCCTGAGGTGTCAACGTCGACCCGTCTAGCGACCTCGCTAGTCGTCCTCCGGAACGGAAACCATGAGCAGCACAGTCACGCGCATCCGCCTCGCCGCCGTCGCCGCGGCAGCCAGCATCGCCGTACTCGCCGGATGCTCATCGCCGGCTCCTTCGGGTAACAGCGCATCGGCAGACTCCTGCGCCCCCGCGAAGGGCAAAGTCACCCTCCAGTACTGGAACACCGTTCCCGGCATGGACGAAGTCGTCGCGCTGTGGAACAAGAAGAACCCGAACATCCAGGTCGAGACGAAGAACATCTCCAACGACCAGTACGGCACACTCGGCAACGCCCTCAAGGCGGGCAAGGCGCCGGACCTCGCGCAGGTCGGCTACGACGAACTGCCCAACCTGCGCAGCCAGGACGCCTTCACGGACGTCTCCGCCTGCAAGGCGGCCACCGGCGCCAAGTCGGCGTTCGTGCCGTGGACCTGGTCACAGGCGAGCTTCGGCGGCACCGGGGTGTTCGCCATGCCGCAGGACACCGGCCCGATGGCCCTGTACGTGCGCAGCGACCTCTTCAAGAAGCACGGCCTGGAGATCCCCAAGACCTGGGACGAGTACGCGACCGAGGCGCAGAAGCTCCACAAGGCGGACCCGAACCTCAGTATGACGTTCTTCGACCCGAACAACGCCGAGTGGTTCAACGGGCTCCTCTGGCAGAACAGCGCCGAGATGTACTCCTACTCCGGCGACAAGTGGCACGTCACCGTCGAGTCCGAGCAGAGCAAGCAGGTCGCCGACTACTGGCAGAAGCTGATCGACGCCAAGCTGGTGCGGACCGACCTCGCCCACGGCTCGACGCAGATGTACACGGCGTACCAGAAGGACCAGATAGCCACCTACGTCGGCGCCGCCTGGGGCTACAGCATGTTCCGCGACAACCTGCCCAAGCAGGCGGGCAAGTGGTCCATCGTGCCGATGCCGACCTGGGGTACGAACGCGGCGTCCGGTGACTGGGGCGGCTCCACCGTCGCCTTCATGAAGGGCGGCGAGCACCCCTTCGAGTCGGTCAAGTTCAACACCTGGCTGAACACCGACCCGGAGGCGCTGGCGCTGGAGAACAAGCTGGGCGGCCTCTACCCTGCGGCCACGGCCGGTCTGGCGCTCCCCGCGCTCTCCCAGGGTGTGCCGTACTACAACAACGAGAAGATCTTCGACGTCTTCGCCGACTCCTCCACGAAGATCGACACCGGCTTCACCTGGGGCCCGACCCAGAAGACGGTGAACCTGGCGCTGCAGGACGCGATGGCCAAGGCGGCCGCCGGTGACGGCACCGTCGGCGACGCGCTGACGGCCGCCCAGGACGCCGCGCTGAAGTCGATGAAGGACCAGGCGATCCCGGCCGCGGCGGGCGAGTGACCGCGGCATGACCGACCTCGCAACCCGCGCCGCGCGCGTGGTGGCGACCACCGAGGGGCGCCGTCGCCGTCACAACGGCGGCGGCCCGCGGGCGGGCACCATCGCCGCGTTCGTGACCCCGTTCTTCCTGCCGTTCGTCCTCTTCTACCTGGTGCCGATCGGCTACGCGCTCTGGCAGAGCCTGCTCGTGGTGCGCCGCACGGGCGGCCAGTACGGCACCTCGTACACCACCTTCGGCGGCTTCGAGCAGTACGCGCAGGTGTTCCGGAACACCGAGTTCTGGGGCAGCATCGGGCGCATCGGGCTCTTCGGCGTCGTACAGGTGCCGGTGATGCTCTTCGTCGCGCTGGTGATGGCGCTGCTGCTCGACACTCCCCTGCTCAAGCTCAAGTCGTTCTTCCGCATCGCGGCCTTCATGCCGTACGCCGTACCCGGCGTCATCGCCGCGATCATGTGGTCGTACCTCTACTCGCCGCAGCTCAGCCCGGTGGTCGACCTGCTCGAGGGCGTGGGCCTGCAGCCCGACTTCCTCGGGCCGGGCGCCGTGCTGTGGTCGGCGGCGAACGTGTCGACCTGGCTCTGGACCGGCTACAACATGCTGATCATGTTCTCGGCGCTGCAGTCGATCCCGCAGGAGCTGTACGAGGCCGCCAAGCTCGACGGCGCGAGCAACTGGGCGATCGCCTGGCGGATCAAGGTGCCGATCATCGCCCCTTCCGTCGTCCTCACCACGGTGTTCTCCATCATCGGCACACTGCAGCTGTACGCCGAGCCGGCCGTGCTGCGGCAGATCTCCTCGAACATCTCGAGCACCTTCACCCCGAACATGCTCGCGTACACGGTGGCCTCCGGGAACAACTACCAGCAGGCGGCGGCGATCTCCGTGGTCATCGCCGTCATCACCTTCGTCTTGAGCTTCGGGTTCATGCGACTGACCTCGAAGAAGGCGGGACTGTGAGCGACCGGACCACCAGCACCCACGCCCCCGTCCGCGAGAGCCGGATCAGCCGCACGGCCGCCATGGCGCTGATGTTCCTGCTGGCGGTCTACTTCCTGCTGCCGGTCTACTTCCTGGTCGTCGCGGCGACCAAGCCGCAGGGCGATCTCGCCTCCACCAACGGCCTGGCGTTCTCGCACTTCGACCTGTTCGGCAACCTCGACACCCTCTTCACGCGCAGCGACGGCATCTTCGGGCGCTGGGCGCTGAACAGCGTGCTCTACGCGGTGCTGGGCGCGGCCGTGGGGACCCTGATCTCGGCGCTGTGCGGCTACGCGCTCGCCAAGTTCAGCTTCAGGGGACGGGAGTTCCTCTTCTCCGTCATCCTCGGCGGGATCCTCGTACCCACCACCGCGCTCGCGCTGCCGCTGTTCCTGCTGTTCTCGGCGACCGGGCTCGTCAACACCTGGTTCGCGGTGTTCCTGCCCAGCATCGTCAGCCCGTTCGGCGTCTACCTGGCCCGGATCTTCGCCGCGTCCGCCGTCCCCCAGGAGATCCTGGAGTCGGCGCGCCTCGACGGTGCCGGCGAGTTCCGGACGTTCTTCTCGGTGGCGTTCAAGCTGATGACGCCCTCGCTGGTGACCATCTTCCTGTTCCAGTTCGTCGCGATCTGGAACAACTTCTTCCTGCCGATGGTGATGCTGCAGAAGGAGTCGCTCTTCCCGATCACGCTCGGCCTGTACCAGTGGAACGGCCAGACCGCCCGCGCGCCTCTGCTGCAGGAGTCGGTGATCACCGGCTCGCTGGTCTCGATCGTGCCCGTGATCGTCGTGTTCATCCTCCTCCAGCGGTTCTGGCGCACCGGACTGGCCGCCGGCTCGCTGCGCTAGCCCCTCGCTTTCCCTCCACCCCTTCCCGGTTCTCCCCTTCCCCGCCGCCCCACCTGCACAGAAGGTCCCGTTGCCATGCCCACATCCGCCGTCTTCGTGCCCCACTTCCACTGGGACCGGGAATGGTACGAGCCCTTCCAGGTCTTCCGGCACCGGCTCGTCACCGCCCTCGACACCGTGCTGGAGACGGCCGAGACGAACCCGGACTTCCGCTTCACCGTCGACGGGCAGATGGCCGCGCTCGAGGACTACCTGGAGATGCGGCCGGAGAACCGCGAACGCGTCACGGCCCTGGTCGCCGAGGGCCGGCTCGCGATCGGGCCGTGGCTGATCCTGCTCGACGAGTTCCTCTGCTCGGGCGAGACGATCGTGCGCAACCTGCAGATGGGCTGGGCGGCCGCGGCCGAGCTGGGCGGCTCCATGCCCATCGGCTACCTGCCGGACATGTTCGGCCACGTCGCCCAGATGCCGCAGATCCTGGCGCGCGCGGGCATCGAGCACGCGGCGCTGTGGCGCGGGGTGCCCGGCTCCGTCGACGGCCACGCCTTCCGCTGGCGCGCACCGGACGGCTCGGAGGTGCGCACCGAGTTCCTCTTCGACGGCTACGACAACGGTCTCGACGTGCTGCTGGTCCCCGATCAGATCGCCCGCGCGCTCGGCGAGTACGCGGAGATGACGGCGGGGCGGTGGGGCGGCGACCCGGTGCTCGCGATGGCGGGCACCGACCACAACGCACCGGACCCGCGGCTGGCCGAGTGGCTGCGGCAGGCCTCGGGCGAGGAACGCGCCATCACCATCGCCACGCTCGACGAGTACATTCGCGAGCACGTGCGCGACGAGGTCCCGGCGGTCGTCACCGGCGAACTGCGCAGCCATGTGCGCGGCAACATCCTGCCGGGCGTGCTCTCGGTGCGGCGCGGGCTCAAGCGCCGGATGGCCGTCGCCGAGCGCACCGTCGACCATGCCGAGCGGATGAACGCGCTGTGGTCGGCTCGTGACGACTCGCCGTTCCTCTCCCTCGCCTGGCACAAGATCATCGAGTCGAGCGCCCACGACTCGGTCGTCGGCTCCGGCACGGACGAGACCGCCGACCAGGTCGAGGCGCGGCTAGCCGAGGCCGCCCACGCCGCGCGCGCCGTCCGGGACGCGGCGCTGGCCGGTCCGGCCGCCCGCGTGCCCGCCGACGGCCACCTCGTCGCCAACCCGCTGGCCACCCCCCGCACGACGCTGGTCGAGGTCGACGTCATGGCCCCGCCCGAGGGGTCCGCCCTGGTCGCGACCGCGGCCGACGGCTCCGAGCACCCCGTGCAGCTGGTCGCGCAGGCGCCGACCGTGCTCAGCGACGAGCGCATGGACGCCTCGCAGCTCGAACGCGTACTGCGCCGCATCCACCGCCGTGAGTTGTTCGGCCGGCAGATCGACCACTACGAGCTCACCGCGGGGTCGCTCGTCTTCCACCTCGCCGAGGTGCCCTCCAGCGGTCCGTTCGACCTGCTGATCCTGCGCCGCGAGGTCGCCGCCGCGGCCGCCGCGCACCCGGGCGGGTGGCGGGTGCTGACGCTGGAGGAGGCACGGGCGACCGCGCTGGTGCCGGTCTCCGTCCCCGCCTCCGGGCTCGCGAGCTTCACGGTGGCACCGGCCGTGCGGACATCCGCGCCGGGCATGAGGTTCGCGCCGGCGACGGCGACGGCCGGGGCGCTGTCGAACGGGCTCGTCGAGGTCGTGATCGCCCCCGACGGCACCCTGGAGGTCACCGGGGCGGACGGTACCGTGTTGCGGGGGGTCGGTCGTCTCGTCGACGGCGGTGACCGCGGCGACAGCTACAACTACGGCCCGCCGGCGCACGATCTGCTCGTCTCGGAACCGACGGAGGTCGGCGCCGAGCTCCTCGAGAACGGCCCCCTGCGGTCGAGGGTGCGCATCACCCGTGTGTACGCGTGGCCCGCCGCGCTCTCCCCCGACCGCGACGTACGCGCCGGCCGGACAGTGCCGACCCCGGTCGAGACCCTGGTGGAACTGCGGGTGGGCGAGCCGTTCGTGCGCGTCACGACCTCGTTCCTGAACCAGGCCGCCGACCACCGGCTGCGCTTCCACGTCCCGCTCCCCCGGCCGGCGGCCGTCTCGGCGTCGGCCGGGCAGCTCGCCGTCACCGAGCGCGGACTCACCGCCGAGGGCGGCTGGGGCGAGTACCCGATCCCGACCTTCCCCGCGAGCACCTTCGTCTCGGCCGGAGCGGCCACCGTGCTGCTCGACCACGCCACCGAGTACGAGCTCACCGGTGAGGGCGCCGAACTCGCCGTCACCCTGCTGCGCGCGATCGGCTCGATCAGCGTCAACATCCATCCGCTGCGCGACGAGCCGGCGGCGAGCGAGATCCCCGCGCCGGGGGCTCAGGACCTCGGGGTGCGCATCGAGAACCGTTTCGCCGTCGTGCCCTCGGCGGGCGGCTGGCAGGACGCGGACGCGGTCGCGCTGGCCGAGGAGTTCCGCAACGACGTGCTGGTCACCCGCGGCACCGCGCCCGCCGGGGGGCCGCTGCCCGCCGACACGGCCGGCGTGCGGGTCGACGGCGCGGACGTGTTCGTCTCGGCCGTGCGCCGCGTCACCGGTGACGGCCTCGGCGCAGGCACCGAGGTGCGGCTGGTGGCGATGAGCGGCACGGGCGCCACGGCCCGCGTCACCGGCGCCTTCACCCGGGTGACCACGGTCGACCTGCTCGGCCGGCCGCTGGCCGCCGAACCCGCGGAGGGCGGCCTCGAACTCGCCCTCGGCCCGTGGGAGATCCGGACGATCGTGCTCCGGTAGCGGTCGCGGACCCGCCCGCGACCCCACCCGGGATCCCCCCTCCGCTACCAAGAAAGAGTTGTGACCTCTTGCCCTCCCAGCTCTCCGCGTATGTTTCGGACACCACCCCAGGGCGTGGCGCGCTGCGCCCGGCGCGGTCGTGGCTGCACTCCGACGCCCCCTCCCACTCCCTCAACGGGCACTGGCGGTTCCGGCTGTCGCCCACGGCGACGGCGGCGGAGGACTTCGCGGCCGAAGGATTCGACGACGGCGGCTGGGACGGCATCCCGGTGCCCTCCCACTGGGTGCTCCAGGGCGACGGGGCCTACGGCCGGCCGATCTACACCAACATCCGGTACCCCTTCCCCGTCGACCCGCCCCACGTACCGGACGAGAACCCGACCGGCGACTACCGCCGCCACTTCGACCTCCCATCCGACTGGTCACGGGCCGAACGGGTCGTGCTGCGGTTCGACGGGGTCGAGTCGCTGTTCAAGGTCTGGGTGAACGGCCACGAGATCGGCAGCGCCTCCGGCAGCCGGCTCGCCCACGAGTTCGACGTGACCTCCTCGGTGCGCCCGGGTGACAACGTCGTCGCGGTGCGGGTGCACCAGTGGTCGGCGGCGAGCTACCTCGAGGACCAGGACCAGTGGTGGCTGCCGGGCATCTTCCGCGACGTCACCCTGATCGCGCGGCCGGCCGGAGGCGTCGAGGACGTCTGGCTGCGCACCGGGTTCGAGCGGGGGCGCGGGCGGATCGACCCGGAGGTCACCGCTCAGGCGGCGGCCTTCCCCATCACCCTCCGCATCCCCGAACTCGGCGTCGAGCGCATCTGGGAATCCGCCGCCGAGGTGGCCCCGTTCGAGGTCGGCGGGGTCGAGCCCTGGTCGGCCGAAGTGCCGCGGCTGTACGAGGTCACCGTGGCCTCGGCCGCGGAGACCGTCACCGTGCGGACCGGCTTCCGCACGGTCGAGATCCGCGGCGACCGGTTCCTCGTCAACGGCCGGCGCGTCGTCTTCCACGGGATGAACCGTCACGAGACCCACCCCGAACGCGGCCGTGTCTTCGACGAGCAGCACGCGCGCGAGGACCTGGCCCTGATGAAGCGGTTCAACGTCAACGCGATCCGCACCAGCCACTACCCGCCGCACCCGCGGCTGCTCGACCTCGCCGACGAACTCGGCTTCTGGGTCGTCCTCGAGTGCGACCTGGAGACGCACGGCTTCGACAAGGACGGCAGCTGGGCCGGCAACCCCAGCGACGACCCGGCGTGGCGCGAGGCGTACCTGGACCGTGTCCGGCGCACCGTGGAACGGGACAAGAACCACCCCAGCATCGTGATGTGGTCGCTCGGCAACGAGGCGGGGACGGGCGGCAACCTCGCCGCGATGTCGGCGTGGGTGCACGCCCGCGACGTGGGGCGCCCCGTGCACTACGAGGGCGACCACGCCGGCGCGTACACGGACGTCTACTCGCGTATGTACGCGTCGGTGGCGGAGACCGAGCAGATCGGGACGGACGGCTCACGCACGCCGCTGCAGGGCTGCACCCCCTCGCAGGGTGCGCGACAGCGCACCAAGCCGTTCCTGCTGTGCGAGTACGCCCACGCGATGGGCAACGGGCCGGGTGCGCTCGACCAGTACGAGGAGCTGGTGCACCGGCACCCGCGCCTGCACGGCGGGTTCGTCTGGGAGTGGCGCGACCACGGCATCCGGGCGACGGCGCCGGACGGCACCCCCTACTACGCGTACGGCGGCGACTTCGGGGAGGTCGTGCACGACGGCAACTTCGTGATGGACGGGATGGTGCTCAGCGACGGCGTCCCGACCCCCGGTCTCCATGAGTTCAAGGCGGTCGTGCAGCCCCTTCGCCTCACCTTCCACCACGGTGACGACGGGACGGTGGAAGTCGCCAATCTGCGGCACTCGGCGGACACCTCCGACCTGCGCTTCCGCTGGCGCGTCGAGCACGACGGCAGACCCGTGGACTCCGGGGAGCTGGAGGTGCCCGTCGTCGCGGCCGGCGGGTCGGCGCGCGTGCCGCTGCCGCGGATCGAGGTGTCCGGGGAGTCGGAGACATGGCTCACCCTGGACGCGGTCCTGGCCGCCGGCACCACGTGGGCGGACGAGGGGCATGTGGTCGCGACCGCCCAGCTGGACCGTTCGGCGCGGCGTACCGTGCCCGCCGTCCGGCCTCCGGCCGACTGGCGGCAAAGCGACGGGACGCTGACGCTCGGCGTCGCCGAGTTCACCGGAGGGGCCCTCGTACGGCTCGCCGGCCGCCCGGTGGCGGGCCCTCGCCTGGAGCTGTTCCGTGCCCCGACCGACAACGACGAGGGCACCTCGGGGGTGGCCGAGGAGAGCGACGCCCACGTCCCCGGGGTCTCCAACGCCGAACTGTGGCGGCGCGACGGCCTGGACCGGCTGACCTCGCGGCTGGTGTCGGTGGAGACCGCCGCGGACGCCCTGCGGACCGTCGCCAGGGTATCCGCGGCGGACTCCGCGTCGTCGGTGACGGTCGAGACGGTCTGGTCCCTGGAGGGCGACGACCTCGAACTGCGTGTGGAGATCGAGCCGTCGGTCGGCTGGACGACGGTGTGGCCGCGCATCGGCGTCCGCTTCGACCTCCCCGACGGCGCCGCTCCGGTCGACGGCGCCGAGTGGTTCGGCCTCGGACCGCACGAGTCCTACCCCGACAGCCTTCGCGCGGCGCGCACCGGCCGGTTCTCCGCCGGTGTCGACGAGCTCTCGGTCGACTACGCGCGCCCCCAGGAGACCGGGCACCGCTCGAGGTGGCGTGAACTGGAGCTGACCAGTGGCGGAACCGCGGTGCTGCGCCTCGCGGCCGTCCCGGACGTCCAGGGCCGCCTGCCCGGTTTCACGCTCAGCCGTCACACGCCGCAGCAGATCGCCCGGGCGGCGCACCCGTTCGAGCTCCCGGAGTCGTCGACCAGCCACCTCTTCGTCGACGCGGCGCAGCACGGCCTCGGCTCCCGGGCGTGCGGACCCGACGTGTGGCCGGAGTTCGCGCTCCGCCCGCAGGCCCGCACGATCAGGCTCCGGGTCACGGCGGTCTGAGGTGGCCTGGCAGAAGGCCGCGGTGAGCGGCCTTCTGCCGAGGTGGTGGCAGGAAGTGCATGGTGCTGATGTAGGCCGACCCGGCGGCGACCGAGGCGATGACCGCCGAGGAGCGCGCCGAGGTGTTCCGCGGACACGACCGGCTGCACGAGGACCTCGCGGGCACCGGCGAGATGCGGAACCGCGCCGGACTCGGCCTCCCCAGGGACGCCACGACGATCCGACGGGCCCCGCCCTCACGGCGCCGGTGCCGGTGCCGGTGCCGGTGCCGGTGCCGGTGCCGACGGATGGTGACGGCAGGTGACGGGGCGGGCTCGGTCCGTCCCAGGCGGCTCGCCGCCTCCCGCAGCGCCGGGTCGGTGCGCGCGCCCTCCCGCACCTCTTCCGGGGTCAGCTCCCGCGCCGGCACCTTCGCGGCGCGCTCGCCCAGGCCCTCCGGGAGGACGCGGGCCATCCGCAGGAAGCTCGCCGGCGTGCCGCTGCCGACGAGGAACCGCTCGCCCGTGCCGAGGTCACTTCGCCGCGGCACCGGCTCGTCGTCCGCCGCGGTGCTCCGGATGCCTCCGGGGGACCTCATCCCCGAGTCAACTTAGTGTAGCCTTACCTAAGCTCCAGACATGGGGTGCTGGTCGCCGTCGGCTTGGTACCGGAGGGTTCGCGGGGTGGGAACGAAGGCACCGTCGGGGCGGGTTGTACTGCTGCGGACGGTCAGGGGCCGGCGGAGGGACGTCGCCATGGGCGCCGTGCTCGGCGCCGGCCATCAGTTCGGGGAGGCTCTCGTCCCCGTCATCATCGGCGTCGTCATCGACCGGGCCGTCTCCGACGGCGACGGGCGCGCCCTCTTCGGCTGGCTCGCCGTGCTGGCCGTCGTGTACGTGGGGCTCTCCCTCAGCTTCCGCTTCGGCGCCCGCGCCGGCGAACGCGCCGCCGAACAGGCCGCGCACGACCTGCGGATCGCCCTCGTACGACGGGTCCTCGACCCCGGCGGCGGCGCCGAACGCGGCCACCTGCCCGGCGAGTTGGCGAACATCGCCACCGAGGACGCCAAACGGGTCGGCGCCGTCAACATGGCCGTCATGACGGGGATCTCCGCCCTGACCGGGCTCCTGGTCAGCGCCGTGGCACTGCTGCGCATCTCCGTGCCGCTCGGTCTGGTCGTCCTCCTCGGCACACCGCTGCTGCTCTGGCTCGGGCACCTGCTGAGCAAGCCCCTTGAGCGGCGCAGCGAGGCCGAGCAGGAGGGGGCCGCGTACGCCTCCGGGATCGCCGCCGACCTGGTGGCCGGACTGCGGGTGCTCAAGGGCATCGGCGCGCAGGCCGCCGCCGTCGAACGGTACCGGCGCACCAGCCGCGCCTCGCTCGGCGCGACGGTGCGGGCGGCGCGCGCCGAGGCCTGGCAGAGCGGAGTGGTGCTCACCCTCACCGGCGTCTTCATCGCGCTGGTCGCGCTGGTGGGCGGACGGCTCGCCGCGGCCGGCGACATCACGCTGGGTCAGCTCGTCTCGGCGGTCGGCTTGGCGCTGTTCCTCCTGGGCCCGCTGGAGGTCTTCGCCTGGGTCAACGCCGAATTCGCCCAGGGCCGGGCCTCCGCGGGTCGCATCGCGGCCGTGCTCTCCGCGGAACCCGACGTGCTGCCCGGTGGACGCGCCCTGCCGGAACCGGTGCTCGGCGGCCTGCGGCTGCGCGGCGTCACCCTCGGCGCGCTGCGCGACGCCGACCTCGAGGCACGGCCCGGCGAACTGCTCGGCGTGGCCAGCACCGACCCGGCCGCCGCGCAGGCGCTGCTCGCCTGCCTCGGCCGCGCCACGGACCCGGAGGCCGGCGTCGTCGAACTGGACGGCGTGCCCCTGCCGGAGCTGGACCCCGCGCGGCTGCGCACCGTGGTCCTCGTCGCGGCGCACGACGCCGACCTGTTCGAGGGCACCCTCGCCGACAACCTGGGCGGCGCCGGGGAGTGCGACCGCGCGCTGGCCGCCGCCTGCGCCGACGAGGTCGCCCGGGCCCTGCCTCAGGGCACCGCCACCGAGGTCACCGAGGGCGGCCGCTCGCTCTCCGGCGGCCAGCGCCAGCGCGTCGCGCTCGCCCGCGCCCTCGTCGCCGACCGCCCGGTGCTCGTCGTCCACGACCCCACCACGGCGGTCGACGCGGTCACCGAGGCCCGCATCGCCTGCGGCCTGCGCGAGCACCGCCGGGGCCGTACGACGCTGCTGGTCACCAACAGCCCGGCCCTGCTGTCCATGGCCGACCGCGTCGTCCTGCTCGACGGCGGCCGGGTGGCCGCCGACGGAGCACACGGCGACCTCGTGCACCGAGACCCGACCTACCGGACGGCGGTACTGGCATGACGACGGCATCGGGATCCGCGGCGCGCGAGCTGCTGCCCACCGCGACGCCCGCGCGGACGCGCGCCGCGGTGCGCGAACTGCTGCGGCCGCACCGGGCGGCGGCCGTGGGCGGAGCCGTGGTGATGCTGGTGGCGACCACGGTGGGGCTGCTGACACAGCCGCTGCTGGGGCACATCGTCGACCTGGTCACCGACCGGCACCCGGCGGGGGCGCTGACGCTTCCCGTGGTGCTGCTGGTGCTGGTCGCGGTGGCGCAGGGCGTGGCCACGGCCCTCGGCATGTCGCTGGTGTCGCGGCTGGGCGAGACGGTGCTCGCCGAACTGCGCGAGCGCTTCGTCGAGCGGGCGCTGTCCCTGCCGCTGGAGCGGCTGGAGCGGGCCGGGTCCGGCGACCTCAACTCCCGGGTGACGCGCGACGTGTCACGGGTGGCGGAGGCGGTGCGCAGCGCGCTGCCGGAACTCGTGCGGTCGGGGCTGTCCATCGTGCTGACGCTGGCCGCCCTCGCGGTGCTGGACTGGCGGTTCCTGCTGGCGGCGCTGCTCGCACTGCCGGTTCAGGCGCACACCGCGCGCTGGTACGTCCGCAACGCCACCCCGCTGTACGCGAAGGAGCGCGTCGCCACCGGGGCGCAGCAGCAGCAGCTGCTCGACACGATCGGCGGGGCGGCGACGGTGCGGGCCTACCGTGCCGAGGCCGCGCACACCGAGCGGGTCACCGAACGCTCCCGCGCCGCCGTGGACCTGACGCTGCGCGGGGTGCAGCTTGTGCTGCGCTTCTACAGCCGGCTGCACGTGGCCGAGTACACCGGGCTGGCCGCCGTGCTGGTCACCGGTTTCCTGCTGGTGCGCGGCGGTTCCGCGTCGATCGGCACGGCGACGGCGGCGGCCCTGTACTTCCACAGTCTGTTCGGCCCGGTGAACACCGCGCTGGTGCTGCTGGACGACGCCCAGTCCGCGACGGCCGCCCTGGCCCGGCTGGTCGGGGTCGTCGACGAACCCGCACCCGCCGCCGCGGAAGACGCACCGCAGCGGGACGTCCCCGGCGTTCCGGGCGTCACCGTCGAGGGCGTCGGCCACGCCTACGTCCCGGGGCGGCCGGTGCTCAGTGACGTGGACCTGGTGCTCCGGCCCAAGGAGAAGGTCGCCCTCGTCGGTGCCAGCGGCGCCGGCAAGACCACGCTCGCCAAGATCGTCGTCGGCATCCACCGGCCGTCGTCGGGCCGGGTCGAGGTCGGCGGCGGCGAACCCGCGGAGACCGGGCGCACGGTCGCGCTGGTCACGCAGGAGGTGCACGTCTTCTCCGGCCCGCTCGCCGACGACCTGCGCCTGGCCCGCCCGGACGCCACGGACGAGGAACTGCGCGAGGCCCTGGAACGGGTGGGCGCGCTCGGATGGGCGCAGGCGCTGCCCGAGGGCCTGGACACCGTCGTCGGCGACGGCGGTCACCGGCTGACCGCGGACCGCTCGCAGCAACTCTCCCTCGCCCGCCTGGTGCTGGCCGACCCGCCGGTCGCCGTCCTCGACGAGGCGACGGCGGAGGCCGGCAGTTCCGGCGCCGGGCGGCTGGAGGAGGCCGCCGAACGCGCGCTGGAGGGCCGTACGGCGCTGGTCGTCGCGCACCGGCTCAGCCAGGCCGCCGCCGCCGACCGGGTGGTGGTGATGGAGGAGGGCCGCATCGCCGAGAGCGGCACCCACGACGAACTGCGCGCCGCAGGGGGGCCGTACGCCGCCCTGTGGCAGGCGTGGGCGGAGCAGCGCAGCACCCCCCGGCCGTAGCCGGCCGCCACCAGCCACAGACCTGACCACAACCGAAACGAACAGAAGGATCACGCGATGCCCCGCGCCACCAGAGCCACCCGGATCACCGGACTGCTCGCCTCCGTGCTGATACTCGTCGGCGCGGCAACCGCCTGCGGCTCCTCCGACTCCCCCTCCGACGAGGCCGAGTCGGGCTCCCGCTCCGGCTCCGGCAAGGCGCCGGCGAGCAGCGCCTTCCCCGTCACGATCCCCAGCAAGTACGGCAGTACCACGATCAAGTCCGAGCCCAAGCGCGTGGTCACCGTGGGCCTCACCGACCAGGACGCCGTCCTCGCGCTCGGCACCGTCCCGGTCGGCACCACCGAGTGGATCGGCGGCTACAAGGGCGCCGTCGGCCCCTGGGCCCAGGACAAGCTGGGCTCCGCCGCCGCGCCGACCGTCCTGAAGGACACCGGCACCGGGCCGCAGGTCGAGAAGATCGCCGCGCTCAAGCCCGATCTGATCCTCGCCCTGTACTCGGGCCTGACCAAGGCGCAGTACGACACGCTGTCGAAGTTCGCCCCGGTCGTGGCCCAGCCCAAGGAGTTCAACGACTACGGCATCCCGTGGCAGCAGCAGACGCAGACCATAGGCAAGGCGCTGGGCAGGTCCGGGGAGGCCGCCAAGCTCGTCGAGGGCGTCGAGGCGAAGTTCGCCGAGGCCAAGAGGGCGCACCCCGACTTCGCCGGCTCCACCGCGGTGATGGCCACCCCGTACGAGGGCACCTTCGTCTACGGCAGCCAGGACGCGCGTTCGCGGCTGCTGTCCGACCTCGGGCTGAAGCTCCCGGCGGACCTGGACAAGGTGATCGGCGACCAGTTCGGCGCCAACATCAGCAAGGAGCGCACCGACCTGCTCGACCAGGGCGTCGCCGTGTGGATCGTGCCGGACACCACCGGGGCCGTCGCCAAGCTGCACAAGGACAAGCTGTACGCCGGCCTGAAGGTCGTGAAGGAGGGCCGCGAGGTCTTCGTCCAGGAGACCGGCGACTACGGCAACGCGGTCTCCCTGTCGACGGTGCTGAGCATCCCCTACGTCCTGGACCGCCTCGTCCCGCAGCTGGCCGCCGCGGTGGACGGCGACCCGGCGACGAAGGTGGAGCAGCCCGCCTCCTGAGTGTCCGCCGGCGCGGCGCTCCGTACCGCGCCGCAGGACCGTGGAACGCCCCGGCGGGCGGTGCGTGCCCAGGCACGCACCGCCCGCCGGTCTTTGTGCCCTGACACCCTCGGGGAACCTTCCCCGCACCTGCTTCACCGAACTGCCCGACCTGCCGGTCGGCACCCGGCTGCGCATCCTGCCCAACCACGCCTCCGCCACCGCCGCCCAGCACCACGGCTACCACGTCGTCGACAGCAGCAAGGGCACGGAGCCCGCCCCGGTGATCCAAGCGCGCCGGCCCCGCATCACCGGCCGGTGACCTGCCCCGGGCCCATCCCTCCTCACCCCAGGAATCCGCCGGGGCCGCCGTGCCGCTGCGAGGCGTACGCGCACGCGCACGCGCACGCGGCGACCATCCGGCGCGCCGGAACCGGCACGGTCAGGGTGGTCCGTCCCAAGTGCTCTGCCGGCGATGTTTCGTCTCCGGTGAAAGCCCACTGCGACCCCACCGGAAGTCGCGGGGGCTCACGCCGTACGCCGCCTTGAAGACACGACTGAAGTGGGATGCGCGGGCGAACCCCCACCGGTGGGCGATGGCCTCGATGGTCATGAACTGGTGCACTGGCGACGCCAGTTCCCTCCGGCACTCTTCGAGGCGCTGGGTCCTTATCCATTCGCCGAGGGTGATTCCCGCTCGGGACAGGGTCAGGTAGAGCCAGCGTACGGAAACGTCGTGCTCGGCTGCGATTCGCTCAGCGGTCAGATCGGGGTCTGCCAGATGGAGGCGCACGTATTCCTGAACACGCTCAAGAAGTGTGTCGTTCAGGAGCCTTCTGGTCAGGTCGTCCCCGTACAGGACCATGGTGACCACAGCCCTGATCAGGTCGACACTGGGCTCCGTGAACAGGGCGGTATCAGCCTTGCCGGCAGCGCCCCGATGACGAGCCAGTCGGGTGAAGAACGCTGCTGTGGCGCCCACGGCCGGTCGCTCCGAACTGAGTGGACCAGCCGTGATCCGATCGAGCAGGGACGGCCGCAGCCCCAGGATGTGCGTGGGAACGCTCACGAGAACTCCACGTACTGGGCCGTGGAACAGGACCTCGTAGGGCTTCGCATTGTCGAGCACCATGAGATCCCCGGCCCTTATCACTCCGTGCCTGCCCGCCTGGTGGAACTGGGAGACCCCCGCTTCCCGGATGGAGACGAGAATCTGCGGCACCATGCACCCGTCCACCGGGGCATCAGTGCGCCGGATACGGGTCACGTTCCAGCCGATCTCCGAGACTTTCACCGACCCGAGCGCACTGGTGGTCGCGTAGGCCTGCTGGCGATTCGGGTCCGAGGGAAGATCCACCTCTGCGCGGCCGTTGACGACGGACCCCGAGAGTTCACGGATCGCATTCGCCCGATCACTCGGAGCCAGCGACGCCACGTCGAGTCGATCTGCCACGCGGGCTTCCTCCTGAACCGGTCGCGGAGCCTGCATTGGACGGCAGATTCCCACCGTACTGCGGCAAATGATCCATTCTTCATGGTTTTGCCGAACTTTGAGCATGTATTCCGTCAGCACTCCTTCCGGCCGGGGGCGGCGTCGCAGAGCGCCCCACGAGGGGCACGAAGGGGCCGCCCCGCGGTGCGCGGGGCGGCCCCTTCGACGTGCGTCGACCGTCAGCGGCCCTCGACGAGGCTCTTCGGGCGCAGGTCCGTCCAGTGGGTCTCCACGTACTCCAGGCACTCCTGGCGGCCCGCCGGGCCGTGGGCGACCGTCCAGCCGGCCGGGACGGCGACGAAGTCCGGCCACAGGCTGTGCTGGCCCTCGGCGTTGACCAGGACGGAGTAGACGCCGTCGGGGTTCTCGAAGGGGTTGCTGCTCATCGGGTGGTTTCCTTCCGTGTGACCAGGGCCTCAAGGGCCCGGAACCAGGTCTGCGCCAGATCCCGGACGGCCTCCTCGGTGAGGAGTTCGCCGGCGTAGGCCCAGTGGGCGCTCAGCTCGGGGCCGCCGGGGCGGTCCTCGGTGAGGGCGTTGAGGGTGAGGGCGTGGGACATCGGCATCCCGGGGTCGGCGTCGAGGTCGGCGGCGTCGCCCTCCGGCGCGTACGACCAGTCGGCGGCCTCGGGGACGTCGAAGCGGCCCATGTAGTTGAACTCGATCTGCGGTTGGGCGAGCCGGGCCAGTTCGGGCCCGGTGACCGGGTTGAGGTGGCGCAGCAGGCCGTGTCCGACGCCGCCGGTGGGCGCGGCGGTCAGGTGCTCGCGGACGCGGGCGACGGCCTCGTCGGGGTCGAGGCCCGCGGGGCCCGGGTCGAGGCGGACCGGGACGACGCTGGTGAACCAGCCGATGGTGCGCGACAGATCGGCGTTGCCCGCGAGTTCCTCCTCGCGGCCGTGGCCTTCGAGGTCGACGAGGACGGCGCTGCCGGGCTGCGCGCCGAGCACCCTGGTCCGCCAGTCGGCGACGGCCCGCGCGAAGGCGGTCAGCAGCACGTCGTTGACGCTCGCGCCGTACGCGGCGGGCACCCGCCCGAGCAGGGGTCCGGTGATGTCGGCGGGCAGGGTCAGCGTCAGGTAGCGGGTGCTCTCCACGGTGTCGCGTTCCGTGTCCAGCGGGCGGGCCAGCGGCAGGCCCGCCCCGTCGGCGAGGACCGAGGTCCAGCGGGGCAGTTCGTCCTCGCGGGAGGGGTCCTGCGCGCGGGCGGTGAGCAGTTCGGCCCAGCGGCGGAAGGAGACGTCCACGGGGGGCAGTTCCGGTGTGCGGCCCGCGGCGACGGCCGCCCAGGCGGTCTCCAGGTCGGGGAGCAGGATGCGCCAGGTCACGCCGTCGACGACGAGGTGGTGCAGGAGCAGCAGCAGCCGTCCCGGGCGCCCGGGTCCGGCGTCGAACCACACCGCGCGCACCATGTCGCCGGTGTCCGGGTCGAGTCCGGCCCGCGCGGTGACCGCGTGGGCGGAGATCGTCTCGCGCAGCTCGGCGTCGTCCGCGCCGGCGACGTCGGCGCGGACGAGCCAGGACGTCACGTCGACGGTGCCCGGGGCGGGCACGCGCAGCGCCCACCGCTCGCCGCGCTCGCCCTCGGAGCACGGCCGGGTGCGCGTGCGTTCCAGGCGGGCGCGGAGCATGTCGTGCCGGTCGGCGACCGCGCGCAGGACCGCCAGCAGGCCGTCCTCGTCCGTGTCCGCCGGGGTCTGCAGGAGCGCGGCCTGGTGGTATCCCCAGATGGGGCCGCCACGCTCGCACAGCGCGTGCATGATCGGGGTGAGCGGGACCAGGCCGGTGCCGTCGTCGTGGGTACGGACCAGCTCGTCGCCGGCGAGCGGGACGGCGGCCTCGGCGAGCGAGGCGACGTCGCGGTGCTGGAAGACCTGCCGGGGGGTGATCCGCAGTCCCGCCGCACGGGCCCGGCTGACGAACCGCATCGCGACGATGCTGTCGCCGCCGAGGGCGAAGAAGTCGTCGTCGGTGCCGACGGCCTCCACGGGCAGTCCCAGCACCTCGGCGACGATGCCGCACAGGGTGCGTTCGGTGCCGTTGCCGGGCCTGCGGCCGCCGGTGCCCGCGGTGAAGTCGGGGGCGGGCAGGGCCTTGCGGTCCAGCTTGCCGTTGGACAGCAGCGGCAGCCGCTCCAGGACGACCACGGCGGCCGGGACCATGTACTCCGGCAGGCTCGCCGCCACATGGGCCCGCAGCGCGACGGGGTCGGGGGCGCGCCCCTCGGCGGGGACGACGTATCCGACGAGCTGACGCACGCGCGGCCGCTCCTCGCGTGCGGCGACCACCACCTGGGCGACGGAGTCGTGCGCGGCGAGGGCGGTCTCGACCTCGGCGAGCTCGACCCGGTAGCCGCGGATCTTGACCTGGTCGTCGGAGCGGCCGGCGTACTCCAGCTGCCCCTCCTCGGTCCACCGGGCGAGGTCGCCGGTGCGGTACACGCGGCTCCCCGGCTCCCCGTACGGGTCGGCGACGAAGCGCTCGGCCGTCAGGTCCGGGCGGCCCAGGTAGCCGCGGGCGAGCCCGGCACCGGACAGGTACAGCTCGCCGGTGACGCCGGGCGGCACCAGGCGCAGCGAGGCGTCGAGGACGTACGCCCGCGTGTTGCGGACCGGGCGGCCGACGACGGGCCGGTCGCTGTCGGCGACCCGTCCGACGAGGGCGTCGACGGTGGCCTCGGTCGGCCCGTACAGGTTGAAGGCCTCGGTGGACTCCAGCGCCGCCAGGCGCGACCACAGCGCGTCGGGTACGGCCTCGCCGCCGACGCCGACCACCGCCATCGGGCAGTGGCCGTCCTGGATCAGGCCGGTGTCGGCCATCTGCGCGAGCAGCGACGGGGTCACCTCGATGAAGTCCAGCCCCTCGGCGCGGATGAGGGCGGCGAGGCGCTCCGCGTCGCGGCGCGTCTCGTCGTCCACGATGTGCAGCGCGTGCCCGTCCAGCAGCCACAGCTGCGGCTGCCAGGACGCGTCGAAGGAGAACGACCAGGCGTGGCCGACCCTCAGGTGGCGGCGGCCGGTCAGTTCCTTGGCGCGGTCGTGGAGGTCGTGGCGGTGGCTGTGGAAGAGGCTGGCGAGGCTGCGCTGGGTGACGACGACGCCCTTGGGCCGGCCCGTCGAGCCGGAGGTGTAGATGACGTACGCCGGGTGGTCGGGGGCCGGGGCCTGCGGGGCCGCCTCGGGCAGCCCGTCGAGGGCGTCCAGGTGCAGCACCGGGACGTCCGTGCCGGGGAGGGACGCGGCGAGTTCGCGCGTGGTCAGGATCAGCCTCGGCCCGGCGTCGGCGAGCATGTCGTGGACGCGGTCGGCGGGCAGGTCGGGGTCGATGGGCAGGTAGGCGGCGCCCGCCGTCATGACGGCGAGGATCGCCGTGATGTGGTCGGCGGTGCGCGGCAGCGCCAGCGCCACGATCCCCTCGGGGCCCGCGCCCGCGCCGGCCAGCACGCGGGCCAGCCGCCCGGTGCGCGCGCCGAGTTCGGCGAAGGTCCACGTCACGGTGGCGTCGGTGACGGCGACCGCGTCCGGGGACGCCGCCGCCCGCGCGGCGAACAGGGCGGGGACGGTGGCGTCGCCGGCCGGCGGGAGCAGGGCCGTGTCGTTCCAGGTCTCCAGCAGCAGACGGCGGTCGGCGTCGGCGAGGATGTCGAGCCGTCCGACGGCGGTGTCCGGGTCGGCGGCCATCGCCGCCAGGACGCGGAGCATGGCCGATGCGATGCGCCGGGCGGCGGCCGGGGTGAACAGGTCGGGGCGGAACTCGGCCGTGAGGCGCAGGCGTTCGTCGGGCTCGACGGCCCAGGCGAACGGGTAGTGCGTGGAGTCCTCGTGCTCGCGCACGGACAGGCGCAGGGCCGCCTCGTCGATGTCGCCGGTGTCCTCCGCGACCGGGTAGGACTCGAAGACCACCAGCGTGTCGAAGAGGTCGCCGAGCCCGGCGCCGCGCTGGATGTCGGCCAGGCCCAGGTACTGGTGCGGCAGCAGGCGTGACTGCTCGTCCTGGAGGCGGTCCAGCAGGGCACCGACCGGCTCCTGCGGGCGCAGCCGGACGCGGACGGGCACGGTGTTGACGAACAGGCCGATCATGGACTCGACGCCGTCCAGCTCCGGCGGGCGTCCGGCCACGGTGGCCCCGAACACGACGTCGTCGCGGCCGGTCAGCCGGGAGAGCACGACCCCCCAGGCGGCCTGCACGAGCGTGTTGACGGTGAGGCCGCGGCGCCGGGCGAGCGCGCCGAGCGCCCGGTTCAGCTCCTCGTCCGCCTCCACCGTGTGGGTGCGCGGCACGGCCGGCGCCCGGTCGGCGTCGGCGGGCACCAGGTGGGTGGGCTCCTCCAGTCCCTCCAGGGCCGCGGCCCAGGCGGCCGCGGAGGCCGCCGTGTCCTGCCCGGCGAGCCAGCGCAGGTGGTCGCGGTAGGGGGCGGTGGCGGGCGGGGTGGTCCCGTCGTGGAGGGCGGTCAGTTCCGCCATCAGGCGGGGCACCGACCAGCCGTCGAGCAGCAGGTGCTGGTGGGAGAGGACGAGGCGGTGCCCGCCGTCGCCGGTCCGCGCCAGCAGCAGCCGCAGCAGCGGCGGTTCCGCGGGGTCGAAGCGGCGGCGTTCCTGCAGGAGGAGGCGTTCCCACTCCGTCTCGGCGTCCGCGACGGCCGTCAGGTCGACGTGGCGCCACGGGAGCGGCACCGAACGCGGCGCGACGGCCACGGGGCGGCCGGAGGAGAGGTAGCGGAAGCCCGCGCGCAGGCTCTCGTGCCGGTCGAGGAGGGCCTGCCCGGCGGCGCGCAGCCGCTCGGGGTCGAGCGCGCCCTCGATGTCGTACGACACCTGGACGGTGTAGACGTCGGGGCCCTGGTCGCCGGAGTCGAAGGAGGCGTGGAAGAGCAGACCGGCCTGGAGCGGGGAGAGCGGGAGCGGCTCGGCCGTTCCGGCGCCGCGGAGTTCGGCGCGTTCGGCGTCGGTGAGGCCGGGCAGCAGCTCGGTGCCGGCCGCCGTGTCCGGGCGGACGGTGTCGGAGGCGACGGCCGCCAGGCCCGCGGGGGTCTTGTGGCGGAAGACGTCGCGCGGCGTGATCGTCAGCCCGGCGGCGCGGGCCCGGACGACGAGCTGCATGGCGACGATGCTGTCCCCGCCGAGGGTGAAGAAGTCGTCGTCCGCGCCGACGCGTTCGAGGCCGAGGACGGCCGCGACGAGCCCGCACATGCGCTCCTCGAGCGGGGTGCGCGGCGCGGTCGCGGTGACCTGGGCGGCGAAGTCCGGCGCGGGCAGGGCCGCACGGTCGAGCTTGCCGTTCGGCGTCAGCGGGAGGGTGTCCAGGACGACGAAGGCGGCGGGCACCATGTGCTCCGGGAGCGCGGCGGCGGCGTCGGCGCGCAGGGCCGCCGTGTCGGGCTCCTGCCCGGCGGCGGGGACGACGTAGGCGACCAGGCGCTCGTCGCGGAGCAGGACGGTGGCCGAGGCGACGGCGGGGTGCCGGGTCAGTACGGCCTCGGTCTCGCCCGGTTCCACACGGAAGCCGCGCAGCTTGACCTGGTCGTCGGCGCGCCCCAGGTACTCCAGCTCCCCGTCGCGGTTCCATCGGGCCAGGTCGCCGGTGCGGTACATGCGGCTCCCGGGCTCCCCGTACGGGTCGGCCACGAATCGCTCCGCGGTCAGGCCGGACCGGCCGAGGTAGCCGCGCGCCAGCTGGACGCCGGCGAGGTACAGCTCGCCCGGTACGCCCGGCGGAACCGGGCGCAGGGAGGCGTCCAGCACGAGGGCGCGGGTGTTCCACACCGGGCGGCCGATCGGGACGGCGGCCGCACCCGGCACCACCTGGTGGGCGGTGACGTCGACGGACGCCTCCGTGGGGCCGTACAGGTTGTGCAGCGCGGCCGTGCCCAGCACCTCGTGGAATCGGGCGGCGAGCGGGGCGGGCAGCGCCTCGCCGCTGCAGATCACGCGGCGCAGGCCCGTGCAGCCGGCCGCGGCCGGTTCGGCGAGGAAGGCGTGGAGCATCGACGGCACGAAGTGCGCCGTGGTGACGCCGGACCGCCGGATGAGCCGCGCCAGGTACGCGGGGTCCTTGTGGCCCTCGGGTCGCGCCACGACCAGTGCGGCACCGGTGACCAGCGGCCAGAAGAACTCCCAGACCGACACGTCGAAGCCGGCCGGTGTCTTCTGCAGCACGCGGTCCTCAGGGGTCAGGCCGTAGGTGTCCTGCATCCACAGCAGGCGGTTGACGATGCCCTCCTGCGGTACGACGACGCCCTTGGGGCGGCCGGTCGAGCCGGAGGTGTAGATGACGTAGGCGGGCCGGCGCGGGTCGTACGCCCGCGGGAGCGGGCCGGTGGGGGCGTCCGCCGCCGGGGTCCCGTCGGCGTCGACCACCAGGCGCGGCGCGCCGGTGTCCGGCAGGGCCACGCCCTCGGCGGTCACCACGCACGCCGGGCGGGCGTCGGCGAGCATGAACGCCAGCCGCTCCGCGGGGTAGCCGGTGTCCAGGGGCAGGTAGGCGCCGCCCGCGCGGTGGACGGCGAGCAGTGTGACGACCAGGGCCGCGGAGCGGGGCAGCGCCACGGCCACCGTGGTCTCCGGGCCGACGCCGGCGCCCGCGAGGACGTGGGCGAGGCGTTCGACGCGGGCGTCCAGCTCGGCGTACCCGACGGCGGCGTCCTCCACCAGCAGCGCGGGCGCGGACGGGGTCGCCGCGGCCTGGGCGCGGAACAGCTCGGGGAGGGTGAGGCCGGGCACGGGGTGGCCGGTGGCGTTCCACTCCCCCAGGACGCGGGCGCGTTCGCCGCCGTCCATTACGTCGAGGTGCCCGACCGGCCGCTCGGGTTCGGCGGCGGCCTGCTCCAGCAGGCGTTCCATGCGGCGGGCGAGGAGTTCGGCGGTGGTCCGGTCGAACAGGTCGGCGCTGTACTCGATCCAGCCCTGGATGCCGTTGCCCTCGCCCTGCTCGACGAAGTCGAAGCTGAGGTCGAACTTGGCGGTGTCCTGGGCGAACGGCTCCGGCCGCGCCGTGAGGCCCGGCAGCACGGGCGCGCCGGCGCGCTCGGCGAGGTGGACGACCATCACCTGGAACAGCGGGTGGCGGGTCAGGGAGCGGCCCGGGTCGAGTGCCTCGACCAGGCGTTCGAAGGGCAGGTCCTGGTGCTCGTACGCGGCCAGGTCGGCGGCGCGGACGCGGCGCAGCACCTCGGCGAAGCCCGGGTCGCCGGACAGGTCGGTGCGCAGCACGAGGGAGTTGACGAAGAAGCCGACCAGGTCCTCCAGGCGCTCGTCGCCGCGTCCGGAGACGGGCGCGCCGAGGGGGATGTCGTCGCCCGCGCCGAGGCGGTGGAGCAGGGCGGCGACGGCGGCCTGGGAGACCATGAACATGCTGGCGCCCTCGCGGCGGGCGAGCGTGCGCAGGGCGCGTTCCGGTTCGGGCCGGATCGTGAAGCCCACGGTGCCGCCGGTGTGCGAGGACTCCTGGGGGCGCGGCCGGTCGGTGGGCAGCGCCAGTTCCTCGGGGAGTCCGCGCAGGGTCTCGGTCCAGTACGCGAGGAGATCGTCGCCGGAGTGCTCCAGCAGCTCGCGCTGCCACAGGGTGTAGTCGGCGTAACTCACCGGCAGCGGGGCCCAGTCGGGGGCATGCCCGGCGGCGCGCGCGGCGTAGGCGGTGCCGAGGCCGGCGAGCAGCGCCCGGTCCGACCACTCGTCGGTGGCGATGTGGTGCAGCACCAGCAGCAGCACGTGCTCGTCCCGCCCGGTCGCGCACAGCGCGGCGCGCAGCGGGAGTTCGCGCTCCAGGTCGAACGGCCGCGCGGCGATCCCGGGCAGCTCGTCAGGGGACGCGCCGCCGAGGGTCACCCGCGCCTGCTCGGGGGCCAGGACGCGCTGGTGGGGCACGCCGTCCACGGCCGGGAAGACCGTGCGCAGCGTCGTGTGGCGGGCGACAAGGTCGTTCAGCGCCTCCTCCAGGGCGGCGTGGTCGAGAGCCCCGGTGAGGCGCCAGGCGGCCGGGAGGTTGTAGGAGGGGTCGGCGGCGTCGACCTGGTGCAGCAGCCACAGCCGGTGCTGGGCGGAGGAGAGCGGCAGCCGCTCGGGCAGGGCACGGCCGGCGACCAGCGGCGGGCGCTCCACCGCGCTCTCGCCGTCCAGCAGGGCGGCGAGGCCGGCGACGGTGGGCGCGTCGAAGACGGCCCGCAGTGTCACCTCGGCGCCGAGCGCGGTACGGACGCGGCTGATCAGGCGCATCGCGAGCAGCGAGTGGCCGCCGAGCACGAAGAAGTCGTCGTCGACGCCGACGCGTTCCAGGCCCAGCACGGCGGCGAACTGCTCGGCCAGCAGTTCCTCGCGCGGGGTGCGGGGCAGGCGGCCGCCGACGGCGGCGGACAGGTCGGGCGCGGGCAGCGCGGCGCGGTCCAGCTTGCCGTTGACGGTACGCGGCAGGGCCCCGAGGCCGACGAACGCCGCGGGCACCATGTGGTCGGGCAGCGCGGCGGCCACGCGGGCGCGCAGCGCGGCCGGGTCGGGCTCGTGGCCGGGGGCGGGGACGACGTACGCGACCAGGCGCGGCACGCCGGGTGTGTCCTCGCGGACGAGGACGGCGGCCGCCGCCACGCCGGGACCCGCGGTCAGGACGGACTCGATCTCGCCGAGCTCGACGCGGAAGCCGCGGATCTTGACCTGGTCGTCGGTGCGGCCCAGGTAGTCCAACGAGCCGTCGGCCCTGCGGCGCGCCAGGTCGCCGGTGCGGTACATGCGGTCGCCCGGCTCCCCCGACGGGTCGGCCACGAAGCGCTCGGCTGTCAGACCGGGGCGGCCGAGGTAGCCGCGGGCCAGGCCCGCACCGGCGAGGTACAGCTCGCCGGGCACGCCGAGCGGTGCGGGGCGCAGCCGCTCGTCGAGGACGTACGCGCGCGTGTTGTCCAGCGGCGCCGCCCACTCCGGGGGCCCGCCGTGCCTGCCGTAGGCGTCGACGGCGCATTCCGTCGGCCCGTACAGGTCGTGGACGACCGTGCCGGGCAGCGCGGTGAGCCGCCGCCACAGCGGGGCCGGGGTGGCCTCGCCGCCGACGGTGAGGACGGCGGGCGCGTAGCCGCCGGGGGCGAGGAAGCCGTGGTGCATCAGCTCGCCCAGGTGGGTCGGGGTGAAGTCCGCGTAGTCCACGCCGTGCTCGGCCAGATGGGCCGGCAATCCGGCCGGGTCGAGCATCGTCGCCTCGTCCACGACGTGGAGTTCGTGGCCCGCCAGCAGCCACAGCAGCGGGTCCCACGACCCGTCGAAGCTGAACGAGGCGGTGTGCGCGGCCTTCAGCGCCTCGCGGCCGGTGGCGCGGACCGCCGGCTCGATCATGTCGCGCAGGTGCGCGCCGTACAGGTTGGACAGGCCCTGATGGGTGCCGACGACGCCCTTGGGGGTACCGGTGGAGCCGGAGGTGTAGATCGTGTACGCGGCGCTCAGCGCCGGGTACCCGGCCGGGCGCGCGGACTCGGTCCCGGACGGCGGGCCGTCGGGCAGCGTGCCGTCGAGCAGCAACCGTGTGACGCCCCGTACGGCCGGGAGGTGTTCGGCGAGTTCGGCGGTGGTCAGCAGGCAGACCGGTGCCGTGTCGCGGAGCATGAACTCCAGCCGGTCGGCGGGCAGCGCGGGGTCGAGCGGCAGGTAGCCGGCGCCGGAGGCGAGCACGCCGAGGATCGCGGGGACCATGGCGTGCCGCGGCAGCGCGAGGCCGACGACGGCGCCCTCGGCGGCGCCGTGACCGCGCAGCATCGCGGCGATGGCGTCGACCCGCTCGCCCAGTGCGGCGAAGGTCAGCGCGCCCTCGGCGGTGACCAGCGCCGTCCGCCGCGGGTGGGCGCGGACGGTGTCGGCGAGGATCTCCGGCACCGCGCGGGTCTCGGCGGGGTACCGCGCGGTGTCGTTCCAGGCGACGGCCGCGGCCTCGTGCTCGGCCGGCGCGAGCAGGTCGAACTCCGCGAGCGGGAGGTCGGGTTGGGCCGCGGCCTGCCGCAGCAGCAGGACCAGCCGGGCGACGAGCAGCGCGGCGGTGGCCTCGTCGGCCAGGTCGGTGGCGTACTCCAGCAGCAGCGCCAGCGGGTGCGCCTCGCCGTGGTCGACGAAGGTGAAGTCGAGGTCGAACTTGGCCGTGCCGGTGTCCATGTCGAACCACTCGGTGGGCAGCCCGAAGACGTCGGGGTCGCCGTCCGGGCGGTGGTGGTATCCCAGCATGACCTGGAACAGCGGGTTGCGGCCCGCCGCGCGCGGCGGGTTCACCGCTTCCACGACCCGGTCGAAGGGCATGTCCTGGTGCTCGAACGCCGCCAGCGCGGACTCACGCACCCGCGCCAGCAGCTGACGGAACGTCAATCCGTCGGCGGACAGATCGGTGCGCAGCACCAGGGTGTTGACGAAGAAGCCGACCAGGTCGTCGAGGCCGCTGTCGGTGCGGCCCGCGATGGGCGCGCCGAGCGGCACGTCCTCGCCCGCGCCGAGGCGGTGCAGCAGGGCGGCGGTTGCGGCCTGGAACAGCATGAACATGCTGGTGCCGGTGGCGGTGGACAGCTCCCGCAGTTCCCGGCCGAGGCCGACCGGGACCTCGCCGCGCACGATCGCCCCGGCACCGGTGGGCGCGGCGGGACGCGGGCGGTCGAGCGGCAGCCTCAGCTCCTCGGGCAGGTCGCGCAGCCGCTCGGTCCAGTAGGCGAGTTGCGTGCCGCCGACCGTGCCGAGGAGGCGTTCCTGCCAGAGGGTGTAGTCCGCGTACTGGACGGGCAGCGGCTGCCAGGCCGGGACGGAGCCCGCGACGCGGGCGGCGTAGGCGGACGTCAGGTCCGCCATGAAGGGGCGGTCGGACCACTCGTCGGTGGTGATGTGGTGCAGCACGACCGCCACCACGTGGTCGTCAGCACCGACCCGGAACACCTCGCAGCGCAGCGGCAGTTGCGTGGCAAGATCGAAGGGACGGCGCTGTGCGGACCCGATCAGCCCCGGGAGGTCGGACCCGGCGCACTCGGCGACGGTGAACTCCGGCAGCGCCTCGCCGGCGGGGACGATCCGCTGGTACGGCTCGCCGTCCTGTTCCCCGACGAGGGTGCGCAGCGCCTCATGGCGGCCCGCGACGTCGCACAGGGCCTGGCCCAGCGCGTCGGTGTCGAGGGCACCGCGCAGCCGGAAGACGAGCGGGAAGTTGTACGCGGCGCCGCCGCCGGTGAGGCGCTCCACCAGCCACAGACGGCGCTGCGCGGCGGAGAGCGGCACGAGGCCGGGCCGTTCGGCTGCCGCCGCGAGCGCGGGGCGGGCGGGCCGTCCGGCGTCCGCGCGGACCGCGAGCAGGGCGGGCGTCGGGGCCTCGAAGAGGTCGCGGATCGCGAGTTCGGCCCCGAGTTCGGTGCGGGCCCGGCTGACCAGCCGGGTGGCGAGCAGCGAGTGGCCGCCCAGGTCGAAGAAGCCGTCCTCGGCGCCCACCGACGGCAGGCCCAGCACCTCGGCGAACAGGCGGCACAACACCTCTTCCTGCGGGGAGCGCGGTCCTCGTCCGCCGCCGAGGGCCACGGCCGGCTCCGCGTCGGGCAGCGCCCGGACGTCGAGCTTGCCGTTGACGTTCATCGGCAGCCGGTCGAGGGTGACGAAGGCCGCGGGGACCATGTACTCGGGCAGTTCGCGCTTCAGGTCCTCGCGCAGCACGCGCACGAGGGCGCTCGCGTCGCGGGCCGCCGCCGGTTCGTTGGCGTACGGTGCGCTGCCGCCGCCCGGCCGGTACAGCCCGGCGGTCGTGCCGGTGGCGCCGGCGGGGACGAACACGGCCTCGTAGGTGCCCGTCTCGGCACCCCACGTGGTGAGCACGCGGTAGCCGAGACCGGCGCCCAGGTCGTGCAGGGCCTCCGGGTCGACGCCGTCCGGCCGGACGCGGCCGTCCGGCACGCCGGTGACGCGCAGCCGCTCGGGTCGCTCCTCGCGCAGCCGCTCGGGAAGCCCGGGCGACCAGCCCGCCTCGGGCTCGTCGCCGAGCCGGAGGGAGGGCTCCGCCCGGTAGAGAACGGCGTCGTAGCGGTGGCGGGTCAGCTCGTTGTGGTGGTGTCCTCGCTTGGTGCGCAGGTCGAGTCCGTACCCGAGGTGCGCGAAGAAGTCCGGGTCGACCAGGAGTTCCTTCTCCAGGCGCAGTCCGCGTTCCACGGCCCGCTCGACGTCCGCTGCGCCGGTGCCCCGGGCGCGCTGGATCTCGGTGTGGAAGGTGCGGGCGAGCCGCAGGTTGCGGACGTCGCCGACGAAGAGCGCGCCGCCGGGGGCGAGCAGCTCCATGGCGCCGCGCACGACCGACTCCAGGTAGGCCGCGCTCGGGAAGTACTGGATGACGGAGTTGACGACGATCGTGTCGAAGTACCCGGTGGGCAGCCCCTCCAGGTCGTCGGCGGGGCGGCAGCGCAGCTCCACCTTGGCGGCGAGCTCCGGGTCGCGCCGCAGCTCCTCGCCGATCTTGCGGATGACGGGGGCGGCGAAGTCGGTGGCCCAGTACGCCTCGGCGTCCGGGGCCAGCCGGGACAGCAGCAGGCCGGAGCCGACGCCGATCTCCAGGACGCGGCGCGGGCGCAGTTCGCGGATGCGGGCGAGGGTGGCCTCGCGCCACTCGTGCATGTCGTCGAAGGGGATGGGCTGCCCGTCGTAGGAGCTGTCCCAGCCCGCGTACTCCTCGGTGAAGACGGCGGCGGAGATCTCCTCGTACTCGTCGGAGTAGATCTCCTGCCAGTCGCCGACCTGGGCGCGCTCGAGGGACTCGCGCTCGGCGGCGTCGGCGGGGGCGGGGGCGGGGACGACGTACCCCACCAGGCGGTCGTCGCGGACGACGACGGCGGCCTGAGACACGCGCGGGTGGCGGCTGAGGGCGCTCTCGATCTCGCCCGGCTCGACGCGGTAGCCGCGGATCTTGACCTGGTCGTCGGTGCGGCCGAGGAAGTCCAGGTTGCCTTCGGCACCCCGGCGCACCAGGTCGCCGGTGCGGTACATCCGCTCGCCGGGTTCGCCGAAGGGGTCGGCGACGAACCGCTCGGCGGTCAGCCCCGGCCGGTCCAGATAGCCGCGGGCCAGGCCGATGCCCGCGATGTACAGCTCGCCGGGCACGCCGTCCGGCACCGGGCGCAGCCAAGCGTCGAGGACGTGGGCGCGGGTGCCGCGGATCGGGCGGCCGACGGTCGGGGGGGCGCTGTCGTGGGTGCCGCCGCCGAGGGTGTTGATGGTGTACTCGGTCGGGCCGTACAGGTTGTAGCCGTAGGTGCCCTCGGTGTCGCGCAACCGGGTCCAGACCGTCTCGGGGACGGCCTCGCCGCCGAGCAGCACCAGCGGCGGGACGTGCCCTTCGAGCAGCCCCTCCTCGATGAGCAGCCGGGCGTAGGTCGGGGTGACGTTGACGACGTCGATGCGGTGCCGCTCGCAGTAGGCGGTCAGGGCGTGGGCGTCACGGCGCAGCTCCTCGTCGCAGACGTGCACTTCGTGGCCCTCGACCAGCCACAGCAGCTCCTCCCACGACATGTCGAAGGCGAAGGACACGGTGTGCGCGACGCGCAGCCGCCGCCCGCCGGCCGACGCGATCGCCGGTTCGAAGATCTCCTTCTGGTGGTTGAGCTGCATGTTCGTCAGGCCCCGGTAGGGGGTGACGACGCCCTTGGGGCGGCCGGTGGAGCCGGAGGTGTAGATGACGTACGCGGGGTGCTCCAGGCTGAAGCGCACCTCGACGGGGGTGCCGGACAGCTCCGCCAGCTCGGTGGCGACGGCCGGGTCGTCGAGGAGGACGCGCGGGGTGCCGGCGTCCAGGGTGGCGGAGACGGCGGCGTTCGTCAGGAGCAGCAGCGGGCGGGCGTCCTCCAGCATCAGGGAGAGCCGGTCGGCGGGGTGGTCCAGTTCCAGCGGCAGGTAGGCGGCACCGGTGCGCAGCACCGCGAAGAGGGCCACGACCATGTCCAGGGAGCGCGGCAGGCCCAGCGCGACGACCCTCTCCGGTCCCGCGCCGCGGGCGAGCAGCAGCCGGGCCGTGCGGTTCACGGCCGCGTCCAGCTCGGCATAGGTCAGGGTGCGCTCGCCGAAGACGAGCGCGGTGGCGTCCGGGGTCCGGGCGGCCTGCGCGGCGAGGAGGTCGGCGACGGTCTCGGCGGGCTCGGGAACCCGGCTGCCGGCCCACTCCCGCTCCAGGGCGGCGTGTTCGGCGGGCAGCAGCGGGTCGAGACGCCCGACGGGGGCCGCCAGGTCCTCCGCCATGCGCCCCAGCAGCAGCGTGAAGCGGTCCAGCAGCGCGCGGGCGGACTCGTGCGGGACGACGTCGGGCCGGTGCGCGAGGGTGACGAGGACGCGCTGTCCCGGCGTCACGATCAGGTTGACGGGGTAGTGCGTGGCGTCGACGTTGGCGACGGCGGTGGCGCCGTGCTCGGTGCGCAGCCGCTCCAGCCGGTCCTCGGTGTCGTTGTCGCGCAGCACGAAGAGGGTGTCGAACAGCCGCCGGTGGCCGGTCTCGGCCTGCAGCACGCCGAGGCCCAGGTACTCGTACGGCATCAGTTCCAGCCGTTCGCCCTGGATGCGCCGCAGCAGGTCGAGGACGGTCTCCGCCGGGTCGAGGGCGACGCGGGCGGGGACGGTGTTGAGGAACATGCCGATGACGTTCTCGACGTCCGGCACCTCGGTCGGCCGGCCCGCGACGGTGGTGCCGAAGACGACGTCGGTGCGGCCGGTCGCGGAGGCCAGGGTCAGGCCCCAGGCGGCGTTGAGCACCGTGTTGAGGGTGAGGCCGTGGGCGCGGGCCCGCTCGCGGAGCCGGTCGCCCAGCTCCGCGGGCAGCAGCGCGTCCAGCTGCTCGGGGATGACGGGTTCCAGGCCGGCGTCGGCGACGGCCGGCACGAGGAGGGTGGGCTCCTCCAGGCCGGCCAGCGCGGCGCGCCAGGCGGCGGTCGCGGCGGCGTCGTCCTGGGTGCCCAGCCAGGCCAGGTAGTCACCGTAGGAGCCGGGGCGCGGCAGGCCGGTGTCGTCGCCGCCCGTCGCGTAGAGGGCGAAGAGCTGGTCGAGGAGGAGCCAGGCGGACCAGCCGTCCCACAGGATCAGGTGGCGGCCGATGACGAGGCGGTCGCCAAGCTCAGAGCCGCGGCGTACGAGCAGCATGCGGAACAGGGGCGGCGCGGACAGGTCGAAGCGGCGGGTGCGCTCCTCGTCCATCAGGGCGCGCAGCCGCGCCTCCTGCTCGGCGGCGGGCAGCGCCGACAGGTCGACCGTCGCCAGTGGCACCTCGGGCTCGGCGACGATGAACTGCACGGGCCGGCGCAGCCCGTCGCTGGTGAATCCGGCGCGCAGCCCGGGGTTGCGGTCGAGCAGGGTGCGGGCGGCGGCGCGCAGCCGGTCCTCGTCCAGGCGCTCGGCGAAGTCGAAGGTCTCGTGGACGGTGTAGACGTCCAGGGCGCCGTCGTCGTAGGCGGAGTGGAAGAACAGCCCTTCCTGGAGCGGGGCGAGGGGCCAGATCTCGGCGACCGCTCCCCCGGCGGTGCGGTGGACGCGCTCGGTCTCCTCGGGCGTCAGCTCCGGGCTGACGGGCCCGGGGCGGTTTACGGACGCCGCGCCGGTGCCGGCGGCCAGGGCGAGAGCGGCGGGGGTGCGGTGCTCGAAGACGTCGCGCGGGGTCAGTTCGAGACCGGCGGCGCGGGCGCGGCCGGCCACGCCGATGGAGCTGATGCTGTCGCCGCCGAGGAGGAAGAAGTCGTCGTCGGGGCCCGCGTCCGGCAGGCCGAGGACGGCCGCGAAGACCTCGGTCAGTGTCCGCTCGCGGTCGGTGCGCGGGGCGCGGGCGGGGGCCCGCTCGGCCTCGGGCGCGGGCAGCGCGGAGCGGTCGAGCTTGCCGCTGGGGGTGAGCGGCAGCGCGTCCAGCACGACGAAGGCGTCCGGGACGAGCGGCGCGGGCAGCACGTCGGCCACGGCGGCGCGCAGCGCGGCGGTGTCCGGCCGGGCGCCTTGGGACGGCACGACGTACGCGACGAGGCGCTGCTCGCGCACTGTCACAGCGGCCTGGGCGACCTCCGGGAGCCGTACCAGGGCGGCCTCGGTCTCGCCGGGCTCGATGCGGTTGCCGCGCAGCTTGACCTGGCGGTCGGTGCGGCCCAGGTACTCCACGACTCCCCCGGCACGCCGACGAACCAGGTCGCCGGTGCGGTACATGCGGGTGCCCGGCGCGCCGTACGGGTCGGCCACGAAGCGCTCGGCGGTGAGCGCGGAGCGGCCGTGGTAGCCGCGGGCGAGCTGCTCGCCCGTCAGGTAGAGCTCGCCGGGCACGCCCTCCGGTACCGGGTGCAGGCAGGCGTCCAGCACCCGCAGTCCGGTGTTCCACACGGGGCGCCCGATGGGCACGGTGGTGTCCGGGGCGCCGTCGAAGGGGTGGTGGGTGACGTCGACGGCGGCCTCGGTGGGCCCGTAGAGGTTGTGCAGCGGTACTGCGGTGAGCGCCGTCCAGCGCGCGGCGGCTCCGCCGGGCAGGGCCTCGCCGCTGCTGAGCACTCGGCGCAGGCCCGCCGCCCACGACGCGTCGGCGGTCACCTCCGGGGTGCTCAGGAACGCCTCCAGCATGGAGGGCACGAAGTGCATGGTGGTGACGCCCTGTTCGCGGACGAGTCCGGCGAGGTAGGCCGGGTCGCGGTGCCCGTCCGGCCGGGCGAGGACGACGGCGGCGCCCTCGCACAGCGGCCAGAAGAACTCCCACACACTGACGTCGAAGCTGGACGGGGTCTTCTGCAGCACGCGGTCGCCGGCCGTCAGGCCGTACTCGCCCTGCGTCCACGCGAGGCGGTTGACGATGGCCCGGTGGGTGACGACGACGCCCTTGGGGCGCCCGGTGGAGCCGGAGGTGTAGATGAGGTACGCCGGGTCGTCGGGCACCGCCGCGTCGCCCGCACCGGTGCCCCGGACGTCTTCGGCCGGGGCGTCCACCAGCAGCGGCGTCAGGCCCTCCGCGGAGGGCAGCCGCGGGGCGTCGGCCGCCGTGGTGACGACGGTGGCCGCACCGGAGTCGGCGAGCATGTAGGCGACGCGCTCCGCCGGGTAGTCCAGGTCGACGGGCAGGTAGGCCGCGCCGGACTTGAGGACGCCGAGCAGCGCCACCATCAGCTCCGCCGAGCGCGGGACGGCGACGGCCACGAAGCGCCCGGGGCCCGCGCCGCCGGCACGCAGCCGCACGGCCAGCGCCTCGGCGCGCGCGTCGAGTTCGGCGTACGTGAGGGTGGTGTCGCCGTACACGACGGCGGTCGCGTCGGGCGTCCGGGCGGTCTGCCCGGCAATGGCGGCGGGCAGCGTGGTGACGGGGACGGCGCGGACGGCGCCTTCGAGGTGGGCGGTGTCGTGCTCGCGCGGGGTGAGCAGGTCGACGGAGGCCACCGGACGGCCGGGGTCGTCGCCGATCGCCTCCAGCAGCAGCGTGAGCCGGGCGCCGAGGGCGCGGACGGCGTCGGCGCCGATCCTGCGCGCGTGGTGCTTGAGCCGCAGGTCCATGCGGCGGCCCGGCTTCACGATGAGCGCGAGGGGATAGTGCACGGTGTCGTGGAAGGCGTGGCCGGTGACGCGCACGGTGCCCGAGGGGTCGGCGAGTCCGGTCTCGGCGGGGTAGTTCTCGAACACGACGAGGGTGTCGAAGAGTTCGCCGCCGCCCGCGTGCCCGGAGGCACGCTGGATCTCGGCGAGGCCGAGGTGCTGGTGGTCCAGCAGGGCGCTCTGCTCGTCCTGGAGGCGGCGCAGCAGGGCGCCGATGCCGGTGGCCGGTTCCCAGGCGAAGCGGGTCGGCAGGGTGTTGATGAAGAGGCCGACCATGGAGTCGATGCCGTCGACGGCGACGTCGCGGCCGGAGACGGTGGTGCCGAAGACGACGTCCTGCTGTCCGGTCAGCCGGCCCAGCAGCAGGCCCCAGGCGCCCTGCACGACGGTGCCGAGAGTGACGCCGAGTTCCCGGGCACGGGCCGCGAGGCGGGCCGTGACGCGCTCGGCGAGCTCGACGCGGACCTGCGCGGGCTCCACCGGGCCGCCGTCGGCGGGCGCGTCCACCAGGTGCGTCGGGCCCTCCAGTCCGGCGAGCGCGGTACGCCACGCGGCGCGGGCGGCGTCCCGGTCGGCGGCGGCGACGCGGCGCAGGAAGCCGGCGTAGGCGGGCACCTCGGGCAGGGGCGCCGGGTCGTCCGCGTACAGGGCCATCAGCTCACGGTGCAGGACGGGCAGCGACCACCCGTCCGCGACGATGTGATGGAACGTCAGCAGCAGGCGGCTGCGGTCCGTGCCGAGACGGACGAGCGCGCAGCGCAGCAGGGGCGGCCGGGCGAGGTCGAAGGGCCGGGACCGCTCGTCCGCGGCGACGGCGTCCGCGAGGCCGCGGCGCACGCCGTCTCCCTGGGCGGACAGGTCGACCTCGCGCCAGGGCAGCGCGGCGCCGCCGGTGACGACCTGGACGGGCCGGCCGTCGGGGAGCTGGCGGAAGCAGGCGCGCAGCGGCGCGTGCCGCTCCAGGAGCCGTTCCATGGCGCGGCGGAGCGCGGCGCCGTCGACGGGGCCGGACAGCTCGACGGCCTGCTGGACGACGTAGGTGTCGTGGTCGGCGCCGTCGACGAGGGCGTGGAAGAAGAAGCCCTCCTGCAGCGGGCCGAGCGGCAGCACCTCGTCGACGGTGGCCGTCAGCTCGTCGCGTACGGCGGCCAGTTCCGCGTCCGTCAGCGACACCAGGGGCGCGTCCACGTCTGTGGCGGTGGCGTCGTCCGGGCCGCCCTCCTGGGCGACCTCGGCCAGCGCGGCGACCGTGCGGTGCCGGAACACGTCACGCGGGGTGAGCCGCAGCCCGGCGCGGCGGGCGAGCACGAGCAGCTGGATCGCGACGATGCTGTCGCCGCCGAGGGCGAAGAAGTCGTCGTCGATGGTGACGGTCCGCAGGCCGAGGGCCCGTGCGTACAGGGCGCACAGCAGTTCCTCGCGGGCGTCGCGCGGGGCGCGGCCCGAGCTGAGGGCGGCGTAGTCGGGGACGGGCAGGGCGGCGCCGTCGAGCTTGCCGCTGGGCGTCACCGGCAGGCGGTCCAGGGGGACGAGGGCCGCGGGGACCATGTACTCCGGCAGGAATTCGGCGGCGTGCGCGCGCAGCGTCCGCATCAGCGCGGTGACGTCCCGGAAGGGGGCGGGCCGGTTCGCGGGCGGGCGGCCGCCGCCCGGCCGGTACAGCGCGCCGGGGTCGGCGCCCTCGGGGACGAAGACCGCGTCGACGCTGCCGTCGTCGGCGTCGCCGGTCCAGGTGACGGCGGCGGACAGGCCGTGCCGCGCGGCGAGTTCGTGCAGCGACTCGGGATCGACGCCGCCGGCGCCGTCGGCACGGCTGCTGTCGTCGAGGACGGCGAGGGCGTCGAGGTCCTCGGTGAGGCGGGCGTTGGGCACGGCGGTGACGCGCAGCCGCTCCGGGCGCGCGGCGAGCCGGGCGTCGAGGGTGTCCAGGCCGCCGAGGGCGGCCCATGCGATCTCCTCGCCCGCGTCGGGGGCGGCGTCCGCCGCCGGGCGCAGCACGACGTCGTAGCGGTAGCGGGTCAGCTCGTTGTGGTGGGTGCCGCGCTTGACGCGAACCTGCGCGGCGAAGCCGTCGAGGCCCGCGAACCAGTCGGGGTCGACGAGGAGTTCGCCCTCCCAGGCCACCGACCGGTCGACGGCGGCGCGGAGCGCCTCCTTGTCGTCGGGGCCATCGGCGTTCCCGGCACCGCGCCGGCTCTCCACGGCGGCGCGCAGGGTGCGCAGCAGACGCAGGTTGCGGACGTCGCCGACGAAGAGGGCTCCGCCGGGCGCGAGCAGCGCGGCGGCCTTGCGCAGCACGTCCTCGAGGTAGTCCGCGCCGGGGAAGTACTGGGCGACGGAGTTGATGACGACGACGTCGAAGTGCCCCTCGGGCAGTCCCGTGGTGTCGTGTGCGGGGCGGGCCGACAGTTCGACCCGCCCGGCGAGTTCCGGCACGTCGCGGATCTGGGCGCGCAGCGCGGCGACGGCCTCCTCGGAGACGTCGGTGCCCCAGTACGCCTCGCAGCCGGGGGCGAGGCGGGACAGCAGAAGGCCGCTGCCGACGCCGATCTCCAGGACGCGGCGCGGCTCGAGCGCGGCGATGCGCTCGACGGTGGCCGTCCGCCACTCGCGCATGTCGGCGAGCGGGATGGGAAGCCCGTCGTACATGCTGTTCCAGCCGGCGAAGTTCTCCTGGAAACCCTCGGAGCCCGCCGCGGAGTAGAGGAGTTCGTGCAGGTCCTTCCACTCGGCGACCCCGGCCTCGCCGTCGAGCGACGGCACGACGTACGCGGCCAGCCGCCGGTCGCCGGGACGGTCCTCGCGGACGACGACGGCGGCCTGGGCGACGGCGGGGTGGGCGCGCAGCACGGACTCGATCTCGCCGGGCTCGATGCGGAAGCCGCGGATCTTGACCTGGCTGTCGACGCGGCCGAGGAACTCCAGGCGCCCGTCGGCCTTCCAGCGCACAAGGTCGCCGGTGCGGTACAGCCGCTCCCCCGGCTCGCCGAAGGGGTCGGCGACGAACCGCTCGGCCGTCAGGTCGGGCCGACCGAGGTAGCCGCGGGCGAGTCCTGCGCCGCCGAGGTAGAGCTCTCCCGCGACCCCCGCCGGGACCGGACGCAGCCGGGCGTCGAGGACGTAGGCGTGGGTGCCGGGGTCGGGCACGCCGATGGGGACGATGGTTCCGGCCGGGGTGTCGGGGTCGCACAGGCCGAGCGTGGAGTTGGTGGTCGCCTCGGTCGGGCCGTAGGCGTTGAACATCATGCGGCCGCGCGCGTAGCGGCCGACGAGTTCGGGCGAGACCCGCTCGGTTCCGGCGAGCAGCGTCGCCTCCGCGGGCAGGTGCACGTCGTCGGGCATGGCGGCGAGCAGCGCGGGCGGCAGGATCATGAAGGTGATGCCGTTGGCGTTCGCGTAGTCGGCGAGCGCCGGCCCCGGGACGCGGCACTCCGAGGGCACGACGACGAGCCGTCCGCCGGAGAGCAGGCCGAGGCACAGGTCCCAGAAGGCGACGTCGAAGCCAGGGGAGGCGAACTGCAGCACCCGGCTGTGCGGGCCGATGCCGAAGCGCTCGCTCTGGGTGGCGACGAGCTTGGCGACACCCGCGTGGCAGAGGACGACGCCCTTGGGGCGGCCGGTGGAGCCCGAGGTGTAGATGACGTAGGCGGCGTTGGCGACGGTCAGCCGGCCGCCGAGGTCGGGGGCGTGGGTTGGCAGCCCGGCGAGTTCGGCGACGGTGTCCGGGGCGTCGACGATCAGCGTGGGCACCTCGCCGGGCAGCTCCGCGGCGACCTCGGCGGTGGTGAGGAGGCAGACGGGGGCGGCGTCGGTGAGCATGTAGGCGACGCGGTCGGCGGGGTAGTCGGTGTCGACCGGCAGGTAGGCGGCGCCGGACTTGAGCACCGCGACCTCGGCGACGATGAGCTCCGCCGAGCGCGGCACGGCCAGCGCCACCACCGTCTCGGGGCCGGCGCCCCGGGCGGTCAGGGCGTGGGCCAGCCGGTTGGCGCGGGCGTCGAGTTCGGCGTACGTGAGGCGGACGCCCTCGAAGACCAGGGCGGTCTCGTCGGGCCGGGTGCGGACCTGCTCGGCGAACATGGCGGGCCAGGTGGCGAGCGGGACGTCGTGCCCGGTGTCGTTCCACTCGTGCAGGACGCGGTGCCGCTCCGGCCCGTCCAGCAGCACGAGGTCCCCGACGGCGCGGCCGGGGTCCGCGGTGGCGTCGGCGAGCAGGGTGGCGTAGTGGCCGAGGATCCGGTCGACGGTCGGGGCCTCGAAGAGGCCGGGCCGGTACGAGGCGTGGACCTCACCGGGGGTCACCCGCAGTTCGAGGTCGAGGGGGCCGCCGGCCCAGTCGCCCGCGGCGAAGCCGGTGTTGCAGAGGAGACCGCCGCCGCGGGTCGCCGCGGCGCCCAGTTCGGCGGCGAGGGCGCCGGCGGGGACGCGGTGGGCGCGGGCCCGCGCCGCGGCGTCGGAGACCCGCGCGGTGAGCCCTGCGAAGGTGGTGTCCGCCGTGAGGGCGACGCGCAGCGGCAGCCCGTCGTGGGCGAGGACGAGATCGGTGGCGCCGCCGCCGTAGTGGTGGAGCAGGGCGACGTACGCCGCCAGGTGCCGTTCCTCCGCCGCGGCCGTACCGGGCAGCGCGCGGGAGCGGACGGCGGTGGGTCCCGCGGGGTCTTGCGTATACGGGAGGTCGATGGGGAGGACGGTCTCCTGTGCGAGCGGGATCAGCGTCTCGCGCCAGAAGTCCTTTGCCGTCATCACCGGTTCTTCGTTACCCGACACAGGTGCCCGTGCCTCCCCAGACGTGCGGATCCGACTCGGACGAGCCGCGACCGCTCGCCATATTAAGGTAAGGATTACCTAACTTGATAGCCCTCCCCGCGGGGCACGCCGCACAGCCACGGCGGTAGGGTTAAGGTGTGCCTAACCTAAGGATGGTGGCCGTGGAGCCAGGCCGGTGACCGCCCGCAGAAGCCCGCGCCCAGTCCTGCTCGTCGTGTTGCTCGCCACCGCCCTCATGGCGCTGTGCGTGCTCTCGATCGCGCTGGGTGCCGTCGACATCCCCCCGGACCAGGTCGTCCGGGCGCTTTTCGGCCACCCCTCCAGCGATCTCGTCGACAACATCGTCTGGACCGTCCGCGTACCCCGCACCGTCCTCGGTCTCACCGCGGGAGCGGCCCTGGGGCTGTCCGGCGCGCTCATGCAGGCCCTCACCCGGAACCCGCTCGCCGACCCCGGCATCCTCGGGGTCAGCGCGGGCGCGTCCTTCGGGATCGTCCTCGCCGTCGCCCTGTTCGGGATCGGCTCGCTGTACGGCACGATCTGGTTCGCCTTCGCCGGCGCCCTCGGCACCAGCGTGCTGGTCTTCCTGCTCGGCCGGACGGGCCGTTCGGGCGCGACACCGGTGAAGCTCGCGCTGGCCGGAATCGCCGTCACCTTCCTGCTGTTCTCGCTGACCAACGCGATCGTCCTCACCGACCCCGACGCCCTGGACCGCTACCGCTTCTGGTCCGCGGGCACCCTGGCCGACCAGGACGCCGCCGTGGTCCGCGGCATCCTGCCGTTCCTCGCGGTCGGCGCGGTGCTCGCGCTCGCCACCGCCCCCGCGCTCAACAGCCTGGCCCTGGGCGACGACGTGGCCGCCTCGCTCGGCCGCCGGCTCGGCCTCGTACGCCTGCAGGGGGTCGTCGCGGTGATGCTGCTGACCGGCGCGTCGGTCGCCGTGATCGGCCCGGTGGTCTTCCTCGGCCTGGTGGTGCCGCACGTCGCCCGGGTGCTCGCCCAGTACGCGGGCATCGGCCCCGACCACCGCCGGCTGCTGCCGCTGTCGGCGGTGCTCGCACCGTGCCTGCTGCTCACCGCCGACATCCTCGGCCGGGTCGTCGCCCGGCCCACCGAGGTGCAGGCCGGGGTGCTCGTCGCCTTCATCGGCGGCCCGTTCTTCATCGCCCTGGTCCGCAGGCGCAAACTCGCGGAGGTCTGACCGTGACCGCCCTCGCCCCCCTCCGCGGCCGCCGGCCCTTCCGCCTGGCGGCCCCGCCGGTCTCCGGAGTGCTCCGGCCGCGACTGGTCGCGCTGTGCGCCGGCCTGCTCGCCGCGGTGTTCCTGCTCTTCTGCTGGGGCGTCACCCTCGGCGACTACCCCATCGGGTTCACCGACGTGGTCAAGGCCCTGACCGGCGCCGGGGACCCCGGAACGGTGCTCGTCGTAAGGGAGTTGCGGCTGCCCCGCGCGCTCGTGGGACTGCTGGTCGGCACAGCCTTCGGCATCTCCGGCGCGCTCTACCAGACGATGACCCGCAACCCGCTGGCCAGCCCCGACATGATCGGGCTGACCGAGGGCGCGGGCACCGCCGTGGTCGCGGGCATCGTGCTCGGCTGGGAGGGCGGCCTGGGCACGCAGGGACTGGGCCTGCTCGGAGCGCTGGTCACGGCGCTGCTCGTCTACGCGCTGGCCTGGAAGGGCGGCGCCACCGGCTACCGCATCATCCTGGTCGGCATCGGCGTGTCCTGGATGTGCACCAGCGCCACGGACTACCTGGTCGCGCGCGGCGAGCGCTTCGAGGCGCAGGCCGCCCTGGGCTGGCTCGTGGGCAACCTCAACGGCCGTACCTGGGACCAGGTCACGCAGCTCGCGGTCGCCATGGCCGTCCTCGTGCCGCTCGCCCTCGGCATGGGCCGCCGGCTGCGGATCCTGCAGCTCGGCGACGACGTGGCGGCCGGTCTCGGCACCGCCGTGCAGCCGGTGCGGCTGGCCCTGCTGCTCCTCGGCGTCGGGCTGGTCGCCTTCGGTACGGCCGCGGCGGGCCCGGTCGCCTTCGTGGCGCTGGCCGCGCCGCAGATCGCCCAGCGGATGGCCGGCACGGCGTGGCCGCCCCTGGTCGCCTCGGGACTGACCGGCGCGCTGGTCGTCCTGGGGTCGGACCTCATCGCACGTGAAGCGGTTCCCGGTACGGAACTGCCCGTCGGGATCATCACCGGCGTCATCGGCGCGCCGGTCCTGCTCTGGCTGCTCATCCGCGCCAACCGCGCGGGCTCAGGAGGCTGAACCCATGGCGACCACCGACCCCGCCCCCGCCGCCGCGGCCCCCACCGCCACCGGACCCGACCTGCGGGCGCGCGGACTGCACCTGGCGTACGACAACCGGCTGGTCGTCGAGGACCTCGACCTCGACATACCCACCGGCCGCATCACCGCCATCGTCGGCGCCAACGCCTGCGGCAAGTCCACCCTCCTGCGCGCCCTGGCCCGGCTGCTCGCGCCCCGCCAGGGTGTCGTCGAGCTGGACGGCCGCGCCCTGCGGACGGTGCCGACCCGGGAACTCGCCCAGCAGCTGGGCATCCTGCCGCAGACGCCGGTGGCACCGGAGGGGCTGACGGTGATCGACCTGGTCAGCCGTGGCCGTTCGCCGCACCAGACGTGGTGGCGGCAGTGGTCCAAGGCCGACGAGCTGGCCGTCCACGAGGCACTGGCGGCCACCGGCATGGCCGATCTCGCGGACCGGCCCGTGGACGAACTGTCCGGCGGCCAGCGCCAGCGCGCCTGGATCGCCATGGCCGTCGCCCAGGGCACCCCCGTGCTCCTGCTGGACGAGCCGACCACCTACCTGGACCTGGCCCACCAGATCGACGTCCTGGACCTCGTCACCGACCTCAACCGCCGTGAGCACCGCACGGTGGTGATGGTCCTGCACGACCTCAACCAGGCCTGCCGCTACGCCGACCACGTCATCGCGATGAAGGCGGGGCGGATCGCCGCCGAGGGCCCGCCGGACGAGGTGATCACCGCGGAGACGGTCGCGGACGTCTTCGGCCTGCGCTGCCAGGTCACCACCGACCCGGTCAGCGGCACCCCGCTGGTGATCCCCATGGGCCGCCACCACGAGGCGGTCCCCGTCGCCGCCGAGTGACTCCGAGGCGGCCCGGCGGCCGCAGTCCTGTGGCGCTTACGGCTGCGGCCTGCCGTGTCACGGGGGTTCACGCGGCTGATCGGAGCCGCCCACGCCCGTCCACCACGTCGTCACGACGCGGAACACCGTCCCGGCGCGGCAGAAGGCCGAGTCGGCGGCGGAGATCACGCGTCTCCACGCGCCGAACACCGGGGCGCCCACGTCCCTCGCGCACGTGACGTTCACCGAACCGCCCGACGCGTCCTCACGGCTTCGGCCCCTCACGCCCCCTTCTGATCGAGGCGACCACACGGGCGGGCCGCGCGGACACCGAGAAGTCCCAGCCCCCGGCTCGCCGCCGAGGGGGGCCGCATCCCGCCCGGGCCGGGAGACGAGGGCGACCGGCCGACAGGGGCCGGCGCACCTGATCCGGAACGTCCGCCGGGGCGGACGGGCACGCGCAGCCGCGGCCCGGCCACCACCCCGGCGAACCTCCCCGGACGAACACCTAGGCGGGAAGGACGGTCGTACCTGCGCCGCCCGGCCCCGCCGTCAGCGCGCCCAGCAGCGCGTGCGGGGCACGGCCGTCGAGTACGCGGGCGCTGCGGACTCCCGCCCGCACCGCCCGCAGACAGCTCTCCATCTTCGGCACCATGCCATCGCCCAGCAGCGGGAGCATCGCCTCCAGTTCGGCAGCGGTGAGCCGGTCCAGGACCCGCTCCCGGCGCGGCCAGTCGGCGTACAGCCCGGGCACGTCGGTGAGGACGACCAGCGCCTCGGCGTCGAGCGCGGCGGCCAGGGCCCCGGCCGCCGCGTCCGCGTTGACGTTGTAGATCTGGCCGTCCGTACCCCGGCCCAGCGAGGAGACGACGGGGATGTGGCCGTGCTCCAGCAGCACGTCCACGGCGGCCGTGTTGACCTCCGTCACCTCGCCGACGAGGCCGATGTCGACGATCTCACCGTCGACTTCGGCGTAGCGGCGCACCGCGGTCAGCGTGTGCGCGTCCTCGCCGGTGAGGCCCACGGCGTACGGTCCGTGCTCGTTGAGCAGCCCGACCAGGTCCCGCTGGACCTTGCCGGCCAGCACCATCCGCACGACGTCCAGGACCTCGGGGGTGGTGACCCGCAGCCCGCCCACGAAGCGGGCCTCGATGCCCACCAGGTCGAGCTGGGCACTGATCTGCGGGCCGCCGCCGTGCACCACCACGACCCGCACCCCGGCCTCCCGGATGCGGACGACGTCCTGCGCGAAGGTGCGCAGCAGGGAGCCGTCGCCCATGGCGTTGCCGCCCACCTTCACCACGACGGTGCGGCCCCCGAGCACGCGCAGGGCGGGCAGCGGCCCGGAGGCGGCCAGTGCGGCCGTCACGGACGGGTCGTCAGGTAGCCGCCCATGGCGCGGAACCAGTCGCCGGCCGCGTATTCGGTGCCGTCGTCCGTGCGGACGGTGCGCACCAGCAGCCCCTTGCGGTGGCCGCCGCGCGCGTCCGCGCCGGCGACGATGACGACGCCGTCGCCCTCGCGGATGAAGATGCGGCCGGGGGTGCCGCCGTAGCGGGCCTGCGAGACGGCGGCGGAGACGATCCTGATGCGCTCGCCGCGGTGGTAGGTGAAGGCGTTGGGGTAGGGGTCGGACTGCGCCCGTACCAGCCGTTCCAGGTCCTCGGCGGGCCAGGTCCAGTCGATGCGGCTGTCCTCGACCGAGCGCTTGTGGAAGAAGCTGGCGCGGGAGCGGTCCTGCGGCGTCCACTCGGCGCGGCCGGAGGCGATCAGGTCCAGCGACTCGTGTACGAGGGGCGCGATCAGGTCGCAGGTGCGGTGGAAGAGGTCGGTCGCGGTGTCGTCGGGGCCGACGGGCACCGAGCGCTGCAGCAGGATGTCGCCCGCGTCCAGTTCGCCGTCCATGCGGTGGGCGGTGACGCCGACCCGCTCCTCTCCGTTGACGAGTGCCCAGATGATCGGGGAGAAGCCCGCGTAGGCGGGGAGCAGGGAGTCGTGCACGTTGAGGGTGCCGTGCGGCGGGAGGTCGAAGATCTCCGGCGGCAGCCAGGTGCGCCAGTTGTTGGCGACGATGATGTCGGGTGCCGCGGCCTTGATGGTCTCCAGCAGTTCGGCGTCGTCGGGACGGTTGCGCAGCAGCACGGGAACCCCGTGCTTCTCGGCGAGTTCCGCCACCGAGTCGTCCCAGATCCTCTCGTAGACGTGCTCACTCCTGGGGTGGGTCACGACGAGGACGACCTCGTGATCCGACTCCAGCAGGGCCTGCAGCGTCCGGTGTCCCCAGGTCTGGTAACCGAACATGACGACCCGCATGGGCGGCCTCCCCTTCGGTGATTATTGCAAGGTTAGGCTTACCTTATCTAGTATGTGGCGCGCATAGGGAGGCGATGCAACGGTGACAGCACCGCTCAGTGAGCCGGACACCATCCACGACGTCCTGGGAATCGGGTTCGGGCCGTCAAATCTGGCTCTGGCGATAGCCATCGAGGAGCACAACGCACAAGTCCCCGACTCCCGGCGGATCACCGCCCGCTTCCTGGAACGGCAACCACGTTTCGGATGGCACCGCGGCATGCTCATCGACGACGCGACGATGCAGGTGTCGTTCCTCAAGGACCTGGTCACCATGCGCAATCCGACCAGCGACTTCAGCTTCCTGTGCTACCTGCGCGAGCAGGGCCGGCTGGTCGACTTCCTGAACCAGAAGACCCTCTTCCCGCTCCGCGTCGAGTTCCACGACTACTTCGAGTGGGCCGCCGCACGCGTCGCCCCCGTCGTCGACTACTCCTCGGAGGTGTCGTCGGTCACACCCGTCCGCGGCGCCGACGGAGAGGTCGACCACCTCGACGTGACGTGCCGGGACCCCCAGGACCCCACGCGCACGGTCACCCACCGGGCCCGCAACATCAGCGTGGCCGTCGGGCTCGAGCCGCATCTGCCGCCGGGCACCGAGCTGTCGGACCGCGTGTGGCACAACAGCCGGCTGCTGCCCGGGGTCGCCGAACTGACCGCGACGGGCGCCCCGGTGCGCCGCGCCGTCGTCCTCGGCGCCGGGCAGAGCGCGGCCGAGGCCGTCGACTTCCTGCACCGCGCCTTCCCCGACGCGGAGATCTGCGCGGTGTTCGCCAAGTACGGCTACACGCCCGCCGACGACAGCCCCTTCGCCAACCGGATCTTCGACCCCGAGGCGGTGGACCTCTACTTCGGCTCCCCGTCCGAGGTGAAGCAGTCCCTCTTCGACTACCACCGCGGCACCAACTACTCGGTGGTCGACATGGAGCTCATCGAGGCCCTGTACGCCACCTCGTACCGCGAGAAGGTGCAGGGCCGGGAACGGCTGCGCTTCCTCAACGTCTCCCGCATCCGGGACGTGAGCGCCACGGACGACGGCCTCGACGTGACGGTGGAGTTCCTGCCGACCGGCGAGCGGCACGTCCTGGAGGCGGACGTCCTCGTGCACGCGACCGGCTACCGCTCGCAGGACGTCGGCACCCTCCTCGGGGAGTCCGCCAAGATCTGCCTGCGCGACGACGGCGACGCACTCCGCGTCGGCCGCGACCACCGCGTCGCGGTCGCCCCCGAGGTGCGGGCGGGCATCTATCTGCAGGGCGGCACCGAGCACACGCACGGGCTGACCTCCACTCTGCTGTCCACCACCGCCGTCCGGGCCGGTGAGATCGTCGCCTCGCTCGCCGCCCGTCAGGACGAGCCGGCCGCGACGGCCGCGGCCCGCCCCTGAACCGTGTCTGATGGCCGCCGGACGACGGCGGCCATCCAGTCCTTGCGAAGACTCCTGCCACGGCTTCGCAGCCACGCCCGGCCGCGAGGACGGGCGTTGACCGAGCCCTGTACCGTCGGGCGGCAGACCGCGCCGCGTCGGACGTGCTCCAAGCACGTGGACGGCGGCGAGTGCACCCCGGACGCGTGAGCGGGAGGACGGGACGACGTGGATGTGTACGAAGCCGTGAACAGCCGCCGGGCCGTTCGGGCCTTCAGCGAGGAGCCGGTTTCCAGGGAGACACTCGGACGAGTGCTGACTGCGGCGGCGCGGGCTCCGTCCAGCGGGAACCTCCAGCCATGGCGGATCTACGTCGTGGCCGGCGAGCCCCTGGCCGAACTGAAGGGGCGCGCGACCGCCAGGGCACGGGCGGGAGACCCGGGTGATGAGCGGGAGTATCCGATGTACCCGGCCGAACTGACCTCGCCGTATCTGGAACGCTTCTCCGCCGCGGCCGCCCAGCGCCACACAGCACTGGGTATCGAACGCGACGACCCCGAAAGGCCCAGGAGGATCGCCGCCTTGAACTCGGAGGCGTTCGGGGCGCCGGTCGTACTGTTCTGCTACGTCGATCGGACGATGGGGCCCGGACAGTGGGGAGACGCCGGGATGTACCTGCAGACGGTCATGCTGCTGCTGAGGGCGGAAGGGTTGCACAGCTGCCCCCAGGTGATGTGGACGATGTACCGCGAGACGGTCCGTCAGACGGTCGGGGCCGACGGCGGGCTCGTACTGTTCTGCGGTGTCTCGGTGGGATTCGAGAAGGAAGGCGTGCCACGGGTGCGCACCGGGCGGGCGGACCTTACGGAAACAGTGAGCTTCATCGGAGTGTGACCGCCGGGCGGTCGAAACCCACGGGGCGGATCCCCTGCGCCACCCTCGCAGCAGAAGGCGCGAGCGGGTCCTCGAACGGATCCGCCGCGGCTTCCGGCTGCGCGGGCCGCCCTGTCCTCACCGGGCGGTACACCTAACGCCGCGTGCGCAGCAGCAGGTGCAGGAAGTACGGCGTGCCGATGACGGCGGTCATCAGTCCCGCGCCGATCTGGGCCGGGGCGATGACGGTACGTCCGAGGAGGTCCGCCGCGCAGACCAGCGAGGCGCCCAGGAGCACCGCGACCGGTACGACACGGACGTGCCGGCGTCCCACCAGGGCCCGGGCGGCGTGCGGGGCGACGAGCCCGACGAAGCCGATCGTGCCGGCCGCGGCCACGGCCGTCGCGGTGAGCAGCACGCTCGTCACGAGGAAGCCGAGCCGGGCCGGGCCGCGGCGCAGTCCGAGCAGGGCCGGGGTGTCGTCGTCGACCGACAGCAGGTCGAGTTCGGTGCGCCGCGCGACCGCGACGGCGAGACCCAGCACGAGGGCGGCCGCCACGGGCAGCGCGTCGGGCACGGTCCGTCCGTAGGTGGAGCCGGACAGCCAGGTGAGCGCCTTCGTCGCGTTGAACGGGTCGGTGAGAACGATCAGCAGGCTGATCAGGGCCGTCGCGGCCGCGGACACGCCGACGCCGACGAGGACGAGCCGGGTCTGCTGGAAGCCGCCCCGCGCCGCGAGTCCGAACACGAGCACCGCGGTCGCCGCGGCGCCCGCGAACGCGGCGGCCGCCACGCTCCACGCGCCGGCGACCGGGACCGTCGTGACGAGCAGCACCGCGCCGAGCGCGGCGCCGCCGGAGACGCCGAGGATGCCGGGCTCCGCGAGCGGATTGCGGGTGACGGCCTGCACCAGCGTGCCGGACAGCGCGAGCGCCGCCCCCGCCAGGAGTGCGGCGAGCACCCTCGGCACGCGGGTGTCGAGGACGAAGGAGACGGCCTGACCGGCCCTGCCCTGTGTCCAGTTGGCGACGTCGCCCAGGAGCAGCTTGGTGTCGCCCAGCAGAACACCGGCGACGGTCAGCCCGACCAGTACGGCGACGAGGAGAACCATGGTCACCAGGAACGCCGCGCGGCCGGGGATGCGCATCCGGTCCGGAGCTCCCGCCCCCGCGGAGTCCTGGGCCCGCAGCGCCATCACGACCAGGAACACCGCGCCGACCAGGCTCGTGACGACCCCGGTGGGGACCGCGACGGCGGTCTGCGCCGGGACCACGGCGCGCAGCAGGACGTCCGCGCCGAGCACCAGGCCCGCGCCAGTCAGGCCCATGACGGGCAGTGCGGAGCGGGTGCGCACCAGCGTGCGGAAGTGCCGGGCCAGCGGCCGTACGAGGGCGGGCGCGCACAGGCCGACGAAGCCGATGGGCCCGGCGAGGGTCACCGCCGCGGCGGACAGCAGCGACGCGAACACGACGACGGTGATCCGGGTGCCGCGGACGGGGACGCCGAGGCCGCGGGCGGCGTCGTCGCCGAGTGCCAGGGCGTCGACGCGGCGGGCCACCAGCAGCAGTCCGGCGGCGCCGGCCACGGCGGCGGGGGCCATCTGCACGACGCCGTCGAAGCCGTTCTGGCTGATGCTGCCCTGACTCCACTGGTAGAGGCCGTTGGTCTGCTGCGGGAAGAGCAGGATCAGACCCTCGGTGACGGAGGTCAGGCCGAGGGTGAGCGCGCTGCCCGCCAGGACCAGGCGCACGGTCCCGGCGCCCAGCCCCGACAGCGACAGGACGACGGCGGCGGTGGCGAGTGCGCCCGCGAAGGCCACGACGGAGGAGGCGAGCAGCGGCAGGGACGTCCCGGTGACCATGAGGACGCCCAGGGCCAGGTACGAACCGGCGTTGACGGCCAGCGTGTCGGGCGCGGCGAGCACGTTGCGGCTCACCGCCTGCAGTGCCGCCCCGGCGATGCCGAGGGCGGCGCCGACCAGCAGGCCGGCGGTCATGCGGGGCAGGCGGGAGGCGACCACGACGGACGCGTCGCCGGAGGCGGCCCGGCCGGTGAGGGCCTTCCAGACCTCGGCGGGGCCGACGGCGGCGGTGCCCTGGGTGATGTCGACGACCGCGAGGGCGGCGACCAGGAGCACGAGCGCGGCCGTCACCGCGGCCGCTCCCGTCCGGGAGCCGGCCGCGTGCGGACGGGCGGCGGGGGTCGTTGCGGTGACGGCCACGAGCGCTACCTCGTCAGGGCGCCGACGAGGGCGTCGACATACGCCTCCATCGACCGCGGGCCGCCGAACATCCAGATGCCGTCGGGCAGCCGGTGCACCTTGTCCTTCTTGACGAAGGGCAGCGACGTCCAGACGGAGTTCTCGGCGAGGTCGTCGGCGAAGACGTCGCCCTCGCTGTCGCTGCCGATGTAGGCGAACTGCACGTCGCCGAGGCCCGTGAGGCCCTCGACGTCGGTGGCGGCCAGGCCGTAGTCCTTGTCGCCCTCGGTCTTCCAGGCGTTCTCCAGGCCGAGCGCCGTGTTGACGCCGCCGATCAGGGAACCGGCGGTGTAGGGGCGGACGGAGACCTGGTTGGAGGCGACGTATCCGTCGGCGAACGCGATCCGCGTGCCGGCCAGGCCCGCGTCGGCGAGGGCCTTCCTTCCCTCGGCGACCTTGGTGTCGTAGGCCTTCCTCGCCTCGCCGGCCTCGGCGGTGGTGCCGGTCGCCTCGGCGATGAGGTCCAGGTTCTCCTTCATCTGCCCGACCGGGTCGGCCGCGTCGGCGGAGCGGACCTCGAGGACCGGGGCGATCCTCCTCAGCTGCTTGACCGCGGCGTCCGGCAGGTCGGTGGTGGCGACGATCAGATCCGGGGAGAGCGAAGCGATGGTGTCCATGCTGGGCTCGCCGCGGGTGCCGATGTCCTTGGGCCGGTTCTTCAGCGGGACGGCCGTGTCCCAGGTGGTGTAGCCCTTGACGTCGGCGACACCGACCGGGTCCACCCCGAGCGTCATGAGGGACTCGACGACGTTCCACTCCGTGCCGACGACCTTCTTCGCCGGCCCGTCGAGGGTGACCTTCGCCCCGCTCGCGTCGGTGAGCGTGATGCCCTTGGTGTCCTTGGCGGCGCTGTCCGCGGCCGGCTCGGTCGTGCCGCAGCCGGCGAGAGCGAGTGCGGCGGCAGCGGCCGCGGAGATGACGATGGAGCGTCTCATGGGGTGGTGACGGGCCTTTCGTTGCGTGCGTGGTGGCGGCCGACGGCGCGGGTGCGCAGCAGGCCGGTCAGGGGATCGGTGTCGACGTCGACCCGTATCCCGTAGGCGTCGGTGAGGCGTTGCGGTGTGAGCACGTCCTCGGGGCGGCCGTCGGCGACGATCCGGCCCGCCCGCAGCAGGGCGATCCGGTCGGCCACGGCGGCCGCCTGGTCCAGGTCGTGCAGGACGACGCCGACGGCGATGCCGTGGCCGTCGGCCAGGTCCCGGATCAGGTCGAGCAGTTCGACCTGGTAGCGCAGGTCGAGGTAGGTCGTGGGCTCGTCGAGGAGGAGCACCCCCGTCTCCTGGGCGAGGCAGCTCGCGAGCCAGACGCGCTGGAGCTGGCCGCCCGAAAGGTGCTCCGCGCCGCGGGCGGCGAGGTCTGCGACACCGGTCATGGACAGCGCGCGGTCCACCGCGGCAGGCCCGTCCGGGTCGGGGCGGCCCCAGCGGCCCCGGTGGGGGTAGCGGCCGAACTCCACGACGTCGCGTACCGTCAGCCCGCTCGGCGTGGGGCGTCCCTGCGTCAGCAGGGCCACCCGCCGGGAGAACTCACGCGCCGTCAGGGCGAGCCCGTCGGCGGCGGTCCCGTTGTGCGCGTCGAGTGTCAACGTGGCGCGGCGGGCACGCTGCAGGCGTGCCACCGTGCGCAGGAGCGTCGACTTGCCGCTGCCGTTGGGGCCCACGAGGGCGGTCACCTCACCGGGCCGGAGGGTGATCGCCGCGTCGTGGACGACGTCGACCCCGTCGTACGACACGGTCACGTCGTACGCCGTCAGCCGGTGACCGCGCACGCCGGAGGCCGTGACAGTCTCTTCCGTAGAACTCACAAACGAAGGTTAGCCTAACCTAACCATCACTCGAACCACCCCCCTTCCACTTCGGTAAACTTAGGCTAACCTTCCTTCATGGCGAAGACCCCGCGGCTCATGCCGCAGAACCCCCGGATGTTCCGCGCCGAGGTCGTCAGGACCGAGCGGGTCACCCCCTCCCTGCACCGTGTGACCGTGACGGGCGCCGACCTCGCCGACTTCCCGTGGATGGGCTACGACCACTGGTTCCGCCTCTTCATGCAACTCCCCCACCAGGACGCCCTGCGGCTGCCCGAGTTCTCCGGCGCCCGGTGGTGGCAGCCCTACCTCGCCATCCCCGCGGCCGAGCGTCCCCACTACTCCAACTACACCGTCGCCGCGTTCCGTCCGGAAACGGCCGAAATGGACATCGAGTTCGTCGTGCACCGCGCACCGGACGGTGAACTCGAAGGCCGTGCCGCGATATGGGCCTGCGGCGCCCGGGCCGGGGACGCGCTGGCGCTCCTCGACCAGGGCGTCATGTTCGACTGCCCGGAGGACGCCTCCGAGGTCCTCGTCGTGGCCGACGAGAGCGGGATGCCCGCCGCCACGGGCATCCTGCGCTCCCTCCCCCGCGACACGGTGGGCCGCCTGATCCAGGAGGTCCCCACCCCCGACGACCGGCGCGACCTCGACGCCCCCGCCGGGATCGCCGTCACCTGGGTCGTACGCGACGACCCCCACGCCGTCCCCGGCTCCGTCGCACTGGCCGAACTGCGGGGGCACACCCCGTCGGACGCCACCGGGTACGCCTTCGTCGTCGGCGAGCAGAGCCTCGCCACCAAGGGCCGCCGGCACCTGCACCGCGCCGGCCTCCCCAAGGACCGCATCACCTTCTCCGGCTTCTGGCGGCACGAGGCACGCCACGCGGAGGCCTGACAGCCGCCACGGGGCGGCCCACGTCGCCCCGGACCCGCGCGCGGGAGGCACTTCGCGCACGGAGGGCGCACAAGGGGAACGGTTGAGCCCTGTACGCGCTCCCGCGTGGACGGGGAGAATGCCCAGCGCCAGCGATCATGCGACCTGGACGTTCGCGTCCGGTCGCCGGCTCCCGGAAGGCGGGTCGACTCCCGTGCTGCTGCATCTGCCCACGTCCGTACCCGAAGCACAGGAGTTCATGGCCCAGGGGGCGGTGCCCGTCGGCGGCGCGACGCTCGTCTGGGCCACCTGGCAGCGCGACGGGTTCCCCGAGCGGGCCATGTCGCTGCGCAACCTTCCGGAGGCCAACGCGATCGAACGCGAGGCGCTGGGCGCGGCGGTGGTGCTGAACCGGATCGACGAACGGGTTCCCGAGGTGCTGCGGCGGGCGGCGGCCGGTGTGGGCACCGGCGCCGTGCGGCGGACGGCCACCGTCGGCGGCAACCTCGTCGGCAGCACCCTGCGCTGCCTGCTGCCCGCCGCCCTCGTCCTCGACTCCCGAGCGATCACCCTGGAGCCGGACCGGACCCACGAGACCGATCTGTCCGAGGCCGTGGCCAAGCAGCACCTCCTGCTCGCCATCCGCTGGCGGGAGCCGCTGGTCAGCGCCTACGACAAGCTGCCCGGTGAGGCGGGCGGGCCCCCGCCCCCGGTCGTCGCCACCGCCGTGCACGCCGCGGACGACGGACGCCTCCTGCGGGTCGCCGTCCGCGACGGCCACGAAGTGCTCCGCGCGAGCGCGCCGTTCGACGGCGACACCGGCGCGGCCCTGCACGCACTGCGGGAGACGGACCTCGCCACGCTCCACCCCGAGGCGTGGGAAGTGGTGCGCCGGCAGGTCACCGGACTCGCCGGACGGCTCCCCGGCGCCTGAGCCCGCCCGGCGGCCCTCGCCGTCCGGGCGTCGCGGAGTCCCCGCGGGACTCCGCGAGGAATCCGCGAGGAATCCGCGAGGAATCCGCGAGATCTCTTCCGTCACATCGGGTATGCCCGGGCCTTCCCGATTGTTGACGTGTGCGAGGGCCCGCGCCGGTGACCGGCGCGGGGCCCGCCCGTCCCCCACCGGATCGGAAGAGACGAGAGAGCAGATGGATGACACGCCGGAAGACCCGCGGCGCGGCGCCGCGTTGGGCATGGTCCGGAACGGGGCGGACCCGGCGCGGATGTGCCTCATCACACCCGACGGCGTCACCACGGTCGAGTTCGTCGTGGAGCCGTCGGTCGGCCTCCGGTGCGCCCGCGCGGAGTGCGCCGCGGCGCTGGAGCTCAACCGCTGGCTCCACGACGCGGACCCCTCCCGGTACTTCGAGCTGCAGGTCGCGTTCCTGCAGTTCGAGTACAACCCCGGTCACGAGTCCTTCGCGGCCGAGGAGGTCCGTGCGCTGCGCGCCCTCCTCGCGGAACAGCGGGGGACCCCGCGGTGGAACGGCGCCCTGGCGAGCCTGCTCGGCAGGCTGGAGGCCTGCGAGGCGGAGCTCTGACCGCCGGCGGGTGAGGCGGGCAGGCGGAGCTCTGACCGCCGGCGGGTGAGGCGGGCAGGCGGAGCTCTGACCGCCGGCGGGTGAGGCGGGCAGGCGGAGCTCTGACCGCCGGCGGGCGGCAAAAGTCGCCCGGCCATCGCGCCCACGGCCGCCACGACCGCCTCCCGGTGCCGGACGCGCCGGGCCGCGGCGGCGCGCGGATGCCGGGTGCGGAACCCGGTCGTGTGCCCGGGTCCCGCACCCCGCCTGCCGGCGGGCGGGGTCAGGGCCAGACCAGGTCGACGCGCTCCTGGGCGATCGGGTAGCCGGCCCTGGCGAAGTGGGCCGCCATCGGGGTGTTGGCCTGGTCCGTCCCCGCCACGATGCGGTCCACACCCTCGCCGGCGAGCTTGTGCGTGGCCTCGACAAGCAGGTCGTAGGCGTATCCGTGGCCGCGATGCTCGGGCACGACGCCGATGTAGCCGATGAGGGGATCCCCGTAGTGGCGGCCGGGGACGCTCAGGCCGACGAGGTCCCCGGCACCGTCGTAGGCCAGGCGCCACCACTCGCGCGGGCTCGGCAACCAGCGCAGATAGTCCAATTGCTCCTGGGCGGCCGCCTCGATCCCGGATGTGGCGACCGTGCGGCGCACATGGGCGTCGAGACTGCCCTGGTGGATGCGGCGGAAGACGTCGAGGACCGCCGCGTCGTCCGGCTCGGGGCGGAACTCGAGCCGGCCCGGACGCGCGGGCACGCCGCACTCCGGCGTCCAGCGGTAGCGGAAGCGCTCGACGAGCGGGGACAGCCCCGCGGCGACGGCCGCGTCGATCCGGGCCCGGGCCTGCTCGCGGACCGCGGGGACGTCGCGCCAGCCGGGCGGGAGTTTGAGGGAGTACTCGGCGCGCAGCGGCGAGGTGCGGAGCAGTTCCACGGCCGCACCGGCGTCGGTGAAGTCGAACCAGTCCAGGGCGAGCGGCTTGTCGTCCTGCGGCCCGGCCCACCACGCGGCGCGAGCGACGACGACGCCGTCGCGCAGGGCCACCCAGCTCCACTCGGGGCGGTACTCACCGGCGGCGGCCATCCCGCCGTAGGTGTCGCCGAAGGCGGCGAAACCGACGAGGCCGGGATCGGGCAGGGATTCGAAGAGTGCTTCCTCGCCTGCGGCGAGGGGGCGGATGACCAGATCGGTCACGCGAGGTCCTTCCGGGTGGTGACGCGCTCCCGTTCAGATCCTCGGCGCCCTCGGAACGGGGTGGGAGCACATGAGAGTCGGCTGGCTCACGGTTCCCACCTCCTGTCGCGATCGAGGGCGCGAACGCAGCGTAACAGCTGATCGAATCGCCTGCGACGGCCCCCAACAGCCCCCGACGGCCCGCCGCCGAACGGCGGTTCGGCCGAAGGCGCGGCGCACTCGGCCGAGACGCGCGCGGTTCGCCTCCGGCGGCCTCACCCCGCCCGCTGACGAGGCCGCTCCCCGCCACGGCGCAGCCGTCGGCACCGCGGTCGGTGGTCCGGAGAGGCAAAGGCGGCCGTCCGGGATCGGACGGCCGCATTTCATAGCGCGCTCATCGGATGGACGGGGGCTCCAGTCATCGTGGCGGCAAAAACGACGGCCCCCGGAACCGGGGCATCAGTTGTGTCCCCGCACTGCCTTCCACTCTCCGGAAGATCACCGGCGAGGTGAATCACGCCTGAACTGGCCGCGCGTCCCCGGAGAAGTACCGGTCGTCCTCCGTGACCGACGGCGGACCGCTTTCCGTCCGGGCGGCGGCACTCCGACCTTCGCCGTCGAAACGGCGGAGATCGGGTGGCGCGCGCGGTCGGTCAGGTGCGCCTCGTGGGCGCGTCACGCCGGTGGAGGGCGAGGGTCCAGGTGTGCACGGTGTACGTGGTGGGCCGGCCCGGCCCGGGTTCGCCGATGACCGCGGTGAGACGCCCGCCGTCGAGGCGCAACTCGCTGATGAGGCCGGACGTGTTGTCGGCGGCGACCGGCAGCAGTTCGGCGAGGACGGTGCCGGCCAGGCCGCGGTCGACGGCCCGGAGCACCCCGGCGTCGAGCACCAGGATCGTGCCGTCCTCCAGCACCACCGGCCGCGGCGCCACCGAGTCCGTGAGCCGTGGGCCGCGCTCGATCACACCGCCCGGCAGCAGGCGCACCACGCGGCTTTCGGTGGGATGCCTCCGGTCGGCCTCGACGACACGGACGCCGGTGCCGACCACGTAGTGGCCGTAACTGCGCCACGAGTCCACAATGGCGCCGTCGCGGTCGTGCTGCCAGGTGTCGAAGAAGTCGTAGCCCTCCAGGCCGAGCAGGAAGCGACCGCCACGCAGCGCGGCGCCGCGCTCCCCGCGCAGTTCGGCGACCAGGGTGCCGTCCGCCAGGTCGAGCAGGAGGGCCGGGCCGAGGAACCCCCACGGCGTGTACTCGAGGGAGTCCGTGGTGACCAGCACCCTGCCCCCGGAGACGTGGGCGGCGTTGGGGCGTCCGTCGAAGGCATGGGTCCAGCGCGTCCGTCCCGAGACGTCGACGCAGCTGACCTCCCCGGTCGCCCCCTGGATGCGCAGGTCGTCGCGCCGCGCCAGCGGCCGTCCGTCGGGCCGCGACAGGTACGGCGGCCGCCCCACCGCACTGTGACGGTCCACCACGGTGACGCGCCACCGGCCGGGCTCCGCCCGCTCGGCGCGACCGTTCCCCTCGGGTATCGGCATGCGCGTGATGGTAGCCGCCATGCGGCGCCCGCGGGCCGACGGGACCGCCGCTCCCTCCGGCACCGCATGCCCGACGGGTCCGTGCGGGCGTGTGGCGCCGCACCCGGTTCTCCCGGGTGCGGCCCCACACGCGCCTGCCGTGTTCGCCTACTCGTCGATCGCCGCGCCGAACTGCGCGTCGCCCGTCGGCGCGCCGAGGGTCGCGCCGTTGTACGTCCACGTGCCCTTGGCGACCAGGCCGGAGGACGACGCGGGGACGACCCAGACGAAACCGTCGTTCGTGTTCTCGCCCGGGGCCGCCGCGAGAAGGCCGAAACGGCCGTCCTTGTCGGCGTCGATCAGCCGTATCTGGCCGCCCCAGCGGTCGGCGGCCTCCGCCGCGCCCGGGATGCCGGCGGTGTTCTGGTCGAAGCTGCGCGCTCCCGTCGCGGTGAGGCCGCCCCGTGCGCCGCGCAGGGTCCAGACCGCGCCGGCGTCGGCGACGGAGCCGATGTCCTCACCCGGGGCGCCGATGGCGAGGTCGGGGTGGCCGTCGCCGTTGGTGTCGCCGGAGGACAACTCGGCGCCCCAGCGGTCGCCGGCCTCGGCGACACCGGGAACGCCCGCCGAGTCCTGGGTCCACGTCTGCGCCGGGGTCGGGTTCAGGCCCGAGAGGTCGCCCCTGCCGAGGTAGACGGAGACTGATCCGCCGAGCGCGGAGCCCGTGCCCGTGTCGCCGATGGCCAGGTCGTCCTGTCCGTCCTGGTTGAAGTCGCTGGAGACGACCGCGGGCCCGCCCTCGAAGGTGCCGCCGTCCGCGAGGTCGTCGACGCCGGGAGCGCCGTGCAGCACCTGGGTGACGCCGACCCCGGGGTGGTCGCCCGTGGTCACCCCGGAGATCGCCAGGTCGGCCCAGGGGTCCTCGTTGTAGTTGCCGTGGCTGAGACTCCGCAGGGCGAGGCCGGTGTCCTGTGCCATGCGTTCGAGGGCGCGCACTCCCCGGTCCGCCTGCCGCAGCCGCGGTGCGGCGGCAGTTCCCGGCTCCGCGGTGAAGAACAGCAGGGAGTCGTTCTCCAGGACGGCGATGCTGTCGCGCGGGTTGGCGTCGGGGTCCGAGGGATCCGGGGCGAAGTAGCGTGCGGCTTCGAGGGCACGCCCGAAGTTCGCGCCGGCCCGCGGCTGGTCGGGGTCCTCCAGCCAGAAGCTGTCGCCGCCGTGCAGTCCGGTCGGGGAGCCCCAGAAGACGACCGCGCCGCCGGCGTCGGAGAGCGCGCCGAGGTCCTCGCCGGGGATGCCGACGATCGCGTCGTCGTAGCCGTCGTTGTCCAGGTCTCCGGTGGCGACGGCCCGTCCGAAGCCGTCGCCGGCCTCCGCGGCGCCCGCGACGCCCGAGGTGCTCTGGCTGAGGACCGACCGCTTGGTGGTGCTGAGCCCGGCCGGCCCGCTGTACTGCACGGTGACGTATCCGGCGCCCTTGGCCCCGGACACGGTGGCGCCGGGGGCGCCGATCAGCACGTCGTCGTGGCCGTTGCCGTCGAAGTCGCAGTTGCGCTGCTGCCACCCGATCGACGGGAAGGGCACCTCCGCCTGAGCGGCGGGTGCCGTGAGCAGGGCGCCGCCGCCGAGGGTGAGGAGTGCCGCGGCCATGAGGGCCGCGCTCTTGATGTGACGCACAGAAGAACCTCCTTGGTCTCCTGGGTTGCCCTCGCCGTCCTCCGCGGCCGCGTCGTCAAACCGCGGGCCGGATGCCTGCCGGCCGGCAACGCCCGGTGTTCCGTCACCCACAAGACACCTGGTGTTCGCGGAGGGTTGTAGCGGCCCTGGGGACCCCTTTCCGGGCCCGGGCCGTCGGCCCCTGGCGCGCGGGACCGCCGGGCGGGCGCTGCCTGCGTCTTTGACCACGATTTGCCGCCGGGGCCACTGGTGCGGGGCCACCCTCGGGATTCAGGATGATCCTCATGCCCGAATCCACTGCGTTCCACGACCTGGCGGCGTTCCTCGCGCTGCCCCGCGTCTCCTCACTCGCGCTGTCACCCGACGGAACCCGTCTGGTGACGGCGGTTCAGGAGCTCTCCGCCGACCGCACCCGGTTCATCGGCGCCCTGTGGGAGGTGGACCCGGCCGGGGAGCGCCCGGCCCGGCGGCTCACCCGCTCCGGGCGCGGCGAGTCCGCGCCCCGGTTCCTGCCCGACGGCACCCTGCTGTTCCTGTCCTCACGTCCGGCCGCCGACCCCGGCGAGGGCGAGGAGGACCGGCAGGAGGCGGCGCTGTGGAGCCTGCCGGCGGGCGGCGGCGAGGCGGCACAGCTGCTCGCCAGGGCCGGCGGCATCGACGAGTACGCGACGGCCGCCGACTCCTCCCGGATCGCCCTCGGGGCCTGCCTGCTGCCGGGCGCGACGGACGCCGAGGAGGACCAGCGGCTGCGCGAGGCCCGCCGGAAGGCCAAGGTCTCGGCGATCCTGCACGAGTCGGTGCCGGTGCGGTACTGGGACCACGACCTGGGCCCCGGCGTCCCGCACGTGTTCACCGTCGCGGACGCCGCCGCGCAGGACCCCGTCGCCACGGACTGCGGCGCGCGCCGCGCCGCCTTCGCCGAGGGCGTCGCGCTCTCCCCCGACGGCTCGCTGGTCGCGTACGCGACGGCGGTGGGCACCCTCCCCGACGAACTCCGCTCCGTGGTCGTCGTCGCGGACGCCGAGACGGGCAAGCCGCTGCGGATGCTGGAGTCCCCCGACGCGGAGTTCGGCGCCCCGGCGTTCACCCCGGACGGCCGGGACCTGGTGTGCGCCCGCCGGCAGCGGGTCACCTGGGACGCCCCCGGTGACGTCACGCTGTGGCTCGCGAGCGCCACGGACGACCGGGACGCCGGGCGCGACCTGCTGCCCGGTTTCGGCCAGTGGCCGGGCGCGCCGGTCGTCTCCCCGGTCCCCGGTGGGGACGGCGCCCCGGTGGTGTACTTCACCGCCGACGAGGGCGGCCACGGCCCGGTCTTCCGGCTCTCCACCGGCAGCGGTGAACTGCTCGCGCTCACCGCCTCCGGTACGTACTCGGACGTGGTGGTCGCCCCGGACGGCGGCGCCGTGTACGCGCTGCGCTCCGCGGTCGACAGCCCCCCGCTGCCCGTACGCCTGGACGCCGCGACCGCCGGGCAGCAGCCCGCTGCGCTCCCCTGCCCCGGGCAGGACACGGCCCTGCCGGGCAGCCTCACCGAGGTGCACGCCACCGCCGACGACGGGACGGCGCTGCGGGCCTGGCTGGTGCTGCCGGAGGGCGCCGGCGCCGACACCCCGGCCCCGCTGCTGCTGTGGGTGCACGGCGGCCCGCAGACCAGCTGGAACGCCTGGCACTGGCGCTGGAACCCGTGGGTGGCGGCGGCCGCGGGCTACGCGGTGCTGCTGCCGGACCCGGCGCTGTCCACCGGCTACGGGCAGCACATGCACGAGCGCGGCTGGGCGCACTGGGGCGGCGCGCCGTACGACGACGTCATGGCGCTCACCGACGCCGCGCTGCTGCGGGACGACCTGGACGGCGGGCGCACCGCGATGATGGGCGGCTCGTACGGCGGTTACATGGCCAACTGGATCGCCACGCGCACCGACCGCTTCAAGGCGATCGTCACCCACGCGAGCCTGTGGAACATGTACAGCTTCGCGCAGGTCACCGACTTCCCGGCCTACTGGATGCGGCGGCAGGGCGACCCGCTGGTCACCACCGAGCGGTACGAGCGCGAGTCGCCGCACCTGCGGGCCGCGCAGATCACCACGCCGATGCTGGTGATCCACGGCGACAAGGACTACCGGGTGCCGATCGGCGAGGGCCTGGCGCTCTGGAACGACCTGGCGCGGTTCGGGGTCCCGGCGAAGTTCCTGTACTTCCCGGACGAGGGCCACTGGATCGTCAAGCCCAACAACGTCCGCCTGTGGTACGCCACGGTGCTGGGCTTCCTGGCGCACCACGTCCTGGGCGAGGAGTGGCAGCGCCCGGACCTGGTCTGACGCCGCCCGATCCCACCCGCCCCGCCGGGGCCCGGTCCGGTCCGGGCCCCGGCGGCGGCGTCCCGCGCGTCCACGGTCATCCGGCGTGCCGGACGCCGGTCCGGTCCCTTTGGCGGGGCCGGCCGAATGGACCGCTCAGGTGGAACCGGAGCCCCGGGGTCAGCCCTGGTCTTGGGCGTATTGAGCCGCATGCCACGTGGAGTCGATGGCGGGATTGCGCAGGGTCCCCCAGAAGCGGTCATCGGGGATCGATGGCAGTGGCGTACCGCCCAGGTCCTCGTGCAGATCCGTACGCCAGTCGACGGTGAAGTGGCCGCGGATGCTCGCGCTCTCGCAGACGGACCTGTAGGGCGAGCCCCAGATCCCGTGCACCATCTTCTCCGCAGCCCACCTACGAGGAGCGTCCCGCCGGGTGTTCGCCTGCGCGACCACCATGCGAAGTCGCAGGCCCAGCGGGTTGGCCTGTTCCGGGCTTGGTGGGGCTTCGCCCCGGTCCAGCGCGTCCAGGACCGACCTGACCTCCGGGTACTTGTTCAGGCCCGTTTCCACAGCCACTCTGCGCAGTTGCTTCCGCGCTGCCACGGCCACCTGTTCACGAGGCAGGATCGCGAGCAGCGCACCGAGTTCCTCAAGCCCGTCGAGGTGGACGACATGCAGAACATCGGTGGGCCTGCAGGACAGGTCCAGCTCCGGCAGTTGCTCGTCCCGTCGGGGAAGGGGGTCGTCGGCGCTGCCCCAGTCCGGTCCGAGGGGCCCGGCCCGCTCCCAGAGCAGTCGGCCGTTGAACGTGACAGCACCCCCGTCCCGGCCGCTTTCAAGCTGGTCGGCAAGCTCTGCCAGATACGCGCCCAGCGAGCCGGCCCGTCCGAAGTCGGTGCCGGTCTCATCGAAGAAGCGTCCGATCGCACCGTAGGAGTCCTGCCCCCGGCGGCAGTCGATCGTGAGACCGTCGGCCGTCACCCCGTAGGAACCGAACTTCAGGTAGGTGTCGAGCCAGTAGTACTCGGCCTCCTCCTCGTCCAGGCCCTCGGCGATGGCGCGCATGAACCTGGTGTCCCCGACGATCTCGCTCACGGAGAGCAGCCGGTCATGCGTGCTGAACCGGAAAGCCTCCGCGCCGTCCAGAGCCCCGTTGTGCCGGAGCAGTGACGCGACCAGATCAGGAGGGAAGGTGACGCCGAGTTCCTCCTCCGCTGCTGCTATCTCCTCATGTTCCGCGGGCGGCCCAAGCGTGGCGAAGGTGCGAGGCGCGTTCGCGCGCAGCCACTCGTCGATGCGGTCCCACGACTCCCGGACCGGGTCTCTTCTCATGAGCTGAGCCTAGAGACGGACACTGACAGCTCGAGCGCCGCCTGCCCGCCACGGTAGCGGGGCGACCCGCCGGCCCCGCTCGGTGCCGTGCCCACCGGGTCTCCCGCTCGGCTCACCGACTCGAAGGCTCAAGCGCCGGGCGAAACGGTAGGTCACAACGAGCGCGCCGGATCGGACGGCGCCCTCTCGGGAGGCCGGCTCCCGGCCCTGGACGGTGTCCCGTCCGGGCCGCGCCGAGGTCCGTCGTCCGCCGAGGGGCCGGGACATGACCGGACAACCGAACCCAGCCGGTCCGAAAGTCACACCAACACCCTTGACACCACCGGTGCCTTGACCCCCTACTAGCCCTTGCAAAGCGAACTTGACAACGTTGTCTAGGCGCAGAAGGGGTGCTCGCTCATATGCAGCAGAGAGCTGCCCGGCACAGATGGAGTTCCTCGGCGGTCGTGTTGGCGACCGCCTTCGCTCTGGCCGCGGCCACGCAGCAAGCGGCGGTCGCCGTTCCCGAAACCAAGCCGCGCGTCGACACCTTCGCGTCGTCGTTCGAGTCGGATGATCCGGCGGTCGACTGGCGCAACACGGTGGACACCGCGGCGGACGGGTCCAAGCGGGCCTCGGGGGTGGACGGCGGCTACAGCACCGGCATTCCCGGCAACCTCAACGACCACGTCACCGACATCCGCGCCAACGGCGAGTACGCGGACTCGGGCGAGGTCAAGGAGAACCTCGTCGACGCCGAGCCGGGGACCAAGTGGCTGGTATTCCAGCCCACCGGCTGGGTGGAGTTCGACCTCGACGGCCCCGCGAAGGTGGTCAACTACGCGCTGACGTCCGCCAACGACGCCGCGGAACGCGACCCGCGGGACTGGACCCTGCAGGGTTCCACCGACGGCAAGGACTGGAAGACCCTGGACACCCGCTCCGGCGAGTCCTTCCCCGAGCGGTTCCAGACGAAGTCGTACGACCTCGCCGAGCCCGCCGAGTACCAGCGCTTCCGGATCGACATCACCAGGAACAACGGCGCCTCGGGCATCACGCAGCTCGCCGACCTGCAGCTGTCGACGGGCAGCAGCGGCGACCCCGTGCCGCAGGACATGCTCACGCTCGTCGACCGCGGCCCGAGCGGCTCCCCGACGGCGAAGTCGGGCGCCGGCTTCACCGGTACGCGGGCGCTGCGGTACGCGGGCCGGCACACCGGCGACGGCCCGGCGTACTCGTACAACAAGGTCTTCGACGTCGACGTGCCCGTCCGCCGGGACACCGCGCTGTCGTACCGGATCTACCCCTCGATGGCGGACGGCGACCGCGACTACGACGCCACCAACGTCTCCGTCGACCTGGTCTTCACCGACGGCACCTACCTCAGCCGCCTGGGCGCCACCGACCAGCACGGCTTCGCCCTCACCCCGCAGGGGCAGGGAGCGGCCAAGATCCTCTACGTGAACCAGTGGAACGACGTCTCCTCGCGGATCGGATCGGTCGCCGCCGGCAAGACCGTCGACCGCATCCTGGTGGCGTACGACTCGCCCAAGGGCCCGGCGAAGTTCCGCGGCTGGCTGGACGACGTGGCGCTGAAGCCGCTGCCGCCGCAGAAGCCGAAGGCGCACAAGTCGGACTACGCGCTGACGACCCGCGGCACCAACTCCAGCGGCAGCTTCTCGCGCGGCAACAACTTCCCGGCGACGGCCGTCCCGCACGGCTTCAACTTCTGGACGCCGGTGACCAACGCGGGCACCCTCAACTGGCTGTACGACTACGCCAAGGCGAACAACTCGGACAACCTGCCCACCATCCAGGCGTTCAGCGCCAGCCACGAGCCCAGCCCCTGGATGGGCGACCGGCAGACCTTCCAGGTGATGCCGTCCGCCGCCTCCGGCACCCCGGACACGGCGCGCGGCGCACGCGCGCTGCCCTTCCGGCACGAGAACGAGACCGCCCGCCCCTACTACTACGGGGTGAAGTTCGAGAACGGCCTCAAGACGGAGATGGCGCCGACCGACCACGCGGCGGTGCTGCGCTTCACCTACCCCGGTGCCGACGCGAGCGTGCTCTTCGACAACGTCACCGAGCAGGCGGGCCTGACGCTCGACAAGGAGACCGGCACCTTCACCGGCTACTCCGACGTGAAGTCCGGGCTGTCCACCGGCGCCACCCGCCTGTTCCTGTACGGCGAGTTCGACGCCCCCGTCACCGAGGGCACGTCGAGCGGCGTGAAGGGCTACCTGCGCTTCGACGCGGGCGAGGACCGCACGGTGTCGCTGCGTCTGGCCACCTCGCTGATCAGCATCGACCAGGCGAAGGACAACCTGCGCCAGGAGATACCGGACGGCACCTCCTTCGAGACGGTGAAGTCGCGCGCGCAGAAGCAGTGGGACAAGCTGCTGGGCCGCGTCGAGGTCGAGGGCGCGACGCCGGACCAGCTGACGACGCTCTACTCCAGCCTGTACCGGCTGTACCTGTACCCGAACTCGGGCTTCGAGAAGGTTGGTTCGAAGTTCCAGTACGCGTCGCCGTTCTCCGCGATGCCCGGCCCCGACACCCCGACCCACACCGGGGCGAAGATCGTGGACGGCAAGGTCTACGTCAACAACGGTTTCTGGGACACCTACCGGACCACGTGGCCCGCGTACTCGTTCCTGACGCCGAGCCAGGCCGGCGAGATGGTCGACGGCTTCGTGCAGCAGTACAAGGACGGCGGCTGGACCTCGCGCTGGTCGTCGCCCGGCTACGCGGACCTGATGACGGGCACGTCCTCGGACGTGGCCTTCGCCGACGCCTACGTCAAGGGCGTGGACTTCGACGCCGAAGCGGCGTACGACGCGGCCGTGAAGAACGCGACGGTCGTCCCGCCGCAGTCGGGCGTGGGCCGCAAGGGCATGGCCACCTCGCCCTTCCTCGGCTACACGAGCACCGACACCCACGAGGGCCTGTCGTGGGCGCTGGAGGGGTACCTCAACGACTACGGCATCGCCCAGATGGGCAAGACCCTCTACGCGAAGACCGGCAAGAAGCGCTACAAGGAGGAGTCCGAGTACTTCCTCAACCGCGCGCAGGACTACGTCAACCTCTTCGACTCGAAGGCCGGCTTCTTCCAGGGGCGTGACGCCCAGGGGAACTGGCGGGTCGACTCCGCGAAGTACGACCCGCGGGTGTGGGGTTACGACTACACCGAGACCAACGGCTGGGGCTACGCCTTCACCGCTCCGCAGGACAGCCGCGGTCTGGCCAACCTGTACGGCGGCCGGGACGGCCTGGCGAAGAAGCTCGACGAGTACTTCGCCACCCCGGAGACCGCCTCGCCGGAGTTCGTGGGCTCCTACGGGGGCGTCATCCACGAGATGACGGAGGCGCGCGACGTGCGGATGGGCATGTACGGGCACTCCAACCAGGTGGCCCACCACGTGACCTACATGTACGACGCGGCCGGGCGCCCCTGGGAGACGCAGAAGAACGTCCGCGAGGTGCTCTCCCGCCTCTACACCGGCAGCGACATCGGGCAGGGCTACCACGGCGACGAGGACAACGGCGAGCAGTCGGCCTGGTTCCTCTTCTCCTCGCTCGGCTTCTACCCGCTGGTGATGGGCAGCGGCGAGTACGCCGTCGGCTCCCCGTTGTTCACCAAGGCGACCGTCCACCTGGAGAACGGCAAGGACCTGGTCGTCAAGGCGCCGAAGAACAGCACGCGCAACGTGTACGTGCAGGGGCTCAAGGTCAACGGCCGCTCCTGGAAGTCCACCTCGCTGCCGCACTCGCTGCTCGCCAAGGGCGGCGTGCTGGAGTTCGACATGGGCCCGAAGCCCTCGTCCTGGGGCACCGGCAAGAACGCGGCGCCGGTGTCGATCACCCAGGACGACAAGGCTCCCGCGCCCCGCGCGGACGTCGTCAAGGGCGACGGCGCGCTGTTCGACAACACCTCGGCGACGGACGCCGCGGTCACGACCGTGGACCTTCCGGTGGAGGGACGCACCAAGGCCGTCCAGTACACGCTGACCTCGTCGGCGGACCGCGCCAAGGCGCCCACCGGCTGGACGCTGCAGGGCTCCTCGGACGGCACGCACTGGACGACCCTCGACAAGCGCTCCGGTGAGTCCTTCACCTGGGACCGCCAGACCCGGGCCTTCTCGGTCGCCGCACCGGGCGGTTACACCCGGTACCGCCTGGTCCTGGACGCCGAGTCGACCCTGGCGGAGGTGGAGTTGCTGGGCTGATCCCCCCAGGGCGAAGGGGCGGGCGCGGAGTGAACTCCGCTCCCGCCCTCGTCGTTCACCGCGGGGCCGGCGTCAGGTCCGCGGCAGGGGCCGCGACCCCCCTCCCCCGGCCCGCGAACGACTCCGAGGCCACGACAGCGGTACCGGACACGGCCGGGGCGGCAACGGCGGAGTCGAGCACATCACACATGACGGTCGATCACCGCAATTCGGCGTCTCCCCTGAATTCACATCAGACATCGCACACCTTTGCGCCATCCGGCACAACGATCGAGAATCCGGAATTACTCAGCACATGGACCGTCACCAACAGGTTTCGCAAGTGTTAAGAAATCCCGCCGCCATGCACGATTGAGCCGCCCGCGTGCGTCCGCCGATCGCCCTCCATTCGGGGGCGACAGTGAGTCAGGTGGCCGTTCATCGGCGCTGGGCTCGCAACTCTGCCTGTAGGAAGCCGCATTAGGATGCGGAACAAGGCCTGTGCATGCCTCTCCGGCTCTGGACGGCAACGCCCACGCCCGGGGAAACCCGGTGAATAGCGGTCGACAGCCGCACCGAAGCTAGCGGCAATTGAGCGCGAATTCAAGCACTTTACATCCGCGCTCCATCGGTGATCAAATTCGGGGCAATCAGCAAACCCAGGAGGGTACGTGCGGCTTCCTATATCCCGAAGATTTGCGGTGCCGCTTGCAGCGGCTGTGGTCGCGGGCCTGACAGCCGCTCCGGCGGCGTCCAGTGCCTCGGCCTCACAGCCCCTGCCCGGCGCCGCGGCCGGACAGGGCGACTCGCAGCGCAAGCCGGTCTCGGTCACGCTGATCACCGGCGACGAGGTGAAGGCCTTTCAGGGGCCGCGCGGCGCGGTGTCGGTGGAAGACGTGCAGCGCGCGGCAGGAGCCCGAGGGTCGGTCCGTGTCGCTGTCGAGAACGGCGACACCTACGTGTATCCCGATCAGGCCATGGCCTACATCGCGACCGGTCGGCTCGACAGGCAGCTCTTCAACATCACGCAGCTGGTGGCACAGGGCTACGACGACGCCCACATCGGCGCACTCCCCCTGATCATCACCCAGTCCGGCGGCGCGGCCGCCCGCAAGAGCGGTGCCGGCGAGGACGCGCCGCCGTCCGGTGCGGCTCTGCCGGGGGCGACGGCCACGCTGGAACTTCCCTCCATCAAGGGAGCGGCCGTCAGGGCCCAGCGGTCGAAGGCCGCCACCTTCTGGAACGCGCTCACCGACCCGGCCGGGCAGGACTCCGCCGGGTCGGCGGCACGGACCGCCAAGAGCCCGGACGATGCAGACGCCCCCACGTTCGCCGCCGGCGTCGACGAGGTGTGGCTCGACGCCAAGGCGAAGGCGACCATGGCGGAGACCAACGCGCAGATCGGCACCCCCCAGGTGTGGAAGGCCGGTGGCACGGGAGCCGGCGTCCGGGTCGCCGTTCTGGACAGCGGAGTGGACCCCACCCACCCGGACCTGCTCAAGCGCGTCGTGGCGTCCCGCAGTTTCGTAGAGGGCCAGGAGGTGGTCGACCGCAACGGCCACGGCACCCACACCTCCTCCACCGTCGCCGGGACCGGCGCCGCTTCCGGAGGGAAGGAACGGGGAGTCGCCCCGGGCGCCGACCTGATCGTGGGCAAGGTCCTGGGCGACGACAACACGGGTTACAACTCGGGGATCATCGCCGGCATGGAATGGGCTGCTCGGACCGAGCACGCCAAGGTGATCAACATGAGCCTGGGCACGGCGGCGTGGCACACCCAGGACGATCCGGTGAGCCAGGCGGTCAACAAGCTGAGTGCCGAGACGGGCGCGCTGTTCGTCATCGCCGCGGGCAACGCGGGTAACAGTCCCTACAGCGTGAGTGCGCCGGGCACCGCGGACGCCGCGCTCACCGTCGGCTCGGTGGACTCCTCCGACGTCCTCGCCTGGAACTCCGGCGCCGGACCCCGGCTGAAGGACGACGGCCTCAAGCCGGACCTGACCGCGCCGGGCGTCGACGTCCTCGCCGCACGCTCGCAGTACATGACGGAGGGTGAGGGCTACTACATCACCGCGAGTGGCACCTCGATGGCGGCGCCCCACGTGACCGGGGCGGCGGTGCTGCTGGCCCAGAAGCACCCGGAGTGGACGGGGCGGCAGATCAAGGACGCGCTGATGAGCACCAGCGCGCCGACCCCCGCCTACACCCCCTACCAGGCCGGCGCCGGCCGCCTGGACGTCGCCGCCGCCTACCTGCGGGACCAGGTCCTGGCGACCGGGTCCGTGGACATGGGACTCGTGCGCTGGAGCAAGGACCAGAAGCGGACTCCGGTCAAGCGGAAGATCACCTACACCAACACCACGGAACACGCGATCACGTTGCGACTCGCGGTGGACCGCGGTGCGTCGCCCGCGGGGGTGTTCACACTGGGCGCCGACCGTGTCACGGTCCCGGCCCGGGGCACTGCGGCGGTCGAGGTCGTCGCGGACCCGAAGGGTCTCGCGGCGGGTCTATATTCCGGCCAGGTCACCGCGCGTTCCGCGGCCGGCGTCGTGCACACGGCCGTCGGGATGTCCGTCGAGGCCCAGAAGTACGACCTGACGGTCCGCCTGAAGGACAAGGCCGGCAAGCCCGTGAGCGGTGAGGTCGAGATCACCGGCGCCGACGGGGCGACCTCCGTCATGTGGGCCCCGGACGGCAGGCTCACCACCCGCTGGGCCCCCGGTTCCTACACCGTCGTCTCCACCCTCGACGTCGAAGGACGCAACGGCCCGCACTCGCTGGGCTACGCCGTACTGACCGCGCCCGAGGTCGACCTCAGGTCCGACCGTGAGGTGGAACTTGACGCGTCGGGCATCCGCCAGGTGAAGGTGGACACGCCCAAGCCCACGGCCGTCACCACCAGCAGGATCGACCTGTACCGCTCCTTCACCTCGTCGCAGCCCACGCCCATGGACAGTCAGGCGCTGCACGAGATCATCATGCTCTCGCCCGAGTACGACAGCCTGTGGGCGCTTCCGTCCAAGGGCAAGGTGAAGAAGGGCAGCTTCGTCTTCACCACCAGGATCCGCGCCAAGCAGACACCGCTGAAGATCACCTACGGCGGGCGCAGCCTCGACGACACCGTACTCGTGCAGCCGGGTTCCGCTCCCTTCCAGGACGGCACTTCGCGCGTCGAGGCCGTGTTCGCAGGCACCGGCAGGCCCGCCGACTACGCCGGCCTGTCGGCCCGCGGCAAGGCCGTGGTCGTCCGCGCCGACGCGTGGGTGGCCCCGGCGGACCGGGCGGCGGCCGCCCGCGCCGCGGGCGCGGCGATGCTCCTGGTGGTCAACGACGGCGACGGCCGGCTGAGCGACTGGTACGGCAACCAGGACGGCACGGCCGGGCGCATTCCGGTCGCCTCGCTCACCGTCGACGAAGGCGCGGACCTGATCAGGAGGATCACGGCCCCGGGGAGGACCACGCTGGCGATCGAGGCCCATCCTTCTCCGCGGTACCTGTACGACCTGGCCGACTACCACCACGGCGGCATACCGGACGACCCCTCCGCGGCGACGGACCCCGGCAGTCTCGCGCGGATCGACAACGTCTTCACCTCGCCCACCGGGGGGCAGATCAAGGAGAGCCGGGAGGACAGCCCGTCGTACGAGCACTGGCCGGCCGCCTACCCCTACGCCAATCAGCCCGGGATGACGCGCGTACCGCCGTTCCCGCGGGAACCGGTTGCACCAGGCCCCCGCACCGACTGGGTGTCCGCGGGCGACGGCGTGAAATGGCAGCAGTACGCCGGCGTCGCCGACGGCTTGTCTGCCTTCACCGACATCGTCGGCTACCGGCCGGGCAGCGTGCAGAGCGAGCACTGGTTCGGCCCCCTCATCCGGCCGCGCCTGCTCAGCTTCCAGCTTCCCCACCGAGTCGGCGACGTCATCGCGGGAACGATCACCGCCTTCGGTGACGGAGGATCCGCCCACAGTGGTGACACCGGTCTGATGTCACGCGACTTCGCCCTCTACCAGGGAGACAGGAAGCTGCTGCAGGGCGGCCCGGTCCCTGACTTCGGAGTGGGCGACCTGGCCCCCGGGAAGGTTCCTTACCGGCTCGTGGTCGACGGGCGGGGGAACACCGACGTCACCCCCTACTCCACCACCACGCACACCGAGTGGACCTTCCAGTCCGGCACAGCCGACAACCAGGCCCTCCCCCTGGTCCAACTCGACTACGGAACGGAGGTGGACCTCGCCGGCCGGGCGAAGCGCACGTCGGTGTTCTCCGTCAAGCCCGTGGTCCCCGGCAGTGACGCGGCCGAGGACGCGGTCTCCTCGGTCGAGCTCGAGGTGTCCTACGACGACGGGGCCTCCTGGCAGCCGCAGGCCCTGAAGGCGGCCGACGGCACCTGGCAGGCGCAGCTCCACGCGCCGGCCCGGGCGGGTCACGTGTCCGTCCGAGTGACCGCCAAGCAGCACAATGGCGGCGGTGTCACCCAGACCGTCATCCGGGCGTTCGGCCTGAAGTAGCCTCCGGCGAGCGGCCGGTGCCCGCACCCGTGAGGGTGCGGGCACCGGCCGCCGCGCGTACACCGGCTCCGCCGGCGGCGCCCGCGGCCGTCAGGGCGCCAGCAGGTTCAGCCAGGAACCGGTCCGGACGGTGCCGTCCGCGGGCAGGCCTCGGGCGGACTGGAACGAGCGCACCGCGGCGTCCGTCGCCGTGCCGAAGACTCCGTCCACGGTCAGTCCCGCTCCGCGGGTGTTCAGCAGGTACTGCACGGCGGAGACCGCGGGACCCGAGTCGCCCTGCCCCAGCCCCGCGAAGACCAGCGGCTGCCAGGTCGCGGGACCCACGACGCCGTTCGAGGGCAGACCGCGCGCGGTCTGGAAGGAGCGGACCCCGGCGGCGGTCGTGATGCCGAAGACACCGTCCACGGCGAGCCCTGTCCCGCGGGCGTTCAGCAGGTACTGCAGCGCCCTGACGCGGGTGCCGCTCTGGCCCTGCTGCAGCAGGGGCCAGTCGGGTGCGGGCGTGCCGGCGCCGGTGGGCAGCGCGAAGGGCAGCGGGAGCAGCAGTTGGGTGTTGCGGGCGGCGGGCGCACCTCGCCGCAGGTCGATGCCGCGGCCGACGGACTGGATGTCGTTGGCGGCGAGTTCGCGTGCCAGGGAGGCGAGAGCGGCGGGGGTGCCGGTGTCCCCGCCGAACGACAGCGGCGCGTCGGCGTCGACCATGGTGGTGAAGATCGACAGGTAGCCGCCGCCCTCGGCGATCTCGACGATCCGGGACTGCACGGGCCAGTCGATGTGCGAGGCCGTGTTCACCTCCCAGAAGCCGCGGCTGAGCGCGGAGGTCCAGGCGGGCTTGTGCGCGGTGATGTTGTTGGTGTGCGTGTGGCCGTCCACCATCAGTACGACGTTCGGGAAGCGCAGCAGCTTGTCGCGCAGGTCGGCGCCGCTGTAGGGCGAGTCGTCGTCGGTGTTGTCCATCGAGTCGAGCGTGTGGTGGCAGCAGACGACGATCAGTTTGTCCTTGACCCCGGGCTGGGTGACGACGGTACCGGGACCCGTGCCGTTGGCGCGGTCCGTCTCGTAGCGGGAGCTGTTCGCCCTGAGCTGTGCGTCCAGCCACTCCCACTGCGCCTCGTCGAGGGCGCCGTTCGCGCCGCCGCTCGCGTTGGTGGTGTCGAGCACGAGCACCTGGACGAGGTCGGAGGGCCCGGAGGGTATGGCGTAGTAGGCCCGGTCGCTGCCGGAGGTGAAGCCGTGCCCCGCCGGGGCACCGGTGGTGCGGAAGTGCTCGGCGACGAACTCGCGCCGCTCCAGCAGGCGTCGCGCGGGGTCGGCGGTGACCTTCTCGGTGTCGAGGGTGAAGTCGCCGGTGATGATGTCCGTCAGCAGCTCGATGTAGTAGGCGGGCCCGTTGTCGAAGACGTCGGGGACGCCCTCGATCTGGGTGATCTTCGTGGAGCCGGTGGCGATGCTCTTGAGGGGGTCGAACGGCAGGACGTCCGGTGCGACGTTGCCCTGGACGAGTCCGTCGTGGTTGCCGTAGGCGGCGTACCAGGGCATGCGCAGCCCGCCGGCGGCGAACGGCCTGCGGGCGGCGGTGAGCAGGCCGGCCACGAGGGGGAAGCCGGCCAGCTCGTTGTTGTCGGCGGGGCTCTGCCGGGCCTGCGGGTGCCAGTAGTGGACGTCGGTGCCGAAGCGTCCGCTGCTCACGCTCTCGTCGAGGGCGGGGTTGCCGGAGTCGGGGGTGACGGTGTTGCCGTCCAGCAGGTCGATGTACCAGCGGGTCTCGTTGTACTGGCAGTTGTCGACGGCGTCACCGGTGACGACGGTGAACGCCAGCGGCGCGCCGGTCCGCGGCCCGCGGCCGATCTGCCGGACGGCGCGGCACATCGCGTCGGTCGTCTGGGTCGACAGGAACTCGTGCGCCCGGTAGGCGGACTCGGTGGGGTAGGAGTTGTAGTGCGGTGGGCCGTGGTCGGCGAGCCGGTCGAGGCACTCGACGCGCAGCGGTGACTGGTCGTCGACGATGTGCAGGTCGGACATCTGGGCGAAGGCGATCAGCGACCGGGTCACCGTGGGCGCGGTGACGTTGGCCAGGTCCTTGCGGACGAGGTGGGGTTCGCCGGGCCCCGCGACGATCCCGCGGTAGCCGGATCCGAGGTCCGGGCCGCGCAGCAGCGTGCGGTCCAGGGTCGACAGGCCCGGTACGGAACCGTCGGCGGCGGTGGTCCGTGGGGCGGCGGCCGCGAGGCCGGCGAGGCCGCCCGGGGCGACGGCGGCGGTCACCACGCTCACGGCGGTCGCCATCAGCATTCTTCGGCGCGTCAGAGACATTCCGAATCCTGTTCGGTCGTCAGCCGCCGTGCGCGGGCAGCACGGCATGGCGAGGGGGGGACGAGGGAGGCGCGCGAACCACCCGGCCGTGGAGCGCGGGACCGGGCCCGCCAAGCCTGGCAAAGGGAGGGTCCGGTACGCAAGGAGTGGTACAGCCACTCATCCACTTTGTCTCTCCTCCACCTTCCGGTGGTGGCGGGCGACGGCGGCGTACGGCAACGACGCGACCCCGTACCGGCCTTGGGGCGTGGCCGTACGGGGTCGCCGGAGGGGGCCGGGCGGGGCCGGCCCCACGGGGTGCGGGAGGGCGGGCGGTCAGCTGTTGGCGTTCAGGACGGGGTAGTAACCGCTCGCGTGGCCCTTGGCGGTGGGGTGGTAGGACTCCCAGCTCGGCGAGACCACCAGGGAGTGCAACCAGTCGTCGCCGGAGCACAGTTCATGGCCGTTGAAGGTCCCCCGGACGTCCCCGAAGACGAAGCCGTGGGCGGCGGCCCGGGCGGCGATGACACCGTCGAGGACGTCCGCGGCCTCGTCGATCTTGCGGTGCTTGGTGTCGGACAGGCCGACGCACAGGACGTTCAGGGTGTACACGCGGGGGTAGCCGAGGACGACGACCTTGGCGTTGGGGGCCTTGGCGCGGATGGCGTTGTAGGTGGCGTCCAGCCGGGCGGGCAGGGTGTTGCGGGCGTAGTTCTCCGCCTGGTTGACCCGGTTGACGCAGTCGGTGTCGGAGCCGATCACACAGGTCGTCATGACGTCGGAGAAGCCCGCGTCGTTGCCCCCGACGGTCAGGGAGACCAGACCGGTGGCGGAGTTCAGCGGGCCGAGCTGGTTGTTGGTCACGTCCGTGGTCACCGCACCCGAGCAGGAGGTGTCGGCGAACGACGAGGGGGCGTGGGCGTTCTTCCAGAGGTACGGGTACGCGCTGAGACTCCGATGGCAACTGCCGCTCGCGCTGTCGTAGTTGCCCGCACCGTTGCCGGCGGCGTACGAGTCCCCCAGCGCGACGTAGGCGGGTCCGGCGGCGTGTGCCGGGGTGGTCCACAACAGGCCGAGGGCCAGGGTGACGATCAGGGTGGTCAGGGCCGACAACGACGTGGTGCGTCTCACGGAACCTCCCTGGGCGGAGAGTTGACTACCACTTGGTAGCCCCGAAACCGGCCTGATGGAAGTGTCCATGACAATGAAATGTTAAAATTTCTTCGCGCGTAGATCCCGCGTTCGCCTCACCGCCGCCTCCGGGCCGGGCGGGCGCCGGGCGGCCGATGGCAGGATGCTTGCGGTGGTGGCCGGCCACGCCACCGGACGGGAGAACCGGAGGAGGCCCGTTGAACCGCGGGAAGAACCATCGCGTCGTCGTGCTCGTGCTGGAGGGCGCCAAGCCGCTGGACGTCGGTATCCCGGCGCAGGTGTTCTCCAGCCGGCCGAGCATGCCCTACGAGGTGCGGGTGTGCGGCGCCGCACCCGGGCTGGTGACGGGGGGCGACGGGCTGTCGTACCACGTGGCGGAGGGCCTGGAGGCCTTCGAGGACGCCGACACCGTCTTCATCCCCGGCTACCGGGAGCCCGCGGGCACCGCACCTTCGGCGGCCGTCGTCGGCGCGCTGATGGCGGCCCACGAACGCGGGACCCGCCTCGCGGCCATCTCCACGGGGGCGTTCGCGCTGGCGGCGACCGGCCTGCTCGACGGCAAAAGGGCCACGACCCACTGGCACTACACCAAGGCCCTCGCCGAGCGGCATCCCCTGGTACGGGTGGACGAGAACGTGCTGTTCGTGGACGAGGGCGACGTGCTCACCTCGGCCGGAGCGGCGTCCGGCATCGACCTGTGCCTGCACCTGGTGCGACGCGACCACGGCGTCGGCCTGTCCAACCACGTGGCACGGCGACTGGTGGCGGCGCCCTACCGCAGCGGGGGCCAGGCGCAGTACGTCCCCCGGAGCGTGCCCGAGCCGCTCGGCGACCTGTTCGCGGGCACCCGCGAGTGGGCGCTGGCGCACCTCGCCGAACCGCTCACGCTCGACACCCTCGCCCGCAACGCCCGGGTGTCGGCGCGCACCTTCTCCCGGCGGTTCGTGGAGGACACCGGCTACACGCCGATGCAGTGGGTGCTCCGCGCCCGCGTCGACCTCGCCCGCGAACTGCTGGAACGCACCGACCTGGGCGTGGAGCAGATCGCCGACCGCGTCGGCCTCGGCACCGGCGCGAACCTGCGCCTGCACTTCCACCGCATCCTCGGCACCTCCCCCACCGAGTACCGGAACACCTTCTCCGCCTAGTGGCGGGATCCTTGCGGACGATGGCGAAACCTCTGGCGAGATCCTTGCGCACACTGTCGTTCGGGCCACTGCCGCAGCGGCGCCCCGCCGCGGAGCATGGAGACGGCAACGAAAGGAACCCCCCATGACCCGCATCGCCGTCAACGGATTCGGCCGCATCGGACGCAACACCCTCCGCGCCCTCGTCGAGCGCGACAGCGACCTGGAAGTGGTCGCCGTCAACGACCTCACCGCGCCCGAGTCCCTGGCGCACCTGCTCAAGTTCGACAGTTCCCTCGGCCGGCTGGGCCGCACCGTAGAGGTGGACGGCTCCGACCTGGTCGTCGACGGCCGCCGGATCAAGGTGCTCGCCGAGCGCGAGCCGGCCAAGCTGCCGTGGGCCGAACTGGGCGTCGACGTCGTGCTGGAGTCCACCGGCCGCTTCACCTCCGCGGAGGCCGCCCGCGCGCACCTGGACGCCGGTGCCAGGCGGGTCCTGGTGAGCGCCCCCTCCGACGGTGCGGACGTCACCCTCGCGTACGGCGTCAACACCGACGAGTACGACCCGGCCCGGCACGTCATCGTGTCGAACGCCTCGTGCACCACGAACGCCCTGGCCCCCCTCGCGTCCGTGCTGGACGACCTGGCCGGCATCGAGCACGGCTTCATGACCACGGTGCACGCCTACACCCAGGAGCAGAACCTCCAGGACGGCCCGCACCGCGACATGCGCCGCGCCCGTGCCGCCGGCGTGAACATCGTCCCCACCACCACCGGGGCCGCCAAGGCCATCGGCAAGGTGCTGCCGAACCTCGACGGCAAGCTCTCGGGCGACTCGATCCGCGTGCCCGTACCGGTGGGCTCGATCGTGGAGCTCAACACCACGGTCTCCCGCGACGTGACCCTCGAGCAGGTGCTGGACGCCTACCGCGCCGCCGCAGAGGGCAAGCTGAAGGGCGTCCTCGACTACGCCACCGAGCCGCTGGTCTCCAGCGACATCACCGGCCACCCGGCCTCGTCGATCTTCGACGCCGCCCTCACCCGCGTCGAGGGCCGCCACATCAAGGTCGTGGCCTGGTACGACAACGAGTGGGGCTTCTCCAACCGCGTCGTCGACACCCTCGAACTCCTCGCCCGCGCCTGAGCGTCGCAAGGGGCCGGTGGCACGTGCCGGCCCCCGCAGCGCCCTCGGTCAGGAGAAGGGCCGGTACCAGGGCCGCTTCACCGGCGGCAGCCGCCGCCGGGCGAAGAAGGCGGCCACGGCCGCCTGCTGGGCCTTGTCGAAGACGCGCTTCGGGAAGAACCCGCAAGCCCCGCCGACCTGGCGCAGGTACCAGAAACCCGCGCGCTCCCGCGCGTAGCGGTAGTCGTCCCGGCCGACCTCCGCCTGGGAGGCGGCCGTGCGCAGCGTGCAGGTCGCCTCCGTCAGCCGGACGGTCCACGGCTCTCCGAACCGGCGCGCGACCCTGCGAACGGCGAGACGGACGGCGAGACGGACGGCGACCGCGAGGAAGCCCGGCACGCCGATCCCGTAGAAGAGGCCCGCGCGCGGCCTCGCGGCTCGGTCACGGGCCGCTGGGGCCGCGAACGGCCCCGGCGCCGCATCCGGATCTCCGGACACGGCGCCGGGGACGGCCCGCGCGGCCTTCAGCGTCCGAGCAGGAAGTCGTGGACCGCCCGGCGGCCCTCGTCGCTCGCAGCGCGGCTCTGGACGGAGTGGGCGGCGCCGGCGACCACGACGACCCGGGCCCCCGGGGTCAGCTTCTTCTGGTCGTACAGCCATTCCACGGGTGTCGACAGGTCCCGGTCGCCGCCGAGCAGCAGCACCGGGACACCGGGGAGGCGGCGGTGCGCGGCGGGCAGGGGCGGGGCTGGGGTGCGGGGCCAGTCGAGGCAGCTGAGCATGGAGCCGAGTCCGGTCGCCGTGGCGGCGTCGAAGGGGCCGTGGTCGGCCGGGGTGAGTTCGGCGCCCGCCTTCTCCAGTGCGGCACGGCGGCCGGCGAGCGGGGCGTCCGACCGGCCCCAGGGGTAGCGGCCGTCGAGGCACAGCGTCGACGCGTGGAGTCCCTGGCTGAGCTCCTCCGCGCTCGCTGCGCTGCCCTGCCGCACGCCCTGGATGAGGCCGCCCAGCAGTCCGGGGTCCCCCTCGGCGGCCTGGTGGAGGGCGTCGATCATCTCCGCGTAGTCCGCGTCGACGAACCCCCAGGTGGTCAGGGCGTCCAGCACGTCGACGCCGTTGTCGTAGGTGTCCACGACCTCGGCGAGGTCGGCCGCCGGATCCGTGGTGCAGCCGATGCTCTCGCACGCGTCCGTCAGCACGCGCGGCGCGGCCCGCATGGCGGCGAGGTCCATCGGGTCGTAACCCGTCTGCGGCACCACCGAGTCCAGCACCAACCGGGCCACGCGCCCGGGGTGGGCCAGGGCGTACCGCTCGGCGGTGTACGTGCCGTACGAGACCCCGTCGAGGGTCAGTTTCCGCACGCCCAGTGCGCGGCGGAGCAGTTCCAGGTCGGCGACCGTGTCGCCGGTGCTGTAGAAGCGGCGGTCGGGACCGATGGCAGCGGCGCAGTCGCGTACCGCGCCCGCGGTGGGCGGTGTGAGGTCGGACGACCCCATCTGCGCCTGCAGTTCGGGGCACTGAAGGGCGTTGCCGCCGGTGCCGCGCTGGTCGATCATGACGAGGCGGTAGTCCTCGAGCACCGGCCCCATGGCCTTGGCGATCCGTTCCACGAAGGGCACGCCCGGCTGCCCGGGGCCGCCCGTGAGGAAGAGCAGGACGCCCTTGGGAGCGTTCGCGTTGTCCGCCATGGCGACCTTCAGGCCCAGCCGGCCCCGCACCGTGCCGCCGTGGTCGAGCGGAACCGTCAGCGTGGCGCAGCTGAAGCCCTCCAGGCCGGGGCACGCCGCGGTGCCGGAGAGCCCCCCGCTCCCCCCGGACGGCCCCGCGGCGCCCCGGTCCTGGGCCGACGACGTACAGGTGCCCGACACCATCAGCAGACCGGCGGCGGCCAGCGCCACCGCCGCGCGTGCTCCGGACCTCCGCGTCCCCCGTGCCCTTCCGGCCCTGCGCAGCGCCCGCATCGCACGCACCCCCGTCTTCCGGTGTCCTTCGAGCCCCTGTCGTCCGTCGGCCATCAGACTGCGCCAACAGGGCTCGCCACAGCGAGAGTCCGTGCCACGATTCGAGTACGTTCGAAAGCAACCCGGGGCAAGGACGGCGGGCAGAAGGATGATCGAACTCACCGTGGACGCCGCCGGGCTGGCACGCTCCCGCTTCGTGGTCTCGCCGTTGCACGAGGTCGCCGCGACCTTGCTGCCCTGGGGCCTGCGCCGGGATCCGGAGGCCGATCCGTGGGTGACCCGCGCCCGCCGTGTGCTGCGCCGCGCGCGGCTGCCGCTGCTGTCCGAACTGGCCCTGGACGGCGGCGGTTACCTGCCGGACTTCCTCAGTCCGCATCCGTCCGGCCCCTCGCCCACCGTCGAGGAGGAACTGGACCGGGTCCGTGCCACGCCGCCCGGCCGCGTCCTCGACGAGCTGGAGACGTTGCGCAACGGCCGCCCCCGCAACGGGCTGGCCGGAGCGGAGCTGCCGCCCGGGGTGCGGCGTGCGATGACGCGGGGCGGCGGACACGTCGCCCGGCAGGCCGCGGAGGAGTTGCGGCGGTACTGGGAGCTCGCCTTCGCCCCGCACTGGCCCGACGCGAAGGCCGCGCTCGACGCCGAGGTCGACCGGTGCGCGGGGGTGCTGGCCCGGCAGGGCGCCGCGGGGCTGTTCAACTCGCTGCACCCGGGGATCAGGTGGGCCGGCGGCACGCTGCGCGTCGACAGCCGCTTCACGGTGGCGATCCCCGTTCCCCTGGTGATCGTGTTGCCGTCGCTGGTGGCGACCGAGCCGGCGGTGGTCGTGGACCCGGTGCCCGGCGGACGGCGGCCGCCGATGGTGGCCTATCCCGTGCGGGACCGGCCCGTCGCACCGGCGCCCCCGTCGGCCGAGCTGGCCGGGCTGCTCGGTCCCACCCGGGCGGGGCTCCTCGGGGCGCTGGCGCGGCCGGCGTCCACCACGCAGCTCGCGGCGCGCCACTTCCTCAGTGCGGCGACGGTCTCGTACCACCTGGGCGTGCTGCACCGGGCCGGGCTCGTGACCCGTGCCCGGTCGGGGCGGACGGTGCTGTACCGGCGGACCCCCGCCGGATCACGCCTGACGGGCAGGAACTGATCCCGGTGCCCCCCGGCCCGCGCCACGGCGGGCCGGGGGGGCACGCGGCAGTCACGCCGGGACGGTCTCCCCGGGCAGCGCGAGGTCGAGGTCGACCAGCCGCTCGTCCCCGGCGTGCGTGGCCGCCGAGGCGAGGGGGCCGTGCCCCGTCGCGAGGGCGGCGAGCACGTACGGGCCCGCGGCCGGGACGGCGAGCGCGTAGCTGCCGTCCTCCGCGGACAGCGTCGCGCCCGCCTGCCGGCCGCGGCGGTCGATGAGGGTGACCTTGGCGCGGGCTACCGGAGCGCCCCCGGATCCCACGACCCGGCCGCGGAAGCCGCTCAGGACCTGCTCCGCGGGCGCCGGGGCGGCCTGCTCCTCGCTGCCGGCCCGCAGCCGCAGCCCGGTCCGCCGGCCGGGCAGGCCGAAGGCGAGCAGGAGGCCGACGAGGACGGCGCCGGTGGCGATGAGGAACGAGAGGCGGAAGCCGTGCATGGTCGGGACGGCGACGCCGTTCACCTCCACCGCGCTGTTGGCCAGCACCATGCCGATCACCGCGCTGGACACCGAGGTGCCGACGGACCGCATCAGGGTGTTGAGGCCGTTGGCCGCGCCCGTCTCGGAGGCCGGCACCGCCCCGACGATGAGCGCGGGCAGCGAGGAGTACGCCAGGCCGATGCCGGCACCGAGGATCACCGAGGTGAGGATCGTCTGCCAGACGGCGTCCATCAGCCCGATGCCGCCGCCGTACCCGGCGCCGATCACCAGCAGGCCGATGATCAGCGTGGTCTTCGGGCCGAAGCGGGCGGACAGGCGGGCGTAGACCGGGGCGGTGAACATCATGGTCAGGCCGAGCGGGGCGACGGCCAGACCGGCGACGACCATGGACTGGCCGAGTCCGGCACCGGTGGCGGTGGGCAGTTGCAGAAGCTGCGGCAGGACGAGGGACACGACATAGAAGCTGACCCCGACCATGATCGAGGCGAGGTTGGTGAGCAGCACCTCGCGGCGGGCGGTGGTGCGCAGATCGACCAGCGGGGCCTTGACCCGCAGCTCCATCACGCCCCACAGCAGCAGGACGACGGCGGAGGCGCCGAACAGCCCGAGGGTGGTGCCGGACGACCATCCCCAGTCGCTGCCCTTGGTGATCGGCAGCAGGAACAGGATCAGTCCGGCCGAGAGGCCGAGCGCGCCGGGCAGGTCGAAGGTGCCCTTGGCGCGCATCGTGGACTCCGGCACGACGGCCAGGGCGAGCACGATGGCGAGCACCCCGAGGCCGGCCGCGGCGTAGAAGAGCGCGTGCCAGTTCGCGTGCTGGGCGATCAGCGCCGCCCCGGGCAGCGCGAGGCCACCGCCGACGCCGATCGAGGAGCTCATCAGGGCCATCGCCGATCCGAGACGCTCACGCGGCAGCATGTCGCGCATGAGCCCGATACCGAGCGGGATGGCGCCCATGGCGAAGCCCTGCAGCGTACGGCCCACGATCATGGTGAGCAGCTCGCTGGTGACGGCACTGATCACGGCGCCGACGACCATGACCGAGAGGCTGCCGATGAGCATGCGGCGCTTGCCGTAGAGGTCGCCGAGGCGGCCCATGATCGGGGTGGCCACGGCGCCCGCGAGCAGGGTGGAGGTCAGCACCCAGGTCGCGTTGCTCGGCGCGGTGTCCAGCAACTGCGGCAGGTCCTTGATGACCGGGACGAGCAAAGTCTGCATGACCGCGACAACGATGCCCACGAAGGCGAGTACCGGGACGACCGCCCCACCGGGTCTCCGGGCGGGCAGATCGGTTGTCGTGAGCGCCATGGGACGAGGCCTCCGGGCAGAGGTAGGACCGTGGTGACGGTCGTGCGTGCGGTGTACAGGGAGTGCAACCCCGTATGCCGAGGCAACTATTCCGCCGGCCGGAAGCCGTAAAACATGCATTTGACCGGCTTATTTGCCTTTGGTGCCGACGTAAAGGGATCCCTGGGGGCACAGCAGCCCCAACTGTGATGCCTCTGTGATCTTCCTGTGTACAACGCCGAGGGTGTCCGGCAGGTCTGACAGGCGTGTGCCCAGGACGGCGCACCCCCCAGACTCCGACATCCGACAAGGACACGTTGATGAGACGTCCCGTCCGCAGATCCGTCTTCCGGGCAGCGATCGGACTCCTGGCGGCCACCGCCCTGGCCGCCGGTTTCGGCCCCGCCTCCACCGCCTTCGCCGAGGACGGGGCCCCGCTGCCGGTGGCGATCACCGGCGAGAACCACGTGGATCTCTCGCTCCAGAGTGACGACGACGACGATCCGAGCCAGCCGCAGGTCGTACTGCGTCTCGCCGCGCCCGGCAGTGACGAGCCCGGCGACGACGGGGTGGTCCCGGTCGTCCACCAGGGCCCGTACACGATCAAGATCGACGCCAGCGGCCTCAAGGGCGTCGCCGCCGTGAAACTTCCCTGCGACGCGACCGGCCTGACCGCCGTCTGCGACCGCAACGAGATCAACGCCGGGGAGGCCTACAACCGCATCGGCGGCATCCGCCTCGACATCGACGCCGACAGCGCCGCCGGGGACTTCGGCACCATCAAGGTGACCGGCGAGGGCGAGGGCGTCGACTTCGCGCCCCTCACCATCGACGTGCTGGTCGGCGGCCCGGAACTGCGGGGCCGCAAGCTGTCCGAGCCCAAGGGCTTCGCTGCCGGCGACACGTACGAGGCACCGGTCGGCTTCCGCAACGTCGGCGGCATGGCGGCCGACGGCACCGTGCTGCACTTCCACGGCTCGCGCGGGCTGAGCTTCCCCGACAGCTACGGCAACTGCGCCTACAAGCACACCACCGAGGGGTCGCTGCTGTACCAGGGCACCGACGCGATCTGCACCTTCCCCGGCACGTACAAGGCTGGCACCGCCTACACCCTGTCCGAACCGCTGAAGGTCAAGACGGCCGCGTTCGCCCTCAGGGACGGCTTCGCCTACGGCTTCTCCGCGGTCGGCGCGAAGAAGGCCGAGGCGCTGCTGGAGAACGACGGCTACACGCCGGGCACCGGGGCGCCGCTGACCCTCGAGGAGCTTCCCGGCGCCTCCGCGGGTGACTACGCCCGCTACTCCGATCTCGACCTGCCCACCACCAACACGTACGACCTGGTGCTGACCGGCGCCTCCGCCCAGGGCAAGGCCGGCGACACGGTCAAGGCGGAGATCGGCTTCCGCAACGACGGACCGGCCTGGCTGAGCGCGCTGCGCAGCGGCGGTGAGTCGATCGCCTTCTCGGTCGCCGTCCCCGAGGGCGCGAAGGTGACCAAGAGCCCCGAGCACTGCAACCTCACCACCATCGAGGAGGGCGTCAAGGGCTACCTGTGCTGGGTGGGGACCCCGCTGCTGGAGAACACGAAGCTGAGCTTCCCGTTCGAGCTGCGCATCGACAAGGTGGTGAAGAACGCCAAGGGCAAGGTCGCCCTGCCGACGTGGGACAACCCGGTGGAGCCCAACCAGTCCAACAACACCGCCTGGATCGTCCTGAACGCCACCGGCGGCGGCGACGGATCGCAGGGGTCCTCCGGCGAACCGTCGGCCACCCCGCACCCCACGGCCTCCGGCGACGACACCGCGGGCTCCACCGGTACGTCCGGCAGCGACGCCACCTCGTCCTCCGGCGGTGACTCCGGCGGCGGCCTCGCCTTCACCGGCGCCGGCGGCGCGCTGCTCCTCGGCGGCTCCGCGCTGCTGGCCCTCGGGCTGGGCGCCGTGATCATCGTCTTCGTACGGCGCAGGAGCGCCGCCTGACGCCGCACCGCCACTACGCGACGGCCGCCGCACCCCTCGGGGCGCGGCGGCCTTTGTCGTACCGGGGTGACCGCGGGGGGCGGCGGAAGGTCTACCGCCCGGCGAGCGCCATGGGCGCGCCGGTGAAGGAGTCGAGCAGGAGCCGTCCGCCGAGCGGCCGGTCCAGACGGACCGTCACCGGCTCGATGAGCAGCTCCTTCGTGCACAGGCCGTCGTCCCTGCCGGGGACCGTGCCGCGGAGCACCACGCTGTCACGGGTCTCCAGCACCTCCACGGCCGGACCGTCGTCACAGCCGCCGTGCCCCGCAAGGACGGTGACGCTCCGGCCGTCCCCGGCGACCTTCCGCAGCCCGTACAGCCGCACCCCGTCGTCGGTGGCCTCGGAAAGGGCGGCGATCGGCGAGCGCGGCAGCCGCGCGGGGTCGACCGCGGCGCGCACCAGCGGGGTGTCGTATCCCTCGAGCGTGAAGTGCCAGGCGGGGACGCGGGCCCGGCCGCGGCTGGTGAGCAGGGTCATCTCGCCGAAGGTGGCCTTCGTGACGGTCAACGGGTCCGCGCGGCCCTGCGGGCCGTCGTCGATCAGGTCGTACGTCTCCCGCGCCGTCATCGGCGTGACGGGGCTCGACGTGCCGTCCGCCCAGCGGATGCGGCCCTCCCGCTCGGTGCGGGGCAGCGGTCCGCGGTGCTCGAAGTTCCGTGCGAGATAGGCCAGTTTGTCGGTGTCGGTGCGGAACGCGTTGTCCGGCAGGCGGACGACGTCCTCCAGCGGGTAGAAGCCCTCGCGCCAGGATCGCGCCGCCTCCGAGCCCTCCCAGGCCTCGGCGACCTTCCGCATGCGTGCGGCGGCCCCGGCGCTGCCGTCCGTGCCGGAACCCGTCAGCGACCCGCAGCCGGCGGATCCCAACACCAGGCAGACGACTCCCACCAGCACGAACGGTCTCATGACGCCTCCCCGGGCAGCGGGCCCCCTCGGACCCCGCCGATGTGACGTGCCGCCCCGGCAACGGGTTCCGTCAGGCGTCCGGCCCCGCCGCGGCGGGCGGGGCGGGCGGGTTCCCCAGGTTGCCCACCCAGGTGAACACGGCCGCGGCGGGCGGGAATCCCAGGATGATGCCGACGTGCGGACCGAGGTCCGCGGCGGGTGGCGACACCAGCCGGGCCACGGTGGCGCCGAGCGTTGCCGTCGCCGCCACGACGCAGATGCCGGCCGCGGCGGCCGGGACCCACCGGCGAGGACGCTCACGGTCCGAGCCGACGACACCGCCACCTGCGATCAGCGCGGTCCCGACCGGCAGCAGGCTCACGTCGGGCAGCAGGCCGAAGGGCCAGAGGAGCAGGGCGAGGACGCCCATCACCATCAGCCCGATCACCGTCAGCCACGCGGTGAGTGCGGCCGCCGGACCGGCCGGCGCCGGCCGGGGCCGGACGTGTCGTGAGGCTCGCTCTTCACGACTCGAGCGTAGCCGGGCACCCGCCCGGTCCGGCAGGCCCGAGACTCGTGCAACGGGCCGAAACACCGAACCGGCTTCGCGGAACACGCCGCGACGGCCGGGTAGCGTCGCCCTCACCAGCGGCCCCGAGGGGCCGTCCCACCGGCGACCGGGAGCACCGCCATGCCCGCGTACGGATTCTTCGTGGAGTTCGAGGCCCGACCGGGGCGGGAGGAGGACGTCGCCCGCTTCCTCGTCGACGCCAAGACGCTGGTGGACGCGGAGCCGGGGACGCTCACCTGGTTCGGCTTCCGCCTGGGGCCTTCCTCCTTCCGCATCTTCGACGCCTTCGAGACCGAGGAGGACCGCGAGACGCACCTTCGGGGCAAGGTGCGTCAGCGCATCGAGGCGCTCGGCGACGAAGTGTTCGCCGCACCGCCCGTCATCACCCCGGTCGAGGTGCTCGCGGCGAAGCTGCCCGGCTGACGGGGCGAAGGGTACGCCAGGGACGAGGCCCGAGGGCACACCCCCCGGGCCTCGGAGGGCGTCCATGGTCGGCGCACACTGTGAACGGAATATTCACGCCGCACATCAGCGCTGGTCAGGAAAGCTCCACCGGCGCGGGCCTCTACTGAGTCCGCGAACCCTGTTCAGCCCGCAAGAAGAGAAAAGGTATCCATGTACCAGCGCATTCTGGTTGCCGTCGACTCGAGCCCCTTCGCCCAGCCCGCCCTGCGCACGGCCGGGGACATGGCCCGGCTGACCGGCGCCGCGGTGCACGTCGTGCACGTGCTCGCCTCGGCGGTCGCCTTCGACACCGTCATGAACCTGGAAGAGGACTCCGACGCCGGCGCCGTCGTCGACGCGGCCGTCGCCACGCTCCGCGGCCTGGGTGTCGAGGAGGCCGACGGTGAGGTCGTCCGCGACGTGACCACGCAGGAGGTCGCCGGCGCGATCTCCGCCGCAGCGGAGCAGTTCAAGGCGGACCTCCTGGTCCTCAGCCCCCATCACCGCGGCTCGGTCGCGGCCTTCTTCAACCCCCGCGTCAGCGACGCCGTCGCCCACGCCAGCCGCATCGCGGTGCTGCTCGTCCCCGAGGAGCAGGCCGAGGGCGCCGACTCCGACGTCTGACCCGCCACCGTTCGCGGCCCGTCTTCCGGCTCCGGTGAGCCGGACGGGCCGCGTCCGCGGCGCCCCGGTCACGGCGTGGGCGCGTGCTCCGCGAGCAGCCCGGCGGCCTTGACCGCGTGCCAGAACTCCTCCGGCACCGGGTGGTCGAAGTAAGCGACGCTCTGCGCGACCTCCTCAGGGGAGCGGGCACCGACGACCACGCTCGCGACCGCGGGGCCCCAGCGGGAAGCGCACGGCCGCCGCGAGCAACGGCACGTCGTACCTCCGGCACACCTGCCGCCATGCGGCCACCCGCGCGGCCAGTTCCGCGGGCACGGCGGTGTACCCGTGGGGCGCGCCGGGCCGCGGGTCCGCGAGCAGCCCGGACTGGTAAACCCCGGCGGCCATCCCGCGCTCGGCGCACAGCGGCAGCAACTTGCGTACTCCGGCGGGGCGGGCCGTGCTGCCCACCCAGGCCCGCCAAGCCGGCGCGCGTACGCCGACACCCGGCGGGTACGCGCTGGATCGAGTCCCTCGCCCCCGCGAGCGCCGCGGCGCCCGCGCACCCCAACGCCAGGGGCGAGGAGCCGTGGCCGGCGCGGTGCTCCGTGCCGTCGGCCGCCACCACCGCTGACCTCACGCCGTCGGGACCCGCCTCTCCCGAGGGGAGGCGGGTCCTCGGCGTTCGCCGTGGCGTCAGGCCTTCCGCATGTCCCGGTAGGTCTCCAGCACGCGCAGCCAGACCTCGCTGATCGTCGGGAATGCGGGGACGGCGTGCCACAGCCGGTCGACCGGGATCTCGCCGGCGACGGCGACGGTGGCCGAGTAGAGCAGTTCCTGCACCCCCGGGCCGACGAAGGTGACGCCGACCACCGTGCCGCGGTCCGGGTCGATCAGGACGCGGGCCCTGCCCCGGTAGTCCTCGACGTACTGCACGGCGCCGGCGAGGCGCCCCAAGTCGTAGTCCACGACGTCCACACGCCGTCCCGCGGCTTCCGCCTCACGGGTCGTCAGGCCGACGGAGGCCACCTCCGGGTCGGTGAAGACGACCTGCGGCACGGCCTCGGTGTCGGCGGTCGCGACGTGTGCGCCCCATCTGCGGTCGTCGACGGGCTCGCCCTTGGCCCGCGCCCCGATCACCGCACCCGCGATGCGGGCCTGGTACTTGCCCTGGTGCGTCATCAGGGCGCGGTGGTTGACGTCGCCCGCCGCGTACAGCCAGCCGCCGGCGACGGCCGTCACCAGGAAGGTGTCGTCCACGGTCAGCCAGTCGCCGGGGGTCAGGCCGACCGTCTCCAGGCCGAGGTCCGCGGTGCGGGGGGCGCGGCCGGTCGCGAAGAGGATCTCGTCGGCGACCACCGTCCCGCCGTCCGCCAGCGTGACGCGTACGGGACCGTCCGGGCCGTCGTCGCGGGCCACGGCGGTCACCGAGGCGCCGAGCCGTAGGTCCACACCGGCCTCGCGCAGGGCGCCGGCGACCATCTCGCCGGCGAACGGCTCCATGCGGGGCAGCAGTCCGCCGCTCCCCCGCACCAGCATGGTCACCTCGGAGCCGAGCGCCTGCCATGCGGTGGCCATCTCGACGGCTACGACGCCGCCCCCGACCACCACCAGGCGGCCCGGCGCCTCGCGGGCGCTCGTCGCCTCGCGATTGGTCCACGGACGGACCTCGGCGAGGCCCGGCAGGCCGGGGAGCCGTGTCGTGGTCCCGGTGGCGACGACGACGGCGTGCCGCGCGGTGAGCCGGACCGTCCCGCCGTCCGGCGTGTCCACCACCACCTGGCGGGGGCCGTCCAGGCGGCCGTGGCCGCGCACCAGGTCGACGGAGACGGAGTCCAGCCACTCCACCTGGTCGTCGTCCTTCCAGTGCGCGGAGAGCCGGTCGCGGTGGGCGAGGACCTCGGCCAGGTCCAGCGGTCCGCCGACCGCGCCCCGCAGGCCGGGTATCCGGCGGGCGTCGGCCCGTGCCACCACGGGCCGCAGCAGCGCCTTGCTGGGTTCGCACGCCCAGAACGAGCACTCGCCGCCGAGCAGTTCGCCCTCCACCAGCACCGTGGCCAGTCCGGCGGCGCTCGTCCGGTCGGCGACGTTCTCGCCGACCGGTCCGCCGCCGATGACGACGACGTCGTATTCCCGGGAAGTACCGCTCATCGCTTGACCCGTCATTCCGTCGGTCTGCATAACCTGCTTCCAAAGGTGGCCGGAGGGGACCCGATCAGGGGCCCGCGGTGCCGCGGAGGGGGGATCCGCGGCACCGCGGGGGCTCGGGGGAGGGTGGGTCGTCGGGGAGGGAGGGGTCAGCGTCCCGGCAGGCGGTCCGTGACCTCCTGGAGCGCCCAGCCGTTGCCGTCGGGGTCGGTGAACGTCGCGAAGGAGCCGTAGCTGGCGCGCTTGGGGTGCGGACCGGCGACCCGGGCGGTCTCGCCGGCGTGGTGGAAGACGCCGCCCGCGTCGTGGAAGACCTCGCTGATGCCGACGCCTCGGGCCGCCAGCTCGGCGCGGGCCGCCACGATGTCCTCGACGATCAGGTGGAGGCCCTGCACGGAGCCCGGGGCGGCCGTGGTGACGCCGTCGCCGAAGAGGATCGAGGCCCCGGACCCGTCCGGTGTGAAGTGGACGACGCGGAATCCGTCGTCGCCGACGTAGTCGACGTCCAGCCGGAAGCCCAGCGCCGCGTAGAAGTCCTTCGCCCGGTCCACGTCGGACACGGGCAGCACCACAACCTCGAGCTTCAGTTCCATCACGTTCTCCCAGTTCTGCGAGCAGTTCCGCATCTCGTCACCGCTTTGACTGGTGACGAGCATGGCCCAGCGATACGTAACCTGTCAAGGCGGTGACGCGCGGACTCCCTGCACGCCCCGCCGGGGCCGTCAGGCTATCCTTGACTAGTCAAGCACTTGCCTCCCTCCACGCGCTCACCCGTGGAGAAGACCGGGATGACCCCACCGGCTGTGACGCCCCCGCGCCAGGCACCCCAGGGGCGATGTGACCGCGGGCGCCCGCAACGCGTTCACGCGCCCCTCACCCCGCCCGCCGGCCCCGGGCACGGCGTGGCCGGCGCCTCGCGGACGCCGCCGCTGCTCACAGAGGCGGCGGTGACGGATGTTCACACTGCGCATCCCGGATCACCACCGTTTCACGGCAACGCGACACCGACGGCACGTCAACTGGACGGCGACCACAGCCCCAGTCGGGACAACGGCGGCTTCACCGGCTGGAGGATGCCGCGCGTCGACCCGCGCCACGGCCCGGGTCGCCGACCCGTTCGAGTCCTCTCCGGCGACTCCGGGACCTGGCTGCGCGCCGAGGTGCACGCCCGCACCAACGCGGTGGACATCGTCGCCCCGGCCACGCTCACCGTCGGCGGCGCGGGCCACGCCTCGGCCACGATCAGCCAGGACGGCACCCTTACCGTCCCGGTGGCCCGGCGCCCGTCGTCGCCTACGACCCCGCCACCGGTGCGCTCAAGGCGCTGCGCACCGGCACCGCGGTGCCGCGCGTGGCCGTCAACGGCATGACCGCCGAGCGGACGATCGCCGTACACCGCGGCCGGGCCCGGGCGGCCGGCCCTTCCGGGTGCTCGCGCGTACGGGGAGCGCCCGGGAGGGCTGCGCCGATCGGCGGAGCCGGTACTCGGACGGGCCTGCCGCGGGCACCGCGCGGGCAGGCATGGAGCCGGAGGTGCGTGGTCCATGCCCAGCGGTGACGTGCTGCTTCTCGTCGACGAGGACGGCCGGGTGGTCGAATGGGGGCGTCCGGCCGAGGAGCTGTTCGGGCGCCCGGCCGAGGAGGCCGTCGGCCGGTCCCTGGGCGCGCTCCTGCGCGCGACCGCCATGGACGCCGGACACCCGCACGCGGGACCGCCGGGCGGGGTGTCGGTACGGGTCGAGCCGGTGCTGCGCGGCGCCTCGGTGCTGTGGCGGGTGTGCGCGACGGGTGACCCGGAGCTGTCGCGGCAGGACGTGGCGGTCCTCAGGACCGTCTTCGCCCGCACTCCCGTGGAACTGCTCGTCCTCGACCGCCGGTTGCGTGTGGTCCGCATGAGCGCCGCCTTCGGCACGGCGCGTGGCGCGCGCGCCGGCAGTCCGCTGGGGCGGCACTTCACCGAGGTGTACGACCTCGACCGCCCCGAGGAGGAGGCCGAGGTGGCACGGCGGGTCCTGGAGAGCGGGGAGCCGGTCCTGGACCGGATCGTCCACGGCCCCGGGACGCCGGAGCGGCGCGGGTACCGCAGCCGCTCCGTCTGCTACTTCCGCCTGGAGGACTCCGGGGGAGACACGCTCGGACTGGTGACCTCCGCGGTGGACGTCACCGACCGGGAGAAGGCGCGGGACCGCCTGGACCTCATGGAGCGGGTCCGCGCCCGGGTGGGGCAGGTGCCCAACGTGGGGCTGGTCTCCCGGGAGCTGGTGGACGCGGTCGTGCCCGCCCTCGCCGACACGGCGGTCGTCGAGATGGTCGACGACGTCGTCCGCGGGGAGGAACCACCGAAGGTGCCCGTCCACCAGGACGTTCCACTGCGGCGGGCCGCGTTCCGGGGCCGCCTGTCGGCGTACCCGGTGGGCGAGGTGCGTCCCCTGCCGCCCGGCACCCCGTTCGCGGACGTCCTTGCCGACGCCAGGGCGCGCCTGGTGCCGATCGACGAGCACGCCCCGTGGCTGGCCGCCGACCCGGCCCGGGCGGACGCCATCCTGGGCAGCGGCGCCCACTCCCTGATCGTGGCCCCGCTGACGCTGCGCGACCATGCGCTGGGCGTGGTCAGCTTCTACCGCGAGCAGGAACGCGAGCCCTTCGACGAGGACGACCTCAGGGTCGCCTCCGCCGTGTGCGCGCACGCCGCCTTGTGCATCGAGAACGCCCGGCAGTACATGCGTGAGTGGATCATCGCCTCGACCCTGCAGCGCAGGCTGCTCCCGGGGCAGCCTGCGGGACGGCCCACCGTGGAGGTCTCCCGGCTGCACCAAGCCGGCCCGGAGGGCGGCGGGGCCTGGTCCGACGCGATCGCGCTGCCCGGCGCGCGGACCGCGCTGGTCGTCGGTGACGTGGCCGGCCGGGGGATCGTCGCGGCCATCACGATGGGCCTGGTCCGGACGGCCCTCCACACGCTCGCCGCCCTGGACCTGCCGCCGGACGAACTGCTGGCCCGGCTGAGCGAGACGGCCGCCCGTCTCGCCGCGGCGTCCGCCGCGCTGCCGCAACTGGACAGCGAGCCGCTGGACATCGGCTGCGCCATCGCCGTGTACGACCCGGTGGATCTCACCTGCACCATCGCCCGGGCCGGCCTGCCCGAGCCGGTCGCGGTCCTCCCGGACGGCACGCCGGCCACTTTGGCCGTCCCGTCGGGTCCCCTGCTCAGCGGACCGGCCGACGCCCCCTTCCCGGCGACCACCGTCGGCCTGCCCGCGGGGAGCACCCTGGCGATGGCGACGACCTCGTTCGCGGAGCGGGTCCTGGCACCGTCGGCTCCCCTGCGCCCCCTGCTGGACGGCGCGGCGGCGCGGTCCCTCCCGGAGGTGTGCGACGCCATCGGGTCCGCGTTCACCGCCTCGGGTGCGAGCGACGAGACGGTGATGCTGCTCGCCCGCACGGTCGCGCTGCCCGCGGACCGGGTGATGACCCGCGCGCTGCCGGCGGGCGCCGAGGCCGCGCCGATCGCCCGCGCGGCGGCGCGACGGCAGCTGGAGGCCTGGGGTGTGGCCGAGGAGACGGCGTTCACCACCGAGCTCATCGTCAGCGAACTGGTCGGCAACGCGGTCCGCCACGGCGCGCCGCCCCTCCAACTGCGCCTGATCCTGGAGCAGATGCTGACCTGCGAGGTCAGTGACGGCGCGGCCGGCGCGCCGCACGTGCAGCACGCGCGCACCGTCGACGAGAACGGGCGCGGGCTGTTCATCGTCGCGGGCATCGCGGACCAGTGGGGCGTCCGCCGGCGCGCCCGGGGGAAGACGGTGTGGGCCCAGCAACCGCTCGGGGCGCCTTCGGACGGCCGCTGACCGGCCGGACAGGAGCCGCGGTGCCCTCGGCCCGGGGGATATTCCCGACACCAGGGGGAGGCTTTTATCCCCTTTTCGCAAAATGTCGGCCATGTCACGGTTGGGTCACGTCGAGCCCATCAGTCGAGGAGCGGGGAACCCCACCATGACCGGCATCGGAAACCGTCACCCCATGACCGCCGAGGTCCGCGAGCACGCCGGCGGCACGGGCCGCGACCGGTGGTTCGTGGGGTTCCGCTTCCGCACTTCCCGGGGCTCGGTGGGCAGGCAGTTCTTCGTCGTCGGAGAGGCCGCCGACGCCGAGGACGCGGTGGCGATCGCGATGGCGCGTGCCTCGCTCCCCCGTTCCCGCCGGGCGCGCGAGGACGACGCCGAGATGGACGGCGTCGAGGTGCGGCGCCTGCGGTGGAACCCGCTGGGGTGGGTCTATCTCACCCGCTCCCGCGCCTGACGACGACGCGGGTACGGGTCGGCGGCGCCTCCGGCACGACAGGAGGAGACGCCGCCGAGTGAACTGACGGCGCACCCGCGACCCATCGGTCGAGCGGGCGCGCCGTCGGCATGGGATCAGCCCGCGAGGCCGCTGTTCAGCGCGGCGGTGAGCTTGATGACACGCTCGGTCTGGATGCGGGCGGCGGTGCGGGTGGTGTCGTTGACGGGGTTGTTGCCCTGGGCGTCCACGTGGGAGGTGCCGTAGGGGTTGCCGTCGACGAACTTGGAGGGGTCGGTGTAACCGGGGGTCACGACGATGCCGCCGAAGTGGTGGATGGAGTTGTACAGGGCGAGGAGGGTCGACTCCTGGCCGCCGTGGGAGGTGGCGGTGGAGACGAAGGCGCTGTACACCTTGTCGGCCAGCTTGCCCTGCGCCCACAGGCCACCGAGGGTGTCGATGAACTGCTTGAGCTGCGAGGACATGTTGCCGAAGCGGGTCGGGGTGCCGAAGATGACCGCGTCCGCCCACTCGACGTCGGCCGGGGTGGCCACGGGGATGTCCGCGGTGGCGGCGTGGTTGGCGGCCCAGGCGGGGTTGGAGTCGATCGCGGCCTGCGGGGCGAGCTCCGCGGCCTTGAGCAGGCGCACCTCGGCGCCGGCCTTCTCCGCGGTCTCGGCCATCTCCTTCGCGATCTCGGTGATGGTGCCGGTGGAGGAGTAGTAGACGATCGCAAGCTTGATCGACAAGGTGGTTCCTTTCAAGGAGGACCTGCCCCACGCGTTGGGGGTGCACGATCCAAGGGATCCCGCGGCCCGTGAGGGCGGGCCGCGCTTCACTGGTTGAAGAATAAACAACATTGGGGCGCCGCTGTCCACCGGAGCCCGTGCGACGAATGTCACCCGGTCCGCTTCCGCGCCCCCGCGCCGGCCGCAGTAGACCGCGCCACGCGGGGTGCGCGGCGCGGGTGCGGGGCCCGGACGTCCGTTTCGGCGGCCCCCCGGGCACCTCGTCCTGCCCCCGGAAGGGCGCCCGGAGCCGGGGCCGCGACGATGTCGGGTCCGGGCGGCGACGCGACCTCGCACCCGGTGGCTGCCGGGGCCGCCAGCGGCCGGAACGGCAGAGGGACGAAGCCGCCGGGAGGTGTCACCGCTCGCACGGCTGGCGGGCGGCGTCCCCCGCACGGGACGATGCCGAATCCGGCCGGACACTCTTCATCGCGCGTTCACCGCCGCTCTCCCCTGTCCGCATACCCTCGCAACCCTGCAGCCGTGCGTCAGGCCGCCGCGTTGAAGTTGATGCCCGTTCTTGGTTCCATCGCGTCGGCCATGTGGACGGCAGGAATGGATGCTCTGGTGGAGAATGACGCACCGCTCGCGTGGGTCGGGGTGGACACGGTGGCGGAGCGGGCCTACCGCCTCCTGTTGTCCCGCGACAGCACGACCGTCGACGACGTGGTGTCCGCGCTGGGCGTGCCGGCGGCCGAGGGACTGGCGGTCCTCGAACGGCTGCACCACGCGGGGCTGATGAGCCGCCGCTCCTCGGGCGAGTTCTTCACCGTGGACCCGCGGCACGCGCTGCGCGCGCTGGTCGAGTCGCGGGAGCGCCAGCTGGCCGCCGTGCGCGAGGCGGCCGGCCCGCTCGGGGCGCTCTTCGACGCGGCGAGGAGGGCCGGGGACGGCGGTCCCGGCACCGCGGTGATCAGTGGCCTGGAGGCCGTCGGGGACCGCTACTACCGGCTCAAGCAGGCCGCGCGGAGCGAACTGTGCGCCCTGGACCGCCCGCCGTTCCTGCTCGCCCCGAACGAGCCGCTGGACGAGGCGGCGGTGCGGCGCGGGGTGCGGGTGCGCGCGGTCTACGCCGCCGCCAGTTTCGAGGCCGACGGCGGATGGCAGGAACTGGGCAGCCTCGTGTCGCGCGGGGAGGAGGCCAGGGTCGTACCGGCGCTGCCGGTCAAGCTGGCGATGGCCGACCGTTCGGCCGCGATGGTGTCGCTGAGCCTGTCGGTCGGAAGCGCGGAGTACCTGTACACCGAATCCCCGCCGCTGCTGGCGACCTTGGGAGAGTTCTTCGAGAACTACTGGGCGGTCGCCTCCCCGTTGACCGGCGAGCCCGGATCCGGCACCCTGCCCGCAGCGCCGCCGGAGGCGCCTGCGCCCGGAACGGACCGGTCCCACAGGCCGACCGACGAGGAACGGAACCTGCTGGCGCTCTTCGCCGCCGGCGTCAAGGACGAGGCGATCGCCCGCCGGCTGGGCATCTCTCCGCGGACGCTGCGCCGCAGGATCCAGGAGCTGTTCACCGAGCTCGGCGCCACCAACCGGTTCGGCGCGGGCGTCGCCGCGGCCCGCCGCAACTGGATCTGACCGCGACCGGTGGCCCTTTCTGGCCACTGGCCGGTTTCGGCAGCGGAGGACGTTGGTCACCAAAGGATCACCCGGCTAGAACTTGTGTACGCCCGAACGGCGTGTCACTCGGCCGGACCTCCCCGGCCACCCCCTGACGAAGGAGCCTTGGTGGCACCACCTGCCCATCCTCCTGCGCGCCGCTCGGCGATACCGCGATCCTTCGCGGCCCTCGTCGCCGGCGTCAGCCTGACGGTCCTCGGCGCCGCCGCCCCGGCGCCCGCCGTCGCGGCCCCGCTCCCGACCCCACCCGCCGTCCCGGCGCCGTTCGGCGCGCACGACCCGGGCTCCGGCGAACAGCCGTCCGCCGGGCGGTACATCGTCACCCTGCGCGAACCGGCCGCGGCGGCCTACACCGGCGGTGTGGCCGGCAAGGCCCGCACGGCGCCCCGCGACGGCGAGGGCCTGAAGGCCGGCTCGGCCCCCGTGAAGGCCTACCGCACCTACCTGCGCTCGCGTCAGGACGACGCGGCCCGCGCGGTGGGCGCCCGCGTGATCTCGTCGTACTCCGCGGCGCTCAACGGCTTCACGGCCGAGCTCCAGCCGCGGCAGGTCGACGAACTGCGCGCCGACCCCACGGTGGTGTCGGTCGTCAAGGACGACCTGCGCAAGCCGCTGGCCGTCAACTCCACCGACTACCTGGGCCTGAGCGGCAAGAGCGGGGTGTGGGCCGGCAACGGCGGCGTCGAAGGCGCCGGCAAGGGCGTGGTGGTCGGCGTCATCGACACCGGCATCGCCCCGGAGAACCCCTCGTTCTCCGGTGCGCCGCTGGGCACCGCGCCGGGCCGGGAACCGTACCTGGACGGCTCCGCCGTCACCTACCGCAAGGCGGACGGCGGCACCTTCACCGGTGCCTGCACCGCGGGCGTCCAGTTCACCGCCGCGGACTGCTCCACCAAGCTGGTGTCCGCGCGCTACTTCGTCGACAACTTCGGCGCCACCCACATCGGCGGCCCCTCCATCGGCGAGTACCTCTCGCCGCGTGACGGCGAGGCGCACGGATCGCACACCGCCAGCACGGCGGCGGGTGCCAACGGTGTCGAGGCCGACCTCGGCGGCGTGCCGATGGGACAGGTCTCCGGCGTCGCGCCGGCCGCCAAGGTGGCCGCCTACAAGGCCTGCTGGAGCGGTCCCGACGCGAAGGACACCACGGACGACGGCTGCGCCACCGGTGACCTGCTCGCCGCGATCGACGCGGCCGTCGCCGACAACGTCGACGTGATCAACTACTCGATCGGCTCGGCCGGCGGCGCCCTCACCACCGACTCGGTCGTCGACGAGGCGTTCCGCAACGCAGCCGCCGGCGGCATCTTCGTCGCCACGGCCGGCGGCAACTCCGGCCCCGGCGACAGCACGGTCGACAACGCCTCGCCGTGGATCACCACCGCGGCGGCGAGCACCATGCCCACCCGTGAGGCCACGGTGGAGCTCGGCGACGGCCAGAACGTGCTGGGCGCGTCCGTCTCGCTCCCGGCGGACGGCCGCAAGGTGACCGGCCGGCTGGTTGCCGCCTCGGGCGCCGGCACCGACATCTCCGTCCGGCCGCAGCTGTGCGGCCCGGACAACCTGGACGGCGCCAAGGTCAAGGGCGCGATCGTGCTGTGCGAGCGCGGCACGTACGACCGGGCCGCCAAGTCGGCCGAGGTCAAGCGCGCGGGCGGCATCGGGATGGTCCTGGTGAACCCCTCGCCGGACTCGACGGACCTCGACACCCACGCCGTCCCGACGATCGCCGTCGACGCGGACGGCTACGACGCGCTGCTCTCCTACGCCGCCTCCGAGGCGCCCACGGCGACCCTGGTCGACGGCAACCCGCACCACCTGGAGTCGGCGCCGGTCCCGCAGATCGCCGGGTTCTCCTCGCGCGGCCCGGTCCAGGCCGACGGCGGCGACCTGATCAAGCCCGACCTCGCGGCGCCGGGCGTGGCCGTCCTCGCCGACGGCGCCAACGCCGCGGGCGGGCGGCCGAGCTTCACCTTCATGTCGGGCACCTCGATGGCCTCCCCGCACGTGGCCGGTCTCGGCGCGCTCTACCTGGGGCTGCATCCGCAGGCGACCCCGGCCGAGATCAAGTCCGCGCTGATGACCACCACCCGGCCCACCGTGACGGGGGCGGGAGAGGCGTCGGAGGACGTGTTCGCACAGGGCAACGGCCAGGTGGACGCGACCCGTTACCTGCAACCGGGGCTGCTGTACCTGAACGGTCCCGACGACTGGGAGCGGTACGTCGCCGCGGTGAAGGGCGACCGCACGGCCCCCGCGCCGTCCGACCTCAACCTGGCGTCGATCGGCGTCGGTTCGCTGGCCGGCCGGCAGACCGTGACCCGCACCGTGACCTCGACCGGGCCCGGCACCTTCACCTCGGACCCCGTGCGGATCCCCGGCGTGGACACCGTCGTCGAGCCTCGGTCGCTGACGTTCACCGCGGCGGGGCAGTCCAGGACCTTCAAGGTGACGTTCACCCGGACCACCGCCCCGCTGGGCGAGTACGCCACGGGGTACCTGACCTGGCGCGACGGTGGGCAGAGCGTGCGCAGCGCGCTCGCCGTACGACCGGTGACCCTGGTGGCACCCACGGCGGTCTCCGCCACGGGCAGCACCGGCCGGACCACCGTGACCCTCAAGGGCGGTGAGGACCGCGACGTGCCGCTGGACCTCACCGGGCTCTCCCGCGGCCTGCGGGTCCAGGACTCGGGGACCGTCGGCGGTCCCGCGCGGACCCACGTCGTGGAGGTGCCCGCCGGGACGCGGCACGCCCGCTTCGCGCTCGACGCCGCCGACGACTCCGCCGACCTCGACCTGTCGGTGTACCGGCTCAACCAGTACGGCGACACGGCGCTGGTCGAGCGGGCCGCCACCGACTCCGCCGACGAGCAGCTCGACCTGGAGGACCCCGAGCCCGGTCTGTACGAGGTCGAGGTGGACTTCTTCGCCGGGTCCGGACCTCTCGGCTTCACGGTGACCAGCTTCTCGCTGAACGACAAGGGCGCCGAGGGCTCGTTCAGCGCGCAGCCCGCCACGGCGCCCCTCCGGGCGGGCGGCACCACGCCGGTCACGCTGTCCTGGAAGGGCCTGCGGGCCGGAGCGGTGTACCTCGGCCGCGTCACCTACGGGGACACCGGACGGACCACCTACGTGACCGTCACCGGTGACCCGCGCGGTGGCCCGCCCGGCGGTTCGCCCGGCACCCGTCCCTCGGTCGCCGTGCAGCCCGCCTACGCCGTACCCGGCCAGTCCGCCGTCGTCGTGGCGAAGGGTCTGACCCCGGCCGTCGACTTCCAGATCCGGGTCAAGGGCACCAACCGGGTGCTGGCGAGCGGCCGCACCACCGACGACGGCGGTGTGGGCCGCCTGGTCACCCTGCCGGCCGACATCACCACCGGGAGGCAGACCCTGGAGGTCAGGTACGGCAAGCGGAGCGCGGGCGGCTCCTTCACCGTCGCCCCGCTCGTCCTGGGCGACTCCGAGCACTCCGACGCCCACGCCTTCGACGGCAACCCGCTGGCCGCCATGACCACGGCCGTCAGAGGCAAGGGCGCGGTGCGCATCACCGTCCGCGGCGCGTCCGGCACCTACCTGAGCCGGACCCTCGCCGTCGACGCCGGTGAACTGGGCTGGTACGCCTGGAAGTCCGAGCCGGTCGAGACCAGGCCGGAGAAGCTCACCGCCACGCTCGCCGTGGTCGCGGGCCACGGCCGGCCCGGGCAGAGCACGTCCCTGACGTGGACCCCGAAAGCCGTGAAGGCGAGCAGCGCGTCGATCACCGAGGACCGCTCCGCGGCCCACACCGCGCAGGTGAACTACACCAACAACGCGCAGGTGCCGGTCTTCCCGACGCTGCGCTACAAGCTGACCAACGGCGACCTGGTCCTCGCCACCCTGCAGACCGATCCGGAGTCCACGTTCACCCGCTCCTACGACACGACCGGAGTGGACCGCCTCGACCTCGTGATCGACGGGACGACCGTGGCCACCTACCGGAACAAGGACCGCGCCGGGCTCACCGGCCGCCCCGCGATGGTGGAGCCGTTCTACACGACCTTCCAGCGTGGCGGTTCGGCCAAGCAGCAAGGCGGTACCGCATCACTGAAGATGACGGTGACCAACCGCCCCGCGGCGTACAGCGGGGGATTCGCCCTGACGGTCGGCGAGGGCCCGGAGATCTACGCGGGCACGTCGCTCCTCCTCGACGAGCGCATCCCCGTCCCGCGCAGCGCGCAGGAGGGGGCGCCCGTCTCGCGGACCGTCACGGTGCCCGCCGGGCGGCCGTTGTGGGCCACCGCGTACTACGAGGTCCAGGGCCCGATCTTCCAGGCCCTGGCGGTGCGGCGGATCATCGTGCCGCCGGTGGCCGCGGCGGACCTCCAGCCGGTGCGCGGTTCGGGTTCCCGGCCGGTGTTCGTCGTGGACGCCATGCCCCGGGAGGCGGCCGCGGGCAGCACCGCGTCGGTCACCGCGGCGGGCCTGTCGCCCCGTGAGCGCTTCACCGTGCGGCTCGACGGCCGGGTCGTGGGCTCCGGCCGCGCGACGGCGGGCGGCTTCGCCCACGCGTTCGTCCCCGTCCCGCACGGCCACGACCGGACGCTGACGGTACGGGTGACCGGGACCGGGGCGGGCCGCTCCGGCGAGACCGTGCTCGGCGTCACCGGCTGACCGGTGGGCCCGGCCGGCGTGCCCCCAGGGGTAGGCCGGCCGGGCCGCGCCCGGTCCGTTGCCCGCCCTTTTCGCCACGCTCCGCGACGGCACCTTCCACGAACCCCGGCCACCGGGCTCAGCCGCCTCACCTACGGCTCCATGAGAAGGACGACCCGATCACTCTCGACATCGAAGCCGAGGATCGGATGGCCGTAGGCACCCTCCCCTTCCATCAGCACTGGTCTGCCCAACCGCCGTCCGATCTCCCTGAGAAAGCCGCACAGCACATCGAGTCGTTCCTGCCCCTGCAACTCCCGCAGATCGACGTCGAAGTCGACAACCTCGTCGTCAAGGAAACGGAAGATCGCCAGCACATCGGCAGTCGGCCGGACCAGCAGGTTCGGACACTCGGCATCCACCGGGCGGGACAGCACGACCTCCGCCCGGGGCACCGGAAGCACCGTCTCTCCCTCCGAGTACTGGCACTTCCAGCCCTTCTCCGCGACAAGATCGAGGACCGCCTGTCAGCCCTCCACCGAGACATCCGGGACGCGCACGTCCGGCAGCGACCCCATCGAGTCCGGGTCGAAGACAGCACTCACGTCATCCCAGAGCAGATCAGCCACCCCGCCATGCTGCCCCCCTGCCCTACCCCGACGCACCCTCGTTTCCCTTGACCGAAGACATAGGGGCACCCCCCGGTGGCGCGGCGCGCCGTCGGCAGGCGATCACGCGCCCTCAGGGACCGGGCTCGGCCGGTTCCTGGTCCGACGGCCGCAGGCTGCCCCGGTTGGCGAGCCGCAAGAGCAGCGCGATCGAGGGGAAGATGAGGAGTCCGGCCACCACGGCGACTCCGATCGTCACCGCCAGCGTGGCCTCCGGGGCCGCCGCCGCTTCGATCTCCAGATGGGTGCCGAGCAGGTACGGGTACTGGGCGACGCCCCAGCCCAGCACGACCAGGGCGACCGCCGCCGCGGCGAGCCCGCGCAGGAACCGGGTCCGCTCACGCCACACCATGACGATGGTCGCGATCCCGCAGAGGGCGGCCAGCAGCACCAGTGGCAGGGCGCCGTGGCTGAGCCGGCGGAACAGGTGCGGCGCGTCGTGCCGCAGGACGAACACTCCGGCGATGCTGACGGCCCCGGTCAGCACGGCCGCGACCAGGGCCCTGCCGCGGAAGTGTCGCTGCAGGGTGTGGTCGCGCTGCTGACGGGCGGCCACGTACAGGTAGGTCGCGGCGAGGTAGGCGCAGACGAGGACGGCCAGCACACCGCCGAGCACCGAGGTGGGGTTCAGCCAACCGGTGACGGCGTCCCCGTTGCCCGCCGTGGGGACGCGCCCGGAGGCGATGCCGCCGGCGATCGACCCGAAGCAGTAGGGGGTCAGGACGGACGACGCGGCGAACGCCACGCCGTACAGGCGCTGTTCGGGGGTGCGCAGCGACACCTTGCGGAAGGCGAAGCCCGCGCCGCGCAGCACGATGCCGAGGACGGCGATGCCGAGCGGGATGTAGAGGGTCGTGGTGATGGCGGTGAACGCGGCCGGGAACCCCGACCAGAGGAAGACCAGGCAGTAGACGAGCCAGGTGTGGTTGGCCTCCCACACCGGGGCGACGGAGGTGTCGATCAGGTGCCTGGGGCGTCTGCCCCGTGCGGCCCCGCCCGCCGTGAGGTCCCAGAACCCGGCGCCGAAGTCGGCGCCGCCGAAGAGGCAGTAGGCGATGACGCCGAGGAAGAGGAAGGCGGCGACGGCGTCGGGCATCACTCCTCCGTCCCGGCGCGCGCGCCGACGGGTTCCGGGCCGGTGCGCGGGCCGTAGGGGACGTCCACGCTGTCGTCGCCCTCGGCCCGCCAGCGCCGCTTCATCGACAGCAGCACGGTCACCGCGCCGGTGCCCACCGCCGCGTAGATGACGACGACCGACCCGAAGAACGGCCACAGGTTGCCCTGGGTGGTCACCGCGTCCCGGGTGAGGAGGTGGCCGACGACGGTCCAGGGCTGGCGGCCCACCTCGGTGACGACCCATCCGCTCTCCAGACAGGCCACCGCGGCGAGCCCGCTGACCGCGCAGCAGCGCAGGAACCACCGCTGCCGGTCCAGGGGGCGCCGCCGCCACCACAGCCAGGCGAACCACACGGCCAGCGCCAGCAGCGCGAAGGAGAGCCCGACCATGATGTCGAAGGCGAGGTGGACGGTGCTGACGATCCGGTCCGAGGGGCGCACGTCGGCGGGGATCGCGTCGAGGCCCTTGATCTCGGTGGAGGGGTGGAAGCCGGCCAGCAGGGATGCCATGTCCGGTACGGGGAGGCCGTAGCGGACCTTCCCGTCGACGAGCACGCCGCCGAGCGTCTCGGGGACGTGCGTACCGGTGTCCGGCAGCATCTCGATCGCCGCGAACTTGGCGGGCTCGGCCTGGTAGACGTACCGGGCGATGGTGTCGCCCACCAGGACCTGCAGGGGCAGCGCGACGGCGGCGGTGACGAACCCGATGAGGAACCCGGTGCGGTGGTAGCGGGAGGTGCGGCCGCGCAGCATGCCCACCGCGTAGACGCTCGCCACCGCGAAGCCGGCGACGATGTAGGCGGCGAGCAGCATATGGAGGAACTCCCACAGGAAGGCCCCGTTGAAGAAGACCTCCGCGGGCCGGACGGCGACGATCATCCCGTCGCGCATCGTGAAGCCGCCGGGCTGGTTCATCCAGCTGTTGGCCGCGATGACGGCGGCCGCGCCGCCGATGCTCGACAGCGCGACTGGTACGCCCGTCCAGAAGTGCGCCCAGGGCGAGAGCCGGTCCCAGCCGTAGATGTAGAGGGAGACGAAGATCGCCTCCAGGAAGAAGAACAGCCCCTCGATGGCGAACGGGAAGCCGAACGCCGGCCCGTACCCGCGCATCAGGCCCGGCCAGAGGATGCCGAGCTCGAAGGAGAGGACGGTGCCGGTGATCGCCCCCACGGCGAAGAGCACCGCGGCCACCTTCGACCAGCGCCGCGCCAGCAGCAGGGCGTCGGCGTCCCCGCGGCGCAGACCGCGGTGGTTCGCGATGAGCATCAGCGCGGTGAGGGCGACACCGAACGGCACCAGGATGATGTGGAAGCCCAGGGTGAACGCCATCTGCTGACGGGCCGGCAGCAACTGGTCGGGCTCGCCCGCCGAGGTCAGGCCCTGCGCCAGGAGGTCCCAGGCCCCCGTCACCGTCCGCACCGTCCGTCCGCGGGGGGCTTCCGACCCGGACCGCCCGTGTTCGCCACCGCCATCACATCGACCACGACCCTTTCGCGACAGGACGATCACCTTAGGTCACGACGGTCGGTATGGGTGGTAACGCGCACTGCGGGCGGGGCCGGCAACCCGTTCGGTGGCGGCAGGGCTCCCGGCCACCCGTCCGCCGCGCAGCGCGGAGGCCGGCGCTCAGCGGGTGCGTGCGGGTGGGGGCAGCTCGCCCGAGCCGCGCGGCACGAGCCGGGTGTCGACCAGGAGGGTACGGGCGCGGGTGCGGTCGCCCTCGAGGCGTTCGAGGGCGGTGGAGCCCGCCAGTTCGCCCATGGTGACGGGGTTCTGGGCCACGACGGTGAGCGCGGGTTCGAGGATGCCGGCCATGGGGACGTCGTCGAAGGCGACCACCGCGACGTCCTTGCGCCCGCTGCGGGACAGCTCGGTCATGACCCCGATCGTCATGACGTTGTTGCCCGACAGCAGCGCGGTGGGCGGATCCGGCAGGGCGAGCAGCCGGGCCGTCGCTTCGGCGGCGCCGGCCGGGTCGTGCGCGTCGGCGACGAGGCCGCGGTCGTGGGGCAGGCCCGCCTCCGCGAGCGCCGCGCGGTAGCCGGCCTGCCGTTCGCGGCGCGTGTAGAGCCGGGCCGGCAGGTCGCCTATGAACCCGATCCTGCGGTGTCCGCCGGCGATCAGGTGGGCGACGCCCTCCTGGGTGCCGGCCCGGTTGGAGCTGACCACGGTGTCGGTGGTGAGGCCGTCGCCGGGCCGGTCGAGGAAGACCACCGGCATCCCGGCGGCGCGGTGGGACTTGAGGTGGGCGTGGTCGGCGCCCACCGCCGGCGCGACCATGAGCACGCTGACCCGGCGGGCCAGGAAGGTGCGGATCAGCGCGTGCTCCCGCTCCGGGTCGTCGTCCGACGAGCCCATCAGCAGCGTCAGTCCGTGGCCGTGCACGGCGTCCTCGATCCCGCCCGCGACGGCGCCGAAGAACGGGTTGCCGAGGTCCGGCACCACGAGCCCCACGGTGGTGTCGGGGCCGCCCACCCGCATGCTCCTGGCCATGAGGTTGGGCTGGAAACCGAGCTTCGCCACGGCCTCCAGCACCCGCCTCCTGGTCTCCGGGGAGCTGGGTCCGTCCTCGTTCAGCACCCGGGAGACCGTTTTGGCACTGACACCCACCTCGCGGGCCACGTCGGCGAGGGTCGGTCTGCGGGTCGCTGTCATGGACCACCTTTTCTCCGTGTGTCGGCCGCGCGGGTACCGGAGCGCGTCGGTCAGCTCCCCAGGACCCCCGCGGCCGAGGCTGCGTCACTGTCCGCCACGACCGTACCGCCGTCCGGACGCACGCCGAGCGCGCCGGTCATGATGGCCACCACCTCGGCCATGGAGTAGTCCGACGGCTTGATGACGGCCTCCCGCCTGCCGAGCCGGTGGACGTGGACGCGGTCGGCGATCTCGAAGACATGGGGCATGTTGTGGCTGATCAGGATCACCGGGATGCCCTTGTCCCGTACGCGGCGGATGAGGTCGAGGACCTGCCCCGACTCCTTGACGCCGAGGGCGGCGGTCGGCTCGTCCATCACCACCACGCTGCGCGCCCAGGCGGCGGCGCGGGCGACGGCGACGGCCTGGCGCTGGCCGCCGGAGAGCGTCTCCACCGGCTGCGTGATGGAGCCGACGCCGACTTTGAGGGCGGCCATGTGGTCGGCGGCCTGACGGCGCATCGCCTTCTTGTCCAGCAGACGGAACACCGAGCCGAGCACACCGGCGCGGCGGATCTCGCGCCCCAGGAACATGTTGGAGGCGATGTCCATGGACGCGGCGACGGCGAGGTCCTGGTAGACCGTCTCGATGCCGTGCGCCCGCGCGTCCTGCGGCCCGGCGAACCTGATCGGCCTTCCGTGCAGCCGGACCTCGCCGGCGTCGGGGACGAGGGCGCCGGTGAGCGCCTTGATCAGGCTGGTCTTGCCGGCGCCGTTGTCGCCGATGACGGCCAGCACCTCACCCGGCATGAGATCGAAGTCGGCGTGGTCGATGGCGGTGACGTGGCCGTAGCGCTTGACCAGGCCGCGCGCGCTGAGCACGGGTTCGGGCCCTGCGGCGGGCGCGGGGGTCTCCGGCGCGGGGGGTGCCGGTTCGTGGGGGGCGGGGCCGGTCATCGGGTCCCCTTTCGCGAGAGCTGGTCGACGGTCACCGCGAGGATCACCAGCACGCCGGTGACCAGCGTCTGGTAGACGGACGAGACGCCCATCAACTGCAGGCCGTTGCGGAAGACGCCGACGATGAGCACGCCCACGAAGGTCCCGAGGACGGTGCCCCGGCCGCCGAAGAGGCTCGTACCGCCGAGGACGACGGCGGTGATGCTGTCGAGGTTGTCGGTCTGCCCCGCCTGGGGGTCGCCGACCCCGGTCCGCGACACCAGCAGCAGTGCGGCGACCCCGTAGACGAGCCCGGCCACCGCGTAGACGCCGACGGTCAGCCGGGAGACCCGGATGCCGCTGAGCCGCGCGCTCTCCGCGCTGTTGCCGAGGGCGTAGACGTGACGGCCCCAGGCGGTGCTGCTCAGCGCGTAGGCGAAGCCCAGGAAGAGGGCGACGGTGACCAGCGACCCGAAGGTGACGTCCGTCCTCCCGAGCGGGAAGGTGCGCCCCAGCGCGATGAGCGGTTCCGGGAGGCCCGTGACGGTCTGCTCGTCGGAGTAGATGTGAGTGAGGGCGAAGGCGACGTTGAGCATGCCCAGCGTCACGATGAACGGGGGCAGCGGCACCGTCCGCACGAGCAGCCCGTTCACCAGACCGAACACCCCGCAGACCAGGATGCCCAGGCCGATGGCGAGCAGCGGCGGCAGCGGCCCCTGGACGGCGAGCTTGGCGATGAGGATGCCGCCGAAGGCCATCACCGCCCCGCACGACAGGTCGATGCCGGCGGTGAGGATGATCAGTGTCTGGCCGATGGCCAGCGTGCCGACGACCATGACCTGCTGGAGGATCAGCGAGAAGTTGCCGCCGGAGAGGAACTGGTCGGTGGCCAGGGAGAAGAACACCGAGGCGATGACGAGGGCGGCGAACGGTCCCGCGGCGGGCGCCGTGAGGAACCGGCGCAGCGCCGCCGGTTCCTTGCCCACGGCGGGGAGCGAGGTGGATGCGGTCACGGCTCAGCCCCAGCAGTTCTGCAGGCCGAAGCCGGTGTCCTCGGCCTGCGTGCCCGGCTGCGCCTTGTCGGTGATCAGGGTGACGCCGGTGTCGGTGTAGCCGCTGGTCTTCTTCCCGTCCTTGGCGAACGCGGCCACCGCCTTGACGCCGTCGGCGGCCATCTTCAGCGGGTACTGCTGGGAGGTCGCGGCGATCTTGCCGTCCTTGACCGCCCGCACGCCGGTGCAGCCGCCGTCGATGGCGACGATCATGACGTCCTTCTCGCGGCCCTTGGCCTTGATGGCGGTGTACGCGCCCAGTGCGGCGGGCTCGTTGATGGCGTAGACCAGGTTGACGTCCGGCGCCTTCTGCAGGCAGTTCTCCATGGCGGTCTGCCCCTTGGCCTGGTCGCCGCCGGTGTCCTGGGAGCAGACGATCGAAGGGTCGGAGGCGCTGACGCCGAAGCCCTTCACGAAGCCCTCGTGGCGCTGCACGCCGACCGACACACCGGGGGCGAGGTCCAGCGTGGCGATCTTCGGCTTCTTGCCGGCCATCGCGGCCTTTGCGTACGCGCCGATCAGCTCGCCGGCCTTCACGTTGTCGGTGGCGAAGAGCGCGTCGGCGGCGTCCTGCGGCTCCGGTGGGGTGTCCAGCGCGATGACGAGCACGCCCTTGGCGCGTGCCTTGGCGATCGCGGGGACGATGGCCTTGGAGTCGTTGGGGGTGATGAGCACGCCCTTGACGCCGGCCGCGACCATGTTCTCCAGCGCGGTGACCTGGCCGGCGTTGTCACCGTCGAACTTGCCCGCCGCGGTCGTCAGTTCGACGTTCTCGCTCTTGGCGGCCTGCTCCGCGCCCTGCTTCATCTTGACGAAGTAGGGGTTGGTGTCGGTCTTGGTGATCAGGCCGACCTTGACCTTGCCCCCGGACGGGGAGCCGCCGCCGGAACCGGAACCGCACGCGGCCAGTGACAGGGCGAGGCCGGCGGCGCCGATGACGAGGACCGGACGGGCTCTACGGGACATCTGCGACTCCTACGGGGATGCAGTGAGCGGGGACAGCCGTGTGGCGCTGCGTCGGCGAAGGGATCTCGCCAGGAGAGTGCCAACGTTGACACATGTCATCGTTGACACCGCTTGCGGAGGATGATGGACTCCCGCTCCGGCAACGTCAATGCCCCAGCAGTGAAAGCCCGTTGGCGACCGGCAGAGCCCACCCCCGCATCCCGCCCCGGGCCGCCGCCGGGATCCGGCCCGCGTCCCCGTCCCCACCTGGAGGAACCTCCCCATGCAGCCGCCTCAGGTCACCGTCATCGGAGAGTGCGTCGCCGATGCCTTCCCCGAACCCGGCGACGGGCGGTTCCCGTCCGGTGCGCACGGCGGCTCCCCGGACGCCGCTCAGGGGCTGCGGCTGCGCGTCCTGCCGGGCGGCGGGCCGGCCAACACCGCCGTGGGCCTCGCTCGCCTCGGAACCCCGACCCGGCTGCTGGCGCGGTTGTCCGGGGACGTCTTCGGCCGGCTGTTCCGCGCCCACCTGTTGGAGTCCGGCGTCGACCTGTCGGCCGCCCCCGCCGCTCCCGAACCCAGCACGCTGGCGGTCGCCGACGTGGACGGCGACGGGCAGGCCGCCTACTCCTTCCACGCCGAGGGCACAGCGGACTGGCAGTGGACGCGCGAGGAGCTGGGCCGCCCCGCACTCGGCGACCCGGCCTGCGTCCACTCGGGTTCGCTCGCCCTGGTCAGGGAGCCGGGTGCCGCTCTCGTGGAGGAGGTCCTGGCGGGGGCGCGACGACATGCGACGGTCAGCATCGACCCCAACGTCCGGCCCGCCCTGGTCGATCCGCGGGTCTACCGCGACCGGATCCCGACGTGGTGCGCGACGGCGGACATCCTCCGGCTGAGCGAGGACGACCTCGCCGTACTGGCTCCCGGCACCCCTCCCGAAGAGGCCTGCGACGGCTTCCACGCGGCGGGCGCCCGGCTGGTGGTGGTCACCCGCGGCGCGCGGGGCGTCCTCGCCTCGCTCGACGGCAGGCGGATCTCCGTGCCCGGTGTGCCGGCGCGGGTGGTCGACACCGTCGGCGCCGGGGACTCCTTCACGGCGGGGCTGCTGCACCATCTCGGCGGTAGCGGGCTGCTGGGTGGCCGGCTCGACGGCCTGCGGATCGAGGACGTCACGGCGGCCTGCGCATACGCGGCCCGGGTGGCCGCGCTGACCTGCGCCGCCCCGGGGCCGAACCCGCCGTGGGCCCATCAAGTGAATGCGGAAGAGGTCGAGTTGACCGTCCGTCCGGGGACCTGACGGGACGCGGCCGATCCTGTGCGGGGCGTTGACGGCTCCCCGGCGGGGGCCCATCATCGGTCATCGATCGGATGTCAGCGATGACATATGTCAACGATGACATCACCGGCGTGCAGAGAGTGGGTTCACATGCGTCGAAGAGTCGGGGCGCTGCTCGTCGCCCTGATCGCGAGCCTGGCCGCCATACTGCCGGGCACCCCCGCGGTCGCCGGGACCGTGGGGGACTACGCGGAATTCCCGTATCCGGCGACGACCTACAGCGAGCCGCTCCGCGGCCAGTTCCACTTCAGCTCGCAGGCGGGCTGGATGAACGACCCCAACGGCCTGGTGTTCGCCAACGGGCTCTACCACTTCTTCTACCAGCACAATCCGCACGGCCTGGACTGGGACACCATGCACTGGGGCCACGCCACCAGCCCCGACCTGGTGCACTGGACCCAGAAGCCGATCGCGCTCGAACCCGGCGTCCACCCCGGCACGCTCTTCTCGGGCGGCGGCGTCGTGGACAAGGACAACACCTCCGGACTGAAGACGGGTTCCCTGGACCCGATCGTGGTGTTCTCCAACACCGACGGCGTGAGCGTCTTCTACAGCAACGACAACGGCCGGACGTTCCAGGCGTACGACAAGGGCCGCAAGCAGATCGAGATACCCGTCGAGAGCCGTGACCCCAAGGTGTTCTGGGACGCGGCACGCAAGCGGTGGGCCATGGTCGTCTGGTCGAACAAGGGCGGCAACGGTGTCGACCTCTACACCTCCCCGAACCTGCTCGACTGGACCTTCGCCAGCCGCTTCGGGGCGCCGTGGCTCTTCGAGTGCCCCGACATGTACCCCCTGGACCTGGACGGCAGGACCGGGCAGCAGCGGTGGGTCCTGACCTCCGCGTCCAGCCAGTACGTCGTCGGCTCCTTCGACGGCACGACCTTCCGCACCGACTGGGCCGGCCCGCAGCAGATGGACCTGGGCACCACGTACGCCGGGGGCACCTTCTACGCCGCCCAGACGTTCGCGGACACGCCGGACGGCCGCACCGTGCAGATGGCCTGGCAGGGCGGCAATCGCGGCAGCACCTGGACGGGGAACTCCACCTTCCCCGTCTCCCTCGGCCTGGTGAGCACCCCGGACGGGCCGCGGATCACCCGGACCCCGGTCGCCGAGCTGTCCTCGCTGGGCTCGGAGACCCGGAGCTGGAAGAACCAGACGGTCGACGCGGCCAAGGGCGGCAACCTCTTCGGGGACCTCAAGGCCGACACCTACGAGATCACCGCCCAGTTCGACGTGAAGGGCGCCACCGCAACGCAGTTCGGCTTCGACCTGCACGCCCGCTCCGACGGCACCGCCGACCGCAGTGTCGTCTACGACACCAGGGCGCAGACCCTGCGCGGCAAGCCGCTCAAGCCGCGGAACGGCAAGGTTGCGATGCGGCTGCTGGTGGACCGCGGGCAGTTGGAGACCTTCGCCGACGACGGGCTCTACTCGTTGTCCGACAACGTCGACTTCGACTCGGCGGCCGACAGCCAGGGCATCCGGCTCTTCGCCGTCGGCGGCAGGGTGAAGCTGGACTCCGCGACCTTCACCCGGCTCAACACCAGCTGGGGAACGGCCCAGTCCACCCTGGAGAGCAACCTCAAGGGCCCGTGGCACGCCGCGGGCGGGGGGTGGACGGACGTCAGCGGCGGCAAGCGCGCCTCGGTCGGCGGCGACGGCTTCTACCTGAGCGCGAGCAGCGGCGGTGACGCCGTCTACCAGGGCGACCTCACCCTGGACACCGCGCAGGCGGCGGGCCTGACGTTCCGCGCGAACGCCCAGGGCGCCGGCTACACGGCGAACATCGACACCAGCGGCGTCCTCAAGCTGTGGCGGCCCGGCCGGGACATCGCGACCCACGCCACCCCGATCGCCAAGGGCCGCGCCTACCACCTCAAGGTGCAGACGGACGGCTCGCGCATCCGGGTCTGGCTGGACAACGGCACCCAGCCCGTCATCGACGCCACCGACACGACCTACACCTCCGGTGTGTTCGGGGTGAACGTCTTCCACGGCACGGCGACGGTGCAGAACCTCGACGTCGGTACGGCCGGCTTCTCGGCCTTCCCCGCCGGCAGGTGGACCCCGCGGGGCGGCACCTGGACGGTCACCCCCGCCGGACTGAGGGGCAGTTCGCCGCAGGACGGCTTCTACCTCAGCGACCGCTCGGGCGGCGACTTCACCTACGAGGGGGACCTGTCCGTCACCAACGGCACAGCGGCCGGTCTCACCTTCCGGGCCCGCGACGACGGGGCGGGCTACACGGCGAACATCGACACCAGCGGCGTCGTCAAGCTGTGGCGGCCGGGGCGGGACATCGCGACCCATGCCACGCAGATCGTCGAGGGCCGCACCTACCACCTGAAGGTGCGCACGGACGGTTCCCGCATCCGGGTCTGGCTGGGCGGAGCCGCCGATCCCGTCATCGACGCCACCGACGACGTCTACACCACCGGCCTGTTCGGGGTGAACGGCTTCGCGGCGAACACGCAGGCGCAGAACCTGAGCATCGGCTGACCTGTCGGGACCGCTCCAGGGCGGGCCTCCGCGGCCTGTCCTGGGGCGGTCCGGCCTCGTCGGCGACGTCCGAGAGGCCCGCCTTGCGCGGCACACCACGAAATGGTCCCTGGTGTACTCCACCGTCACCGCCAAGCTCCGGTCAGGGGGCGTCGAGGTCGAACCGCACCGTGGGCGTTCCGGTTTGTGGCGCCGCCGTCTCCCGCGGTGCTCCGACGGCGGAACGCCCAGGTCGTGGACGAGCGGGTCAGTCGAGAGCGTCCAGGGCCGCGTCCACGACGGCCGTCAGCGCCTCCCGGTCGGGGTTGACGGCCCCCATGACCCGCAGGCCGTGCATCGTGACGACGAGGTAGCGCGCGAGGTCCCGCGCGTCACGCCTGCCGGACACCTGGCCGTCGGCCTGCGCCTGCGCGACGACCTGCGCCAGCGCGTCCTCCAGCAGGACGGTCGTGGACGCCACGTGCGTGGCGACCCGCGGATCGTGGGCGACACGCTCCATGGCCGCACCGACGATCAGGCAGGCCCGCCGGCTGCCGTCGCGCGCGATCTCGTCAACCGCGGCGACCAGCACCTCGCGGAGCAGCTCACGACCGGGGGCGCCGGAGCGCAGGGCCTCGACCAGGGGCAGCGCGTACCGCTCCCGGTAGCGGTCCATGGCCGCCAGGTACAGCCCCTCCTTGCTCCCGAAGGCCGCGTACAGCGAGCCGCGGCCGACACCGGTGGCGTCCACCAGGTCCTGGACCGACGTGCCCTCGTAGCCCTTGCCGCGGAAGGCGTTCATCGCTGCGTCCACGGCCTTTTCGGTGTCGAACTCCCTCACGCGCGCCATGGGCGGAGTGTACGCCTATCCGGAACGAACAGTCCAGTTACCGACGCCGGCAAGACGGCGAACACATCACCGCCGACCAGGCCAACGCCCCCGCCTACGGAAGCGAGGCATGGGGGGCGGCGGAATCCCATCTCTGGTGAGCGGCCATCGCATGCCCGGGGCGTAGCCCCTGAGGACGATGACGTTGGCCGCCGCAACACCCCGGGACACCCGGGGAAGCCCGTCGGCCACGGACACGAAGCGCACATATGGGTAATTCTTAATGGGGCGGACGCCCGAGGCCGACGGGCCGCCGCCCCGCCGCCGGAGGAGGGTGAGGGCATGGACGCTGCGGGTCCCCCGGCCGCCGCCGGCTTCGGGGCGGTGTCGCTCGACACCGTCCTGGCCAGGGCGCTGCGGGACAGCGAGGCGTCCGTGGGCGCGGTCTACCTGCTCCCGCCCGGGGAGCCTGTCCTGCGGCTGGCCGTGCTGAGCGGCGTCTCCCGGAAGACCGCCGTCCCGTGGACGCGGGTGGCGCTGACCGACCACACGCCGGTGGCCGACGCCGTACGCGAGCGGCGCCTGGTGTGGGTCGGCGGTCAGGAGGAGATGGCGCGTACCTACCCGCGGCTCGCGCTCATGCTGCCCTACCCTTTCGCGCTCGCCGCCGCCCCGGTCACGGACGGCACCACCACGCCGGGCGGACTGGTGCTGCAGTGGCCCGGTACGCACCCGCCGCGACCGGGCCCCAGGGAGCGCGCCGCCGTGGACACAGCCTGCCGCGACCTCCTCGCGCTGCTGCGGGACGCCGAGGAACAGGGCCGGCCGCTCACCGCGCCACGGGTACCGCGCGTCCTGCCGCCGCCGCGCCCGCGCGCGGCATGGCCGGCCGAGGCGCAGTCGGCGGTGGACTTCGCCGAACGCCTCCCCGGGGGCTGCTGCACCCTGGATCTGGACGGCCGGATCCTCTTCGCCACCACCGAGGCCGGCCGCCTCCTCGGCGCCGACGTCACCGAAATCCTCGGCGCCTGCCTGTGGAAGGTCCTGCCGTGGCTGGACGAGCCCGTCGTCGAGGACCACTACCGGGCCGCGACGATCAGCGGGCAGCCGGCCTCCTTCACCGCCTCGCCGCCGGCGGGCCCGTGCCTGTCCTTCCACCTCTACCCCGGCTCCTGCGGTGTCAGCGTCCGCATCGTCCCCGCCGCCCTGCCCACCGACCCCGCGCGGGTGCTGCGCCCCGCGCCCCCCGCCGAACCCGGCCGGGCGGCCGTCCTGTACCACCTGATGCACCTCGCGGCCACGCTCACCGAGGCGATCGGCGTGCGCGACGTCGCCGACCAGGCGGCCGACCAGCTGCTGCCCGCCTTCGGCGCCCAGGCGCTGGCCCTGATGACGGCGGAGGACGGCCGGCTGCGGATCATCGGCCACCGCGGCTACCCCTCCGAGCTCGTGGAGCGCTTCGACGCGGCCCCGCTGACCTCGGACACCCCCGCCGTCCGCGCCATGACGACCGGCGTCCCCGGCTTCTTCCCGACCTTCGCGGAGCTCCGGCGGGCCTACCCGCCCGCCCTCCACCAGGACGGCATGGGTTCCTGGGCCTTCCTGCCGCTGATCACCTCGGGCCGTCCCGTCGGCTCGCTGGTGCTCGCCTACGAGCGGCCGCGCCCGTTCACCGACGAGGAGCGCACCGTCCTCACCTCCGCCGCCGGACTGATCGCCCAGGCCCTGGACCGGGCGCGCCTGTACGACGCCAAGCACCGCCTCGCACAGAGACTGCAGGAAGGCCTGCTCCCCCGGACCCTCCCCCGCGTACCCGGTCTGGACGTCGCCGCCCGCTACCTGCCGGCCGGCCGCGGCATGGGCATCGGCGGCGACTTCTACGACCTCATCCGGCTCGGCACGCACCTCGCAGGCGCGGCCATCGGAGACGTGCAGGGGCACAACGTCAGCGCCGCGGCACTGATGGGGCAGGTCCGCACGGCCGTCCACGCCACCGCGGGCGCTCCGCCCGACGAGGTCCTGGCCCGCACCAACCGCCTGCTCACCGACCTGGACCCGGGCCTGTTCACCAGCTGCCTGTACGTCCAGCTGGACCTGGAGCACCACCGGGCCCGGCTGGCCACCGCGGGCCACCTGCCGCCGCTGCTGCGCCACCCCGACGGGCACGTCGAGGTCCTCGACCTGGCGCCGGGGCTGCTCCTGGGCATCGACCCCGCCGCCACCTACTCGCCGACCGACATCCCCCTGCCGCCCGGTGCGGTGCTCGCCCTGTACACCGACGGCCTGGTCGAGACTCCGGGCGCCGACATCGAGGACGGCATCGCCGCGCTCGCCCGACGTCTCGCGCGCGCCGGGAGCGGGACCGTCGACGACGTCGCCGACGCGCTCGTGCACCACGCCGAGCAGTCCCCCGCGCGCAGCGACGACATCGCGCTGCTGCTCATCGAGGCGCGGCGCAAAGGCGGTTGACGCCGTCCGGGCCGTCACCAGGCAGCTCGCCCCGGTGACGGCCCGGGCTTCTCGCGGGAGAGGATTCCCGGTCGTCAGCCGACGCGGCGGGCCCTGACGCCGTCGGCCTCGAAGTCGTAGACGTACCGGTTGATCCGCAGGCCGTCGACCGCCCCGACCCAGTTGTAGTCACGGCCCTTGCCGACGGCGACGGAGAGGATGGTCGCTTGCTGAAGCGCGTTCTTCAGCGTCGTGAAGTTGCACGGACTGGACTGCGTGCAAAGGGGCGCGAGCTCGTTCCCGCTGAGGAACCAGTCGCCGGTCGTGGTGGCGTTGAGGAACCCACTCCACTGGTTCACCGGCGCGACGGCGGGCGGGACCCACACCATGGTGGAGTAGGTGTCGCCCGGAAGCGAGGGCAGCCTCGGGTTGATCTCGAACCTGAGGTTCGGCAGGTTGCGTGTGCCGCCGTAACCCACGTTCTCGCCCGTCTGGAAGACGTGGAATCCCAGCGCGGTCAGGTCCCGGACCCGGCTGCCGTAGAAGTCGACCTCGTTGCCGAAGTCGACCTTCTCGCTCGGGGGGGTGAGCGAGGTGGAGTCGTCCGCCACCTCGATGCCCAGGCTGCCGTTGCCGTACGGCGGCCGGGAGGCGGATCCCGTGACGCCGAACGAGCCGAACGGGCCGTCACGAAGAGCGGCGACAGGCGAGCCGATGGTGTTCCGGGTGATGACACCCCAGTGGTCAGCGCCTATGCCGTCACCCGAGTGTCCGTCCGCGACGGCGGACACCGATCCCGTGAGGGCCGAGGTGACGATCGCGGCCAGCGCGACGGCCGCGAGCGTCCTTCCCCGGCGCAATCCGATACGAGCCTTCACACCCATTCCTTCCGATTAGCCGAAGGGTCCCGTGCGGTGCCCATTGCCCGGGCGCCGCGCGGCAGCGCGGCACGACGGGCCGGCGTTCGCGTCGTGACCCTTCGCGTTCAGCCGTACTTGACGAGTGGTTGTGGTTGTTCGTGCGGGGGATGCGAACGAGGTCAGGGCCGGCCGTGCGGCATGAGCCGGACTCCGGGCGGCCGAACTCGACGTCCTGGGCGAGGCGGAAAGTCACACGACGGCCGAGGCCGTTCGGGATTCCCCTCAACCCAGCGGAACCCAGACGCACATATAGACCGTTACACATGGTCACTCAAGATGCACTCTGGGTGAGCCGTTCGCAGCGCAGGGCTCCCGCTCGCGGCTCGGGTCCCCGACGAGTTGCCTAATTGCTTTAGGCATGTGCATAATCACTTATGGAAGAAGGAGGCGTGCTGTGCCACGTGTAGGACTCACCACGGAACGCCTGACCCGGGCGGGCGCGGAGCTCGCCGACGAGGTCGGCTTCGCCCAGGTGACCGTCTCGGCGCTCGCCGAGCGGTTCGGCGTCAAGGTCGCCAGCCTGTACTCGCACGTCAGGAACTCGCAGGACCTCAAGACCAGGATCGCCCTGCTGGCCCTGGAGGAACTCGCCGACCGCGCCGCCGAGGCGCTGGCCGGCCGCGCGGGCAAGGACGCCCTGGTCGCCTTCGCGAACGTGTACCGCACGTACGCCCGGGAGCACCCCGGCCGCTACGCGGCGGCCCAGCTGAGGCTCGACCCGCAGACGGCGGCCGCCGGCGCGGGGGTCCGGCACGCCCAGATGACGCGGGCCATCCTGCGCGGCTACGACATCCCGGAGCCGGACCAGACGCACGCCGTCCGCCTCCTGGGCAGCGTCTTCCACGGCTACGTCAGTCTCGAACTGGCGGGGGGCTTCGACCACACGCCCGTCGCCGCGGAGGCGTCGTGGACATGGGCGCTGGACTCGCTCGACGCCCTGCTGCGCGAACGGTCCGCGTCCTGAGGGCGCGCACCCCCGAACCTCCCCACCCGACGTACGGGCTCCCGGCCCGCGAACCGCCCACGAACAGGCACCGGACCATGCACACGAATGAGAACCTGATCACCACTCCCGTCACCGGGGACATGCTGCGCGGCGCCGTCGACGTCGAGCGCACCAGTCACGGCCTGCTCCCCCACCGCCTGCCCGCCGCGGCACGCCGGCAGATCCCCGACGAGCAACTGGCCACCGCGGAGGCGCAACCGTCCGGGGTGCGGCTGGTCTTCCGGACCCGGGCGACCACCGTCGAACTCGACACGCTGCCCACCAAGCGCGCCTACCGGGGCTTTCCTCCCCCGGCGGACGGCGTGTACGACCTGCTGGCCGACGGCCGGCTCGCAGCGCGGGCCACCGTGGCCGGCGGCAACGTCCGGGAGATCACCGACATGGTCACCCAGGCCTCCGAGCTGCACGAGGGGCCCGCCGGCACCGCCCGGTTCGGCGAACTGCCCGAGGGGGACAAGGAGGTCGAGATCTGGCTCCCCCACAACGAGATCACCGAAGTGATCGCCCTGCGCACCGACGCCCCCGTCGAGCCGCCGACGCCCCGGGACCGCAAAGTCTGGCTGCACCACGGCAGTTCCATCAGCCACGGCTCCAACGCCGCGTATCCGACGGAGATCTGGCCCGCCCTGGCAGCCGCGGCGGGCGACGTGGAGCTGGTGAACATGGGCTTCAGCGGCAGCGCGCTGCTGGACCCGTTCACCGCCCGGGCGATCCGCGACACTCCGGCCGACCTCATCAGTCTCAAGATCGGCATCAACATCGTCAACACCGACGCGATGCGCCTGCGCGCCTTCACCCCGGCCGTGCACGGCTTCCTCGACGTCGTGCGCGAGGGGCATCCCACGGCGCCCCTGCTGGTGGTCTCCCCCGTCCTCTGCCCCGTCCAGGAGGACACCCCGGGCCCGCTGGCCCCGGACTTCGACGGCGGCACCCTGCGGTTCAGGGCCACCGGCGACCCGGCGGAACGCGCCGCGGGCCGGCTGACCCTCAACGTCATCCGCGACGAGCTGGCCCGGATCGTCGCCCGGCGGGCGGCCGACGATCCCCACCTGCACTACCTCGACGGCCGCGAACTCTACGGTGCGGACGACTACGCGGAACTGCCGCTGCCGGACGAGGTCCACCCCGACCCCGCGGGTCACCGGCGCATCGGCGAGAACTTCGCCCGGCTGGTGTTCGCCGGCACCGGTGCCTTCGCCGCGGACGGTCGCTGACCGGCGCGCCGACGGCGGGGGCACCGCGGGTCATCGACGCGCCGCATCACGGCATGCGGCCCATCGATCTGCCTCACCTGGTGCCCGGATCCACCCTGGCAGCGCCATCCCCGGTCCGCCCGAGGCGAGTCCGGCAGGCGGTACGGCACGCCGCGCGCGACACGGCGCACGCGGGACCGCTCCCCGCCCTGTTCGAGCACTTCCCCGGCCTCCGGCCGGCGACGCCGCCGGAGGAGCTGGAACCCTGCCGGCCTTCGTCCTCAACGGGAGGACGGAGGGCCGGTCCGCCTCCGGGGCCCGGCTCGCACCGTGTCCCGCGCCGGGCGGGGGTCCTCGGCGAGCGGTCCCAGCGCAGTCGGACGCCGGTGAGCCGGGTGATGGCCCGCAGATGCGGTCCAGCGTTGCCGGCGTACCAGATCCGCCGGTCCGCGTGCGGCCACGCGTGGGCCGGGACGCCGTCGCCCAGCAGGGCGGTCAGCCGCGGCTACGGCGACCAGCGCCCTCCGCGGTGGAGGGGGTTGCCGTGGGAGCAGCCATGCCCGCCATCCCGTACGGCTGCGCTCCCGGCACGCGGACGCCTGACGGATACGGCAGGCCGGGCTGTCCCCACGAGACCCGCGGCGGGCGCGCCGGGCCCGGGCCGGAGTGGCGTCAGCCGCCCGATCCGGACCCGGACCCGGAGGCCGGTGCGGACGCCGCGGCGGGCACGGCGTGCCGGCCGGTGACGGCGGGAGGCTCACCCGCGGCGACGGAAGCGGAGGTGGCCGGGCCCGGAAGCGCGACCGCGGGCCTGCGCACGGCGGCTCCCGAGACGGCCGCGAGCAGCGCGAGCAGGACCACCACGGCGCCGTACACCGTCGCCGTGTCGTGCAGGCCGAAGGACGGAACGGCGAGCCCGGCCAGCACGGCGGGGACGCTCAGGGCCAGGTAGCTCACGACGTAGACCGACGCGAACAGCTCCGCCCTCTCCGTGGGACGGGCCAGTGCCGCCAGGGAGCGGAAGGCACCCAGGAAGGCGGCGCCGAAGCCGAAGCCCGCGAGCCCGGTCCCGACGAAGAACAGTGCCGTCGAGGGCCCGGCTAGCGCGAGCAGGGTGAGCCCCGTCCCCACGGCGAGCACCGCGGAGCCGCCGGTCATCATCCGCTGCGGCGTCACGTCGCGCACGACCAGCGAGGCGACGGCCGCCACACCGAAGAGGGTGGTCACGACCAGGCCGCCGACCAGGTGGCTGCCGAGGTGGAGCACCCCGGCGGTCAGGGAGGGACCGAGCGCGAGGTAGAGCCCGCCCATCGCCCAGGTGGCGACGAGGCAGGGCGTCGCCGCCAGGAAGGTGCGGCGGGCCTGCGCCGGCACGGCCACCCGGGGCCGCAGCGAGGCCCAGGCCCCCGGGCGCGGCGAGACGGGATCGGGCAGGAACAGCACCAGCGCCGCCAGGACCACGAAAACGGCGGTCAGCAGGGCGAAGACCAGGCGGGTGGGGGCGGGGGCGTACTCCACCAGCAGGCCCGCGCCCAGTGCCCCGGCGGCCAGTCCGGTGGCCGGGGCCGCGGTGTTCAGCAGTGAGCCGAGGGGCGAACCGGGCGACGGCTGCAGGTCGATCAGTCCCGCGCTGATGGCCCCCGCGGCCGCGCCCGTCGCCACGCCCTGCAGGACGCGCGCGAGGAACAGCGCCCCGACGCCGTCCGCGGCGAGGAAGACGACCATGGCCGCGGCCTCGACGACGAGCGCCGCGAGCAGCACCGGCCGCCGGCCGACGTGGTCGGAGAGCCCGCCGACGGTGAGCAGCGCCACCAGCAGCGCGAGCACGTAGACCGCGAAGACCGTGGTGAGCACGATCGACGAGAAGCCCCACTGGTGCTGGTAGACCACGTAGAGCGGGGAGGGCGCGCTGGAGGCGGCCAGGAAGGCGAGCAGGGTGGCGGCGAGCAACCAGAAGCCGACCGGACGCGGCATCCGCCTCACGGGGCGCTGGGTGTGCATATCGATTCTCCGAACGGTTCCAAAAATATCGAACCGTTCGAGGGTAAACACACATCCGCCGATTGTTCAACTATTATCGAACCATGACTGGAGCCCCCCGGGAGCTGCCGCACCCCGACACCGCGGACCTGGTGCTGACCGACGTGCTCTTCGCGCTGAGCGACCCCTCGCGGCTCGACCTGGTGCGCCGCCTGGCCGACCGCCCCCTGGAGGGCTCGGCCTGCCAGCCCGTCAACGGGGAGATCCCCAAGTCCACGCTCTCCCACCACCTCAAGACGCTCCGCGAGGCCGGGGTCATCCGCAACGACCCGCACGGCCGGCAGCGCCTGGTCAGCCTGCGGCGCCAGGACCTGGAGAGCCGCTTCCCCGGGTTGATCACCGCCGTCGTCGACGAGCCGGGCGCCGCACCGCCCGGACCGATCGACCTCTGACCCGGCGGCTCAGCCGCTCACCGGAGCCGTGCGCGAGGCGGCCCGCACGTCCTGGTAGAAGATGTCGATGTCGACCTCCTCACCACCGACGCTGACCGTGTCCCACGGACCGCTGTCCCGCAGGGTGCGCAACGTCTCGCTCCCGAGGGTCTCCAGATGCTCGCGCAGGACGGCGTCGTCGGGCATCCCTGCGATGCGCGGGGCCAGCCGTTCCCGGATCGCGCGGAGTTGTTCCATGAGGGCGTCGACATCGGCCGCACGGTCCGGCTTGCCGGCGGCGGACTCCTCGATGCTCCGAGCGATCTTGTCCTTGATCGCCTGGCCCACCCCGTTCTCGTCGGTGGTGATCATCGCGTTCCAGGCGCGGCTCTTGTGCCGGTACTGGAGCATCGACATCGCCGCCTCGTGCCGTACGAAGTCCGCGTCGCGCAGCGCCCTGCCGCGCCAGGTGCCGCTCAGTGTGCGGGCGAGCGAGATCGCCGAGGCCAGGCCGCTGTTCAGACCGCGCCCCGGCCAGAAGTGGATGGCGTTGGCGGCGTCCCCGAGCAGGAACCCGTACGTCCCCGGGCCGGCCGCGGTCGCCGGGTGCAGGCGCGCCGTGAAGCGCGGGCGCTGCACCATGTCGAGACGGAAGGCGGTGATCGCGCTCAGGTCCTGCTCGTCGACGTCGAAGAGCGCCAAGCCCTCCTTGATGCGCTGCCACAGCGCCGAGCCCTTCAGGAGGGCGGGCAGGAAGAACGTGCTGTGGGTGGAGCAGTGGAAGTCGCCGTGGCCGTCGCGGCTCATCACACAGGGGCGGGAGGCGATGCACTGCTCGAAGACCTGCCGCACGGGGTCGATCCCGACCACCTCGCGCGCCTCGGCGTCGGTCAGCCGCATGTTCAAAAAGCCCTCGCCGCGCAGGGAGTTGAGGAGGAAGCGGTTCTGCGCGACGGTCAGCAGGACGGTCATGGGGTCGGAGAGCCTCGACTTGACGCGCAGCCCCAGCACCACGTCCTGGAGGTGCTCCCCGTCCAGGGAGTAGATCGACGTGTCGGGGGTCCCGAACCTGGCGGCGAAGTGCTCGCGCGTGCGCGACCGGCCGCCCTCGCAGATCGCCAGGACGTGGTTTTGGGCGACCGTCTCCGCCTGCTCGGCCGCGTCGAACCGGGCGGGGACCAGGCGAATGCGGTCGCGCCTGCCGTTCGCCAGGTCCAGCAGCGTGTCCTCGACGTAGGCGATGCGGATGTTGCGCGGGTTGAAACCGCGGATCGAGTCCGGGCCCGCGGGCCACATCTCGGTGTACGTGCCCTCCGTGAACAGCCGGTCCTGCACCTCATCGGGCAGGTTCAGATACTGCCGGCTCTGCACCGTCACGACCTGCTGCCGCCGTACGTTGCCCTGCCCCTCGTCCTTCCAGACGACGCGGTCCCCCTCCTGCGCCCAGCGGCTGTCGTGGACGGTGATCGAGACCCGCCGGCCCATCAGGTTCTCCAGCAGCAGGGCGAACGCCAGGCCCACCGGACCGCCGCCCGCCACCGTCACCTTCAGCACCGGTCCGGGCTCCTCCGGCTCCGCCGGCGGTATCAGCGCCTCCAGCACGGAGAGGTCGAGGATGGTCTCCATCGCGTCGGCGGCCTCGAAGCCGAAGGTCTCGTCGCCGATGCCGATCTCGTCGCCGGGCTGCAGCACGTGCGACGTCACGGGTTCCCCGTTGACCCGCGTCCCGTTGCTGCTCCCCCGGTCGTAGAGCACGAAGCCGTGACCCTCGCGGCGCACCTCCGCGTGCAGTCGGGAGACGCTGACGCTGGCGATAACCACCGTGTTCCCGGCCTTGCGCCCGAACGTGACGGGCTTGTCGCCGATCCCGAACCTCTCCCCTGCCAACGTGCCTCGACGCCCGACTATCTCAGGAGGCATTGGTCCCTCATCTCGTGTCAACGAACCCCGGGGAACGCACGCACAGTCCCTGGCTGCCCAACCCGCCCACCGTGGGAAACACCCCCGGCCCAACACGTCGCGGAACCACCCCCCGCACGGCCGCCGGCTACGCCCCCGGGGACCGGCCGCCTCCGTCATCCGTCGCATCGACGGGCCGCCCGAACCACGCGGCCGTCGCGCCGGCGGTGGAGCTCCACCGCGACGACGGGAGGACCCGGGACGGGGGCCGGCCGCGGCGGCCATGACCTCTGGCCAGGGGTCCCGTCGCGTCATCCGTTCGGAGCATCGGGGGCGACGGGGCCGCCGCCCTCGTCGCGACCTCGCGAGGGCGGCATGACCAGGTGCGCCAAGGGCGGCGGCGGTTCACTCGATTTGCGTTCGACGCGGCCGCGAGGACGATAACGGACGGAGCCCGTCTCATCCGGTCCGGTCGGCGGACCAGCTTCCACCGACCGTTGTTCGCGCCCCCGACGGCGCGACGGCCGCACGGAAGGGAGCAGCCGTGTTGATATCCGCCGTGCTCGTACCGCTCATCATGCTCGCCGCCGTCCTGGCGCCCAACTGGTACCAGGCGTGGAAGGCGTACTGCGAATCGGTCAGGCTGCCGGTGCCCGCTCCGGAGGGCGACGAGGCGGTCGGCGACCGCCGGGGCCGGTGGGCGTCGGAGCTCGCGCGGCTGCGGAACCGCCCCCCGCAGGACTGAGCGGCACGTCGTCTCAGTGCCCCCGGTGGTACTCCGCGAGTGCCGTGAAGGCCTCCTTGGGTTCCCACGGCATCCCCGGGTACGCGGTGCCGGTGCGGCCGTCGAGGACCTTGACGACGCCGTAGCTCGCCAGGTCCAGGTCCTCGCGGGGGTCGCCGTGGGGGCGGTGCGGGTGGTCGTGGAGGGCGAAGGTGAACACGAAGGTGGTGTCGACACCGCCGGCGTCGAACGCCTCCAGCAGCTCACGCAGGTACGCCGCCTGGCCGGCCTCGTCGCGCGCGTAGGCACCGTTCAGCCGCAGGGGCGCGCGGGTCCGCGGATCGTACTCGACGATTTCCAGCCCGCGCGCGCCCGCGTCACCGGCGCCCTCGTAGCTCGCCGCGCCGAACTCGGTGACGGCCACCGGCTTCCCCTGGGCGACGAGGTCGCGGACGCCGTCGGCGAAGCGGTCGGCGATCGCGGCCGACCGGTAGAGGTCCAGGGACACGAAGTCGAACGGGGTCCAGTCGACACGTTCCAGCGGCACCGCGGCGTACGTGACCTTGCCCGCGAAGCGCTCACGGACCAGTGACACGGCCTTGCCGAGGAAGGCGTTGACGCGCTCGCCGGCCTCGGCGATGTGCTCGCGGGCACGGTCCGGCCGGGCCAGCAAGGCCACCCGCTCCGCGGTGCTGTCGCCGGGCAGGAACCCCTTGTTCATCAGGCTGAGTTCGGCGCCGGTCACGAACACGACCTCGGCCCCCCGCCGCCTGAGCCGTTCCGCACGCTCGGCACAGTCGGCGAAGAGCGACAGTGTCTCGTCCTCGGAGAGTTCGAGCGGGTACGGCGAGAACCAGACCTCGAGCCCGAGGTCCGCGGCATGGCCCGCGGTGAGCTCCATCCGGTTCGGATCGCCGCCCATGACGCGGACCGCGTCGCAGTGCAATTCGTCCCGGATCAAGCGCAGTTCGCGCTTCACCACGTCCGGGTCGAACCCCTTGTGGCCGACCTGTCCACCGAAGACGAACCCGGTGTCGTAGCTGATGCCCTTGGCGCGCATGCGTCGCCCTCTCCGACGGAATTTACGGTACGGCAAGTACCCTAATTGCCGAGGAGCCCGGGCAGCAAGGAGAATCGGAAGGTACGCGCCGTACCGATGAGGGGAGGAGCCGTGCCAGGGGACCCCACGGGGCAGACGCGCCGGCGCGGAGCGGCCCTGGAGGAGGCGATCCTCCGTGCCGCGGTGGACGAGCTCGCGGAGTCCGGCTACGCCGGGCTGACCATGGACAAGGTCGCCGCCCGGGCCGGGACCAACAAGAACGCCATCTACCGCCGCTGGCCCCACCGCCTCGCCCTGGGGATCGCCGCCTACCGGCGCATGACGACGTCCGTCCCCCTCCCCGACACGGGCGATCTGCGGGAGGACGTCCTGGAGTTGCTGCGCGGGGCGAACCGCCACTGGAGTTCGCCCCTGGGCGCGATCCTGCGCGAACTGCTCGCCGCGGCCGGCGGCGCGGCGGAATTCCTGGGGCAGTTGCAGGACCAGTCCGGCGACGCCGTCGCCGCCCCGTGGCTGACGGTCCTGGGCCGCGCGATCGCCCGCGGTCAGGCCGCTCCCGAGGCGCTCCGTCCCAGGGTCGCCACCGTGGCGGTCGTCCTGCTGCGCAACGAGTTCGTCGTGCGCGGGGTGCCCACGGCGCCGGACGACGTCCTGGTGGAGATCGTGGACGAGGTGTACCTGCCCCTGGTGCGCCGGCACGGTCCCGTCCCGGGCCGGTGACGCTCAGGCCCGCGGGTCGGTGTCCGTCCCCGCGCCGGTCCAGGTGATGGCGAAGTACCTGACGCGTTCGTCCTGTCCGGCCGGCCGCATGCCGGCCGCGGTCATGACGTGATGCGAGGCGATGTTGTCCAGGTCGGCGCCGCCCTTCACACGGGTGACGCCGCGCTCCCGCGCGAACAGCAGCAGTCCGCGCAGGGCTTCGGAGGCGTATCCGCTGCCCCGCGCCGACGGGACGAGGCCGTAGCCGATGGTGACGTCGCCGTTCTCGTCCGGGGCGCCGTGGAAGCCGATGCCGCCGATCACCCGGCCGTCCTCGCGGCGGCGGATCTCGTAGTTGCCGAACGGCCGGGGGTCGCCGGGGCCCGCGAAGGTCTCCAGCAGGCGCCGGGCGGCGAACACATCCCCCTCGGCGGGGTATCCGGACGCCCAGCGGGCAGCGTCGTCCGGTTCGCCCGCCAGCACGCGCTCGGCCTCGGCGGCGGTCATCGGATGGAGCACAAGCCGTGCTGTCGCAAGATCACTCATGGCACGAAGGGGTATCAGGCGTGGCGGGCCTACCGCACCCGGATTATCCGGGTCGCCCAGCGCCGTCCACGTCACGGTCTCGTCGAGGAAGCCTGCCACCACGCGGTTGAACAGGGCCGGGTTCTCCCGGAACATCAGGTGGCTGCCTCCCTCGGCCGCGGAGGAGACGCGGGTGCCCGCGCACCCGGGACGAGGGAGGCGATCCACTCGGTCGTCCGGACGGGAAGAAGCGTCCGGTGCGATCACGCGGCGGCGGCCGCTGCTCAGCCCGTCGGTCTGCGGGCCGAACTCGGCGGCGCTCTGCGCGAAACCGGGGACGAGGACGAGTGGTGCCCAAGGCGGCCGCCTCCGTGCAGCACAGCCGCACCCCGTCGCTGGTGACCACCTCGCCCTCGCGGCGTTCCGCGGGCGGGGGGCCGGTCGTCACATCGTCCATGGCACCTCGTGCGCCGCCCGGGCGGCGCCTTTCCATCCCAGGCGCCCGGCGAGGTATGAAGGGAGGCATGACCTTGCCATTCAGTGCGCTGACGCATCTGGAGTGCGCGCGGTGCGGCCGCCGCCACGACGCCGACCGGGTGCAGAACCTGTGCGCGTGCGGATCGCCGCTCCTCGCCCGCTACGACCTGGACCGGGTCCGGGACTCGCTCTCGCCCGCGGACCTCGCGGGGCGCCCGCAGAGCCTGTGGCGCTACCACGAACTGCTGCCCGTACGCGATCCGGCACACGTCGTCACCCTGGGCGAGGGCATGACGCCCCTGGTGCCGCTGCCGCGGTACGGCGCCTCGATCGGCGTGCCGGGGCTGGTGATGAAGGACGAGGGGCTGATACCCACCGGCAGCTTCAAGGCGCGGGGCGCGGCCGTCGGCGTGGCCAGGGCGCTGGAACTGGGCGCGCGCGGGATCGCCATGCCCACCAACGGCAACGCGGGGGCGGCGTGGGCGGCCTACGCCGCGCGGGCGGGCCTGGAGGCGCTCATCGCGATGCCGGCGGACGCGCCGTCGATCACGCGGGCCGAGTGCGCCGCGGCGGGAGCCGGCCTGTACCTGGTGAACGGCCTGATCGGTGACGCGGGCCGGCTGGTGGCGGAGAAGATCGCCGCCGAGCCCGGCGTCTGGATGGACGCGGCGACGCTCAAGGAGCCGTACCGCATCGAGGGCAAGAAGACCATGGGTCTGGAGATCGCCGAGCAGCTCGGCTGGCGCGCGCCCGACGTCATCGTCTACCCCACCGGCGGCGGTGTCGGCCTCATCGGCATCCACAAGGCCCTGCTCGAACTGCGTGCCCTGGGGTGGCTGCAAGGGCCGATGCCCCGGCTGGTGAGCGTGCAGGCCTCCGGATGCGCCCCGATCGTGCGCGCCTTCGAGAAGGGCGAGCGCACCAGTGAGCCGTGGGAGGACGCGCGCACGGTGGCGTTCGGCATCACCGTGCCCAAGGCGCTGGGCGACTTCCTCGTCCTCGACGCGGTGTACGAGACCGGCGGCCGGGCCGTCGCCGTCGACGACGAGGATTTGCTCGCCGACCGCGACAGGTGCGCCGCGGCCGACGGGGCCCTGCTGTGCCCGGAGGGCGCGGCGACCCTGTCGGCGGTCCGGGTCCTGCGCGAGCAGGGGTGGCTGTCCGGGGACGAGGAGGTCGTGGTGCTGAACACCGGCGCGGCGGCCAAGTACCCGGAGTCGTTCCGGGTCGACCCGCCGGTCCTGGAGCTCACCGACCGCATCCCCTGAGCCCACGCCGCCGGGACAGAACCGCGGCCCTGCCGCCTGGTGGTCCGCGGCTCGACGGCGCCGCCGGCGTAGATCGGCGCCGCGCTCCCCTCCGGTGCTCACCGGGGGCCGGGCTCCTCGTACGGGATGCGGTTCAGGTGCCGGATCTCGCCGAGCGTGCCCCATTCGTCGGCTCCGAGCTTGGTGAGCGGACGCAGCAGCGGGGCGCTGGGACGGCCGTCGGCCAGGACGTCCCGGTCGGCCACGGCGTGCACCACGCGCCCGAAGACGAGGGTGGAGTTGCCCATCCGCAGGCTGGTGTGCGAGCGGCACTCCAGGGCGACCGGTGAGGCGCGGACGCGGGGCGGACGGACCCTCAGACTGGGCTCGCGCTCGACGCCCGCGTAGTCGAACTCGCTGACGTGCCGCGGGAAGTCGGTGGCCGTGGCGTTGACCAGCGGCATGAGCGCCTCGGTGGCGAAGTTCACCACGAAGTCGCCGGTCTCCTCGACGTTGCGCAGCGAGTCCTTGCGGCCGATCGAGGTGAACTGCACGATCGGCGGATCGGTGCTGGCGATGCTGAAGAAGGAGTGCGGTGCGAGGTTCTCGGAAAGGCCGTCGGGGGTGACGGTGGAGATCCAGGCGATCGGCCGGGGCACGACCACGGAGGTCAGGAAGCGGTAGAAGGCGGGACCGCCCATGGCCTCGGGATCGAAGTCGACGCGCATGGCCGCAGTATTCCCGGCCGCCGCCCGCCATCCCGTCCGCCCGGCGGTCACCGGCGTGTCGGGCCCCGGCGTGCTCCTCGTCACAAACGGCCGGTCGGCGTCATAGCGGTGGGAGCTGTTCGGTCCTGGTGGATGAGGGCTCCCTGAGGGGCCGGACAGCTCACCGCAGGAGGAACGTCCATGACCACCCCCGTCGTCGCGATCGCCTACCACTCCGGCTACGGCCACACGACCGTCCTCGCCGAAGCCGTGCGTGCCGGTGCCGTGGAAGCCGGCGCCGTCGTCCATCTGGTCAAGGTCGACGAGATCACCGAGGAGCAGTGGGAGCTGCTCGACGCCGCGGACGCGATCGTCTTCGGTTCCCCGACCTACATGGGCACGGCCTCGGGTGCCTTCCACCAGTTCGCGGAGACGACCTCCAAGCGCTGGTTCGTCCACTCGTGGAAGAACAAGCTGGCCGCCGGGTTCAGCAACTCCGGTGCCAAGAGCGGCGACAAGCTGCACACCCTGCAGTACTTCTCCATCCTCGCCGCCCAGCACGGCATGACCTGGGTCAACCTCGGCCTGCACCCGGGCTGGAACAGCACCTCGGCCTCCGAGGACGACCTCAACCGCCTCGGCATCTACCTCGGCGCGGGTGCCCAGACGCACACCGACGTCGGTGCGGACGAGGTCCACAAGGCCGACATCGCGACCGCCGAGCACCTCGGCCGCCGGGTCGCCGAGCAGGCCCGCATCTACGCCGCGGGACGCGCGGTCGTCGGCGCCTGACCGGACGGTCCGCCAGGCGCCCCGCTGTCACATTCGGCGGGGCGGCCCGGTCATCACTGCGAATCCCACCCCACAGCAGAGGAGCTCAGCATGGAAGCCCGCGTGAACTACTTCGGCCACGCCCTCGCCGGCAAGGTCATGAGGCACCTGAACTCGGCGAGCAAGGTACTGGCGGAGTCCACGCTGCCGGTCCTGACCCAGGAGCTGGTGAAGATCCGCGCCAGCCAGATCAACGGCTGCGGCTTCTGCACCGACATGCACACCAAGGAGGCGGCCGCGGCCGGCGAGACCTCGGTGCGCCTGAACCTGATCGCGACCTGGCGCGAGGCCACGGTCTTCGACGAGGCCGAGCGCGCGGCCCTGGAGCTGGCCGAGGAGGGCACCCGGGTCGCCGACGCCGCCGGTGGCGTCTCCGACGCGGTCTGGGGGAACGCCGCCAAGCACTTCGACGAGGACCAGCTGGTCGCCCTGATCTCGCTCATCGCCGTGATCAACGCGTACAACCGGATCAACGTGATCAACCAGCAGCCGGCCGGTGGCTACCAGCTCGGCATGTTCGGCTGACCTGCGGTTCCCGCCGCCGGCGTCGCCCAGGCCGGGCCGTCCGTCCCCGTACCGTTCCCGACCGCGGTACGGGGACGGACGGCGCTTCCCGGCCGTCCCCGCGGCGCCGGCGGCGGTTCAGCGTGTACGGAGGTAGTCGAGGCCCTTCTCGCGCAGCGACCGGTGCAGCCCGTCGTAGGCCGGCGCCCCGCCCAGCACGGTCTTGGGCAGCTTGGCGACCACGGTGTAGTTGGTGTCGACCACGTTGCCGATCGGCGCCAGCCCGGCCTGGCTGACCAACTGGTACGCGTCGAGCTGGTGCAGGCCGGTGAGGGTGGACGTCCAGCCGACCAGGTCGTGCTGGCTGATCCGGTAGGCGTCCTCGAGCGGCCGTACCGACCCGGTCGACATCAGGAACCGGTCGTCCTCCATGCGCGGCCACGCGGGGGCGCCGCCCTTGAGCAGGTCGATCACCACCACGGTGTCCATCGCGGCCTCGACCGCGGTGCCGCACACCTCGCCCTCGCCCTGCCGGCAGTGCCCGTCGCCGATCGCCAGCTGCGCCCCCGGCACGTTGACGCGGAGGTAGAGGGTGGTGCCGGCGCGCAGCTCCGGGGTGTCCATGTTCCCGCCGTGCGCGCCCGGGGTGATGCTCATGACGACCTCGCCGGCCGCGGGGGCGACGCCCACCGTGCCGTGCATCGGGTCGAGGGGCAGCTCGACCGTGTGGTCGGAGAAGCGGGCCTGGAACCGGCAGCTGTTGCGCTCGCGGTCGATCCCGTAGCGCCAGACGACCTCCTGCAGCGGGTCGTGGAGCATCGCCGTGGAGTGCGTGGTGGTCAGCGCGCCGAAGTGGGGGAAGGTGGTCGACACGCCCCAGTCGCGGGCGGGGGCGATGTCGACGAAGTGGACGGCCAGGGTGTCGCCCGGCTCGGCGCCCTCGACGTGGATCGGGCCGGTGACGGGATTGAGGTACGGGAACTCGCACACCTTGCTCGGCAGGTCGTCGGGGCCGCGGACCAGACCGCCGAAGCAGTCCTCGGTGAACAGTTCCACGACCGTGCCCGGGCGTACGCGCAGCAGCGGCTCTCGCGGGCCGCCGAAGGCGTAGGCGTACTGCTCGGGGGTGGGGTGGAGCCGTACGACGTCGATGTCGTTCATGACTGTCCGGCCTCCTCGGCGGCGATGGGCTCGTCGGGTATCTCCGTGCGCCGGCCGGCGACGAGCAGACCCACCATCAGGACGGCGCCGATGGCCAGCCAGAGGAAGCCGAGTCGCTGGGCGGTGACCTTGGCGTTGACCACCACGAAGGTGAGGATCGCGAAGCCGATCAGCGGTGCGATCAGGTGGCGCCACCAGTCGCGGCTGCCCTGGCGCACGACGTAGTGGACGACGACCGAGACGTGCAGGACCAGGAAGGCAGTCATCGCGCCGAAGTTGACCAGCGAGCTGAGCAGCGTGATGCCGTCGTCCCGGGAGTTCATGTAGAGACCGAGGCCGAGCGAGACCACCGCCACCAGGAAGGTGGCGTTGACGGGCACCCGGCGGCGGGCGTCGACCCTGGCGAGGAAGGCGGGGAGCTGCCGGTCGCGGGCCATCGCGAAGAGCAGCCGGGAGGTGGCCGCCTGGGCGACCAGGGAGTTGGCGAAGCCCCAGGCGATGGCGGTGGCGAGCGCGCTGAGGGTGCCCAGCCATTCGCCTCCGGCGACCCGGGCGGCATCGTAGAAGGCGGTGCCGCCCGGGTCTCCCTCCTTGATCAGCGTAGGCACTTCGGGAACCAGCATCGCCGCGATCCAGGTCTGCACGATGAACAGCGCTCCGGCGAGCAGCAGCGCGGCCACCATGGCCCGGCCGATCGCCCGCGCGGATTCGCGGTTCTCCTCGGCGAGGGTGGAGATGCCGTCGAAGCCGAGGAAGCTGAGCACGGCGATCGACACCGCCCCGAAGATCAGGGACCAGGAGAAGGTGCCGGAGTCGTAGAAGGCGTGGAAGCCGGAGCCGTTGCCCTTGCCCCCGATGAGCGCGAGGACGCCGAAGGCGAGGAAGATCGCGAGGACGACCAGTTCGGCCAGCAGCATGATCTTGTTGATCCGGGCGGTCATCTCGATACCGAGCCAGTTCACGACGGTGTTGAGGACGACGAACCCGATCAGCCAGACCCAGACCGGCACCGAGGCGATCAGCGAGTTCATCGCCACGGCGGCGATCAGGTAGAGCAGGGCCGGCACGAGGATGTAGTCGAGCAGGATCATCCAGCCGGACAGGAAGCCGACCGGCGCGCCGATGCCCCGCCCCGCGTACGAGTAGACCGACCCGGCCATCGGGAAAGCCCGGGACATCTGGGCGTAGGAGTGCGCCGTGAACATCATCGCCAGCATGCCGATGGCGTAGGCGAGGGCGACCATGCCGCCCGAGCCCTGGAAGACGCCGCCGAAGATGCCGAAGGGCGCGATCGGCACCATGAAGACCAGGCCGTAGACCACCAGGTCCCGGAAGCCCAGTGACCGCGCCAACTGCTGGGTGTAGCCGTACTTCCCGAGATCTTGCCCATGAGGTGCGCTGTCGCTCACGTCGCCTCCCCGGCGGCCGCGGTCCCCTGACTGGCGGGGTGATCTTAGGGTCCGCGGCCGACGCAGGGGAACGCTTGTGCACAGGGATTCTGACGGAACACGAGATCCCCTCCCGCGACCGTCACCCGGCGGCCCCGGACGACCCGATGACGACCACGCGGGCCCAGTCCGGGGGTGTGTCCGGCACGTAGTCGGGGTCGTTCTCACGCCACGAACGCCCCGCGCCCCGGCGGGGGAACAGGCCCACGACCGTTCGGCACGCCGGACGCGACCGTGGCCAGGGCGTCTGACCGTCGGTCAGCACCACGACGACGTCCGGCCGCGGCCGGGTGCGCAGCGCCCGCGCGAAGCCGCTGCGCAGGTCCGTACCGCCACCGCCCACCAGCGGGATGTCCTCGGCGCTGCACAACGGGTGGGCGATCCGTGCCGCGGCGTCGCACGGAACGACGGTGACCATGTCGCGGCGGCCGCCCACCGCGCGGGAGATGGCGGCCACTTCGAGGAGCGCGCTGCCCAGTTCCGCGTCGCTGACGGAGCCGGACGTGTCGATGACCACGCAGACCCGGGGCGGTCTGCGCCGCAGACTCGGCAGGACGACTCCGGGCACGCCGGCCGACCGGCGCGAGGGCCGTCCGTAGCTGTAGTCCTGGCCCGCGCCGGAACCGGAGGCCGCCGAGCGCACCGCCGCTCCCAGCAGGTCCCGCCACTGCTGCGGCGGCTGGAACGCCTCCTCGGCCCACCGCCGCCAGCTTTTGGGCGCGTTGCCCGGGCGGCCGTTGACGGCCTGCGCCACGCGGAAGCGGACGGCGTCGCGTTCCTGCTCGCCCAGGCCGTGGGCGCCCTCCGGACCGAGGTCCCACTCGCGTTCCAGGCCGTCCGCGCCGCTGCCGCAGTCCAGCCAGACGAAGTCCTGGGTGAGCGGGCCGATCCCGAACAGTCCGAGGTAGTCCTCCATGAGCTTCCCCTCGGGGAGCCCCAGGGATTGCGGGAGCACCGCGCCCCGGGGCGTGTCCAGCCCTTCCCCGAAGGCGTCGTCGTTGACCTCGCAGTCCGCGGCGATGTTCATCCGCAGCCGCTCCGCCGGGCCCTCCAGCCCCTGCTGCCGTGCGACGCGGTCACCGCGCCCGTGGTGGTCGCGCAGCAGGTGCGACACCTCGTGCACCCACACCCCGGCCAGTTCCTCGAGCGGCGTGCGGTCCACGAACGCCGGCGAGACGTAGCACCGCCAGTGCGGGTCGACGGCCATCGTCGGCACCCGCCGGGACTCCACGACGTGCAGCGCGAACAGCGCCGTCGCCAGGTAGGGGCGGACCCGCGCGGCGTACAGCCGGGCGGCGAAGAGCTTCTCGCGGTCCAGGGCCGCCGGCGCCCGCGCGCTCACCGGCCGGCCTTCGCGACGAGCCCGGACCGCTCTGCCGCCCGGTCGGCGCGCCGGGACAGGGACACCGCTCCGGCCAGCCGCTCGATGGCCGCGGGGACGTCCCAGTCCTCGCGGCGCAGCGAGGCGAGCGTGGTCGCCGGGACGACCACCAGGTCCGGGGCCCCGGTCTCCAGGGCCCGGACGAGCAGCGCCCACGCCGCGTCCCAGCGCGCCTTCTCCGGCCGGTAGCGGACGGCGTCCACCACGCCGTCCAGGACGGCCTGGCGCAGGTCGCCGCGCTCGGGCAGTACGGCACCGTCCGGGTCGGCGAGCACGTCCTCGGGGTCGGGGAGGTCCATCCGGTCGATGCTCGCCAGCAGTTCCAGCCCCGGGCCGTCCCCCACGGTGCCCCGGACGAGCAGGGAGAGCACCTCCTGGGAGGCCCCGGCCGCGGTCGCGAAGGCGATCAGGCACAGCGTCATCTCCCAGCTGCGCGGGGACGGCCAGGCACCGCCGCGGCGGGTCTCGCCGGTGGGGAGGCGGTGGACCAGGCCGGGGCGGGCGGCGAGCAGCCCGCACACCACGCGCCGGGCGAAGTCCACGGCACCGGGCAGCCTGCCCGGATCGAGCCGGGGCAGCGTCGCCCGGGGCCAGGTCCCGCCCAGGCCTCGGACCACCACGTCGTGGTCGTGGGTCCACTGGAGGTGGACGAACCGGTTGGCCAGAGGCGCGCTCAGCTCCCAGCCGTCGGCCGCCGACGAGCGGGGGTTCGCGGCGGCCACGATCCGCACCCCGGACGGCAGCCGCAGGGCGCCGATCCGCCGCTCCAGCACGAGGCGGAGCAGGGCCGCCTGCACGGCGGGCGGCGCGGTGGACAGCTCGTCGAGGAACAGCAGACCACGGCCGGACCGGACCAGGCGTACGGCCCAGTCCGGCGGGGCCATCGGGACGCCCTGCTCGGCGGGGTCGTCCCCGACGACGGGCAGGCCGGAGAAGTCGGACGGCTCGTGGACGCTGGCGATCACCGTGGTCAGCGGAAGGTCGAGCGCGGCGGCGAGCTGGGTGAGCGCGGCGGTCTTGCCGATCCCGGGCTCGCCCCACAGCAGCACCGGCAGGTCGGCGGCGACGGCCAGGGTGAGGGCCTCCAGCTGGATGTCGGGGCGGGGTTCGGTGGTGGTGCGGCGCAGCATGGTCAACAGGGCTTCGGCGACGTCGAGTTGGGGTTCGCCGGCCGGGTCGGAGGGCAGGACGGAGCGGGCGTGCGTGGGCATGGGTGATCACCTCGGGGGTTCGTGAAGCCGAAGGGGTGCAGGGGCGTGCGCGGGGGCGCCGCGCACACTCCGCGGTCAGCGGGCGGTGCGGTACCGCGGGTCGGGACGGCCGCGGCGGGGCCGGGTGCGGAGCGCCGGGGGGTACGCGCGCGGCGGCACCCGCCCGGGGGCGGGCCCGGCGAGGCCGGCCCGGAACAAGCCGTAGGCGATGCGCCGTTGGGCTGCGGCCTCCAGTTCGTCCCGCAGCGGGCCGTCGCGGAGCACCGCGCCGGGACCGAGCAGGCCCTCGACGACGGCCAGCGCGCCGGCGATGTCGCCGTGGTCCAGGCGTGCCCGTACGTCGGAGAGGGACTCCGGGCGCCGGTGCGCCCGGTCGATCGCCTGCAGGCACGGCAGCGGGGTGCCGGTCAGCGCGACCAGCAGCTCCTCCCGGCGGATCTCCTCCGGCTCGTGGTCCAGCGCCGTCAGGACGCCGTCGACCAGGCCGATCCGGTGCGGTGCGCCCCGGCACTCCACGACGCGCGGTAGTCCCGGCCCGCCCCGCGGCAGGGACGGCCCGGGCGTCGGGTGGCCGGGCACGAGCGCGGCCGCCACCAGCGGGTGCAGTCCGTCGGCGGCGATCAGGCCGGCGGCGAGCAGTTCCACATCCGGCGGCACCCAGGTCGCCGCGTCCGGCAGCACCGGCAGGGACCAGTTGCCGCCGCCGGCTCCGGTCGCCTCCGTGATCCGAGCGGTGGGCCCTCCCGCGCCGTCGTCCGCGCCGGTCGCGTCCACGAGCAGCCGGTGGCGCGAGCCCAGGCGCACGGTGACGGTGCCGGAGGTCCGGCCCTCGGCACGCAGCACCATCCGCGCCTCGTCCTCCCACCGGTCGACCGCGCAGCGCTGGTGCGGCGGCAGTGGCCCGGTCGGTTCCGGGTCCGGGAGGAGGGGCGGATCGACGGGCCGCCGGCCGCCGGTTCCGGCGCGGAACGGCAGCTCACCGGTTCTGCGCGCGTCCCACAGGTGCCGGTGCAGATCGAGGCGGAACCGCCGGTGGGGCCGGTGGTGCGGATGGTGGCGGGCGCCCGCCCCGGGGCGGGCCGGGTCCCACAGCGCCAGGCTGAACCGCTGCCCGCCGTCCGCCCACGCGGGCGGGGTCCGGACCACGAGGTGCACCCGGTCGCCGCCCCCCGGCGCCGAGGCCCCGTACCGGGCCAGGGTGATGGTCAGCGCCGGGCGCAGCAGACCGTCGGGGGCGACCCGCGGCATGTGCCAGCGCAGCAGATCGGGAGCCAGATGGCGGAGGTCGGCCCGGACCCGGGCCGCGAGTTCCCTGCCGTGGGTGCGGGCGAGGGAGCGCAGGTCGAGGTCGACGTCGATACCGGCGGCGGCACACGCCCCGGCCCAGTCACCGGTTCGGCGGCGGGCGGTCGCGGTCTCGACCATGGACGGCGGCACGGCGAACTCGCGCACGCGCAGCCAGAAGGAGAGGCGGGAATCCTCGTTCGCGGTCTGAGTGAGCATCAGCACTCACCTTGCGCGGACGGGTCCCCCAATCTGGAAGAGGATTCAGTCGTCATCGCCGGGAGCATAGCGTTCACCGTCACTATCTGTCAGGCCCCCCGGATAAACGGGTGCCGTAGGCCTCCCCGCCGGAGCGCCGCGCCGAGGTCCGGGCCCTCAGCCGGTCCGGTACGGCACGAGGGGGCGCCCTCCCGTGGCCCGGCGGCGCTGACGCCTTGCCCATGACCGTAGGGGGGCCTTCCGCCGTACCCGTCCGTTCCCGGCGGATCCGCCGATCCGCCGATCCGCCTCCTCGCTTGCTGCCTTTGCCCGCTTTTTGCGGCCCGCCGGAAACAGAACCGAGGGGTACGGGGTTGCGCTCTATATGGCGACTCTCGGACTGATCGGCAGCGGATCCATCGGCGGCACCCTGGCGCGGCTCGCCGTGGCCGCGGGCCTGGACGTGGTGCTCAGCAACTCGCGCGGGCCGGAGACCCTGGACGGCCTGGTGGCCGAGCTGGGACCCCGGGCCCGCGCCGCGACCCCGGCCGAGGCGGCCGCGGCGGGCGACTGGGTCGTGGTGACGATCCCGCTCGGGGCCTTCGACCAGGTCCCCGCGGCCCCGCTGGCCGGGAAGACGGTCATCGACACCGGCAACTACTACCCCCAGCGCGACGGCCGGATCGCCGCGCTCGAGGACGGGACGAGCACGGAGAGCGGGCTACTCCAGGGCCACCTGCCCGACGCCCACGTGGTGAAGGCGTTCAACAACATCTTCTTCCGCCACCTCGCGGAGCTCGCCCGCCCCAAGGGCTCCCCCGACCGGACAGCCCTTCCGATCGCCGGCGACGACCCCGCCGCCGTCGCGGACGCGGCGAGCCTCCTCGACGTGCTCGGCTACGACGCGGTCGACTACGGCACCCTCGCCGACAGTTGGCGCTCCCAGCCCGGCACCCCGGTCTACGGTCTGCCGTACGCGGGCGACGAGGCCGACTTCTCGAAGGTCGCGGGGGTCCCTGTGCCCGCCGACACGATCCGGGCCGCGCTCGCCGCCGCCACCCGCTGAAGGCCGGGCCCGCGGCGTCCGCCGCCGCCGCCGGCGGGGCCACGCGGGATCCGGCGTTCGCGCAGGTCACGAGCCCGTGATCGGCCGATGGCGGAGGCGGGCGCGCCGTCAACGAGCAGCGGCGACCGGCACGTTCGGGAGGCCTCAAGGGCCAACGCCGTGACTCTGTTGGTGATCTTGTTCGGGGTGCTGACGGTGGGGCGGCGGGGTGCTTCGCTGGAGGCATGCGGGGTGGCCTCGGGTTCCGGGGTGTGGGTGCGGTGTCGTTGCGGCCGGGGAGTTACCAGCGGATTCCGGTGAGGACGGTGCGTACGGCGTGGGCGGCGGTGGACCTGCGGGCGGGGATGCTGCTGCTGGGAGACCGGAACTTCGCGGCCTCCGCACTGCTGAACAGCCGGGCGGCCACCGGAGCGGACCTGCTGGTGCGCTGCACGTCCGGCCGGAACCTGCCACCGGTGGAGACCTGCCGGTAGCCCAGCCCGGTGAAGAGCACTCCGGCCAGCAGGACGTAGACCGTGACCCTCGCCGACACCAAGCGCACCCTGCGCTGCACCGTACCGGTCTGCGTCAGCACCGCATCGACCATCTCGAACGGCACGATCCGGGTCAGCTCGCCGATATGCCCTGGCGCGAACACCCCGGCCGCTACCCCACCCGGTCTCGTTATAACAGCCTGTTCCAACAGCGGAGCTCCTGTGGTGAGGATGTCTTGGAGGACAAACCTCTTCTACACCAGCTCCGCTGCCTCGTTCACGAGCCTTGACGAACAGCCCCCGCCCTTACAGTACCTGCCACACGACGTCCCACAGAAGGAAGCTGTCTATGCCCAGCCAGGCGGCTGGGATCCCATCTTCTGGTGTGGCATCTGCGAGCGTGGGCGATGTAGGCGGTCGGCACCGGATGGCCAATGGTTCTTGACAGGTTGCTGACATTCGTGGGTCATGATTCGATGGCATGACCCAATCACCTATCTCCTCCCGCGTCCTGGGCGGGACCGCTGCGCTGATTTGCGTGTTCGTCGCGACCGCTTGTGGCAGTAACACAGGCAGCACCGGTGGCCCGTCCGGTGAGCACGACATCGCATCCTTGACGACCGGCACGCCAACAGCCGGGAAGGACACGGCACTCGCCGACGCGACATCACCCAGGGGAGAGGACGACCGCCCTCAACTACGCCTGGATGATTCAGACGTTGACCGCGACCGCTACTGGCGTGCGTACGCCACCTGCCTGAAAGAGCACGGCCACAAGATGGCCTCAGCACGGGGCCCCTACGTCATCGATGGGAGCGACAACAGCCCCACCGCCAGGGCGGCAATGAAGACCTGCGCCAACAAGCTGCCTCGTCAGCCGCCCGAGTTGGATCCCGAAAGGAACCCGCACTACGCCGAAAACTGGCGAGCCAATATCAAGTGCCTGAACGCCAAGGGATTGAAGGTTGTCTCTTTGCCGGATAATTCTGGCTGGAATTATGCCGGCCATAACACCATGGGCTATGACGAGCAGGTCAAGGTGGAGAAGGAATGCACGATGGAGGCTTTCGGCGGAAAGAAGCGCTGAGCACCTATCCGGTGGTCTTCATTGAGCCTTTTCAGGGGGGCCACCGATCGGGTGACGGCCGGCTGGTTGGAGCCCGGTGCGAAGCGGACGGGGCTCCTCGACGGTTGAGCGAGATGTCTGACGTCTCAACTCTTCTGCCGGGGCGCCTCGTTGGTTACTCACTGACTTCGGCTTGTCAGGGTGACGCTGGATCGTTGAGGGTCAGGCCGGTGCCTGCTATGAAGCCGTCGAGGGTGTCGGGCCGGTACTGCAGGTGTTTGAGCCGGTTGCGGACGAGGGTCTCAAGGCGCTCGAGGGCGACGACGGCGAGGTTGGCCAGGCTGCGTTTGACGTGTGCCCATACCCACTCGACAGGGTTGAGATCGGGCGAGTAGGCGGGCAGAAGGAACACCGTCAGCCACTCGCGCTCGGCGATCAGCTTGCGCATGGCGTGGGAGAAATGGGTGTTCAGACGGCCCCAGACCAGCACGATGGGTGCCTTGACGAGCTGATGGGCGCCGTCGATCAGTGCGATGAAGTCCCGCTCGCCCATGCTGCGACGTGCGCCTTTGCCCGCTCGGTGACTGCGCAACCGGTGGCACAGTCTCGTGCGCGAGCCCGGCCGTATCGCGATCAGCCCGGCAACCGACAGGCGTCGTGCCACCTCCAGCGGCTTGATGTCCTGCTCGAACAGCTCGGCCGCCTGCATCCGCACCGACTCACGGCGCATACGACCCGAAGCGGTCAGCCCGCCCCCATCCGCATATCTCACACACAACGGAATACGGCTACCAGACCTGAACCATCAGGCACATCGTCGAAGTTCACCCCGACGGGCCGAAATCAGTCACTGAACGGCGTTGCCTCTAGCTAGGGCCGCATCCCGAACAGGAAGCGTGTCGCCCGTGTGCGGCGGACCAGCAACTCGTACGCGGCGAGCGTGAGGACGAGTGCGGTCACCACGAGCACGGCGTACTCGACCAGGATCGGCGCGGACCAGCCGATCACGAAGTACGCGACGGCGACCACGATCGGCTGGTGCAGGACGTACAGCGGCAGCACGGCCGCCGCGAGATGACCATAGAGGCGTCGGCGCGTCGTCGGGGCCGGGTTCGGCGCCGCGTGCGGCTGCTCCGGCCGCCGACGGTCGAGGAGGCCCGGGATGGCGACCACCAGGCACCATCCGGCCGCACCGAACAGCGCCCGTGAGACCGTGGCCAGGGCGGTCATCTCCGTGAAGGGCTCGTCGGCCAGGGCGAAGCCCGGGCCGGCCGCCGCGAACAGCAGGGCGCCGAGCCAGGCTGCGATCCCGGCGTCACGCCGCATCACGGTGCGGAAGCGGTCGTCGGCGGCGAGCACGAAGCCGGCGACGAAGAACAGCAGGTACGACCAGCGGTGCCAGCCCGCGTACTCCTCCTCCAGCCGTGCGAAGGCGCAGATCGCCGCGAAGGCGAGGGCCGGCAGGAGCACCAGGCCCCGCCGGCGCAGGGTCGCCTCCGCCACCCGGTCGCCGATGCGGCGGACGCGCTCGCGCGGCAACCACCGGTGGAACGGCACCAGCACGAGGGAGAACGTCAGGAGGAGCACGACGAACCAAAGATGGCCGGTCTCGAAGTGCTCGCCCTGGACCAGGAAGGGGAACTCTTCGGGCTCCAGGTGCACGTCGTAGAAGCGGGGCAGGAAGCCGAGGTACGACTCGTGGTAGTCGGCGTCGGCCGAGCGCAGCCGCAGCCACTGCGGCAGCGGGTTCAGCGCGAGGGTCGCGAAGACCAGCGGAACGCCGAGCCGCAGCAGCCGCTCGCCGGCGAAGCCGCCCGCGCCGCGGCGCTGGAGCGAGTGCCAGGCACCGAGGCCGGAGATGAGGAACAGCAGCGGCATCGCCCAGACGACCCCGAACCCGGCGATGATCATGATCGCTTCGGTGGTCTCCGCGTTCTTGACGTAGTAGTCGTCGTCGGCGGCGAATACGAGCGCCGAGTGGAAGAAGACCAGCCCGATCACGACCAGCATCCGGATCGCGTCCAGCTCCGACCGCCGCTCCGTCAACGGTGCCTGCGCCCGGCCTGCGTGCGTCGCCATGTCTGCGCCCCCCGTCGCCTGTACGTCACCAGTGTTGGAAACGCGGGCGTCGCGCGCCACCCCCGCAACGAACTCCGCTCACATCGAGGGCGGCGGAAGTCAGGGAACTCGGGGGACGACCCGGGTGCCTGACCGGGGCCCATGGAGCACGTTCCCAGCGGGGCAAGCGGGCGGTGAACTCCACCCACGCCAGGATCCGAGCCGTCGGCGAGCACGAACAGGCCGACGCCGGCCGGGAGAGTTGGCGGCTCGCCACGTGAACTCCGTTGCGGCACCACCCGCATCAGAGGCACCACCCGGCAGGGCCGGTCCCGGAGCGCCGCCGTGGGGCAGCGGCCCGCGTCAGCTTCCGCCGGGCGCCGTGCCCCCGCTCCCGCAGCGGCGCCGGAACCGCTCGGCGCGGCCGGCGGTGTCCACCACACGGGCGGTGCCGGTGCCCCCGCATGCGTACGGACCGGGGCACTCCGGTCGCACCGTGCTGGCGATCTTCGCCGGTTGTTCACCTGTGGGCCCGATCGCGCTGGTCCGGCGGCGAGATGATCGCCTTTCCGACCGCAGCGCAACGGAGAGACGATGCTCCCCAAGAGAACCTACGCCGCGCTCACGACCGCGGCCGTCGCCGCCGGCACGCTGGTGGCCGCGAGCCCGGCGAGCGCCCACCACCCGCACGTGACGCCCACCTTCCAGCGCACCGCCACGTACCCGGTCTTCCAGAACCGCCCCGCGGGCGAGGACCCGGCCACGGCGACCGTCGCCGAGATCTCGGCGGTCAGCGAGGACGGCCGCACCCTGGTCTACACCGACGCCCTGGCGCGCCGGATCGGCTTCCTCGACATCGCCGACCCGGGCAGCCCCCGCGGGATCGGCACGCTGTCGCTGGCGGAGCTGGGCGACGCCGAGGACGAGCCGACCTCCGTGGCCGTGGTGGGTCAGTACGTGCTGGTCGTGGTGAACACCAGCAGCGGCTACTCCACGCCTTCCGGGCGTCTCGACGTCATATCCCTGCGCGACCGCAAGCGGGTCACCAGCTTCGACCTGGGCGGTCAGCCGGACTCCATCACCGTCACCAAGGACAAACGGTACGCCGCGATCGCGATCGAGAACGAGCGCGACGAGGAGGCGACCCCGCCGGGCGGCGAGGAGGGCGACCTGCCCCAGGCCCCGGCCGGCTTCGTGCAGATCGTCGACCTCAAGGGCGCCGCGCCGCAGCACTGGAGCACCCGGGCCGTGCCGCTGACCCGCCCCGACGGCACCGCGCTGCCCGTGCTGTCCGCCGCCGGGATCGTGGAGCCCACCGACCCGGAGCCGGAGTACGTCGCCGTCAACGGCCGCGACCAGCTGGCCGTGACGCTGCAGGAGAACAACGGCGTCGTCCTGGTGGACCTGCCGACGGGCCGCATCACCAAGGCCTTCACCGCCGGCACGGCCACCGTCCGCGGCATCGACACCGTCAAGGACGGCGTCATCGACCAGAGCGGCTCGATCACCGACGTGCGGCGCGAGCCCGACGCCGTCAACTGGATCGACGACCGCTACTTCGCGACCGCCAACGAGGGCGACTGGAAGGGCGGTACGCGCGGCTGGACCGTCCTCGACAGCCGCACGGGCAAGGTCGTCTGGGACGCGGGCAACAGCTTCGAGCGCCTGGCCGTCCGCTACGGCCTGCACAACGAGGACCGCGCGGCCAAGAAGGGCACCGAGCCGGAGGGCGTGGTCGTCGCCACCTTCCACGGCGTGCGGTACGCCTTCGTCGGCTCCGAGCGCAGCAACTTCGTCGCCGTGTACGACGTCAGCCGCCCGACCGCCCCGGTCTTCCGCCAGATGCTGGCCATCACCAACGGCCCTGAGGGGCTGCTGCCGATCCCGTCGCGCGACCTGCTCGTGGTCTCCAGCGAGGAGGACGACGCCTCGGTCAACGTGCGCGCCTCGGTGAGCCTGTTCCGGCTGGGCGAGGGCACCCCGTCGTTCCCGGGCATCGTCTCGGCCACGGACTCCGACGGCGCGCCGATCGGCTGGGGTGCGCTCGGCGCGCTGTCCGCCGTTCCCGGCAGGCGCCACGAGCTGTACACGGTCACCGACGCGGCGTACTCCGTCACCAAGATCATGACCATCGACACCTCGCGGCAGCCGGCGGTCATCACCCGGGCCCTGACCGTCAAGGACGCCGACGGCAAGCCGGTCGGCTACGACGCCGAGGGCATCCACGCCCGTCCGCAGGGCGGCTTCTGGCTCGCCGTCGAGGGCGCCACCGGCGACGGCAACAAGCTGGTCCGCCTCGACCGCGACGGGGTGACCCGCCAGGTCGTCCCGCTCCCGGCCGACGTCGCCGCGGGCCTGGCGAAGCAGGGCTTCGAGGGCGTCACCGCCACCACCGACCGGCGCGGCCGCGAGGTGGTCTGGGCCACCCTGCAGCGCGAGGTCAAGGGCGACCCGGCCGGGGTCGTCCGGATCGGCCGCTACGACGTCGCGTCGGGCACGTGGAGCTGGTTCGGCTACCGGATCGCCACCACGGACACCCCGGGCGACTGGATCGGCCTGTCCGAGATCACGGCGGTCGGCGACAAGCTCGCCCTGATCGAGCGGGACAAGCTGAACGGCCCCGCCGCGAGGGTCAAGCGGGTGTACACGGTCGACATGCCGAAGTCCGCCGCCCCGTCGGGACCGCTCCAGGTGCTGCCCAAGACGCTGGCCCACGACGTGCTGCCCGACCTGCGGGCGACGAAGGGGTGGACGCAGGAGAAGCTCGAGGGCCTCACCGTGGGCGGTGACGGCCACGCCTACGCCGTGACCGACAACGACGGCCTGGCCGACGCCACCGGAGAGACGGTCTTCATGGACCTCGGTTCCGCCAGGAAGGTCTTCGGCAAGCGCTGATCGTCCACGCCGCCCTCCCCCGTACGGCCGCCGGCTCCACCGGCGGCCGTACGCGCCAGGCCCGTGCGGGCCGCTCACGCCTCCGGACGGCGCGTGAGGAAGACAAGCTCCCGGCCGGGCCGGTCCGGGGCGTCGCGCACCTCGTCGAGGACGTACCCCTGCGCGGTGAGCGCCGCCTCGACCTCCTCCCGCCGGCGGAACCGGAGGGTGGAGGTCGAGGTCAGCGTCTCCCGGCCGACGGCCAGGACGTAGGTCCAACGGAACGTCACCAGCGGCCCGCTGACGTCGAGCAGTTCGACCCAGTACTCCACCGGTCCGGTCCCCGGCACGTCCACGACCCGATGCGACGCCTCCCGGTTCCAGCCCTCCCACGCGCGCCTCGCCGGGTCCCGGGTCTCGAACACCAGACGGCCGCCCGGCCGCAGCGCCTCGTACGCCCCCCCGCAGCGTCTCCCGCCACACCCCGGGGTCGTCGATCGCCTGGGCGACGTTGGCCGTCATCGTCGCCAGGTCCACGCACAGCGGCGGCAGTCCTGTCGCGTCACCGTGGATCCACCGGACCCGCTCGCCGCCCGGCTTGGCCCGGGCCACGTCGAGGGCGGCCCCGGCCGGGTCGACGGCTACGACCTCGATGCCGAGGCCGGCCAGACGCAGGGCGAACACCCCCGTTCCGCAGCCGATGTCCAGGACCCGGCGCGCCTCGTACTCCCGCGCCAACGCGGTGTACGCGTCGAGGTCGCCGCGGCCGGGATCGTCGAGGGCGTCGTAGAGCGCGGCGAGCCGCGGGTCCCGGAATTCCTCGTCGGCCATGGGGGCGACGCTACCCGGGGTGGGACCCGTGTCACATCCGTGGACGTCACATTTCCACCGGCCCGTCCGTCATGGCTGCGTAACCGTCACCACGTAGGAGGAGACCGCCATGGAAGCCCGCGTGAACCTGTTCGGCAACGCCCTCGCGCTCAGGTTCTTCAAGCACCTCAACTCGGCGGGCAAGGTGCCCGCGGAGTCGGGGCTGCCGGCCGCGACCCAGGAACTGGTGAAGATCCGCGCCAGCCAGATCAACGGCTGCGCCTTCTGCGCCGACATGCACACCAAGGAGGCGGCCGCGGCCGGTGAGACCTCGGTGCGCCTGAACCTCGTCGCGACCTGGCGCGAGGCCACGGTCTTCTCCGAGGCCGAGCGCGCCGCCCTCGAACTCACCGAACAGGGCACGCGCATCGCCGACGCCGCCGGCGGCGTGACGGACGAGGTCTGGGCGAACGCCGCCAAGCACTACGACGAGGACCAGCTCGTCGCCCTGATCGGCCTCATCGCCGTGATCAACGCCTACAACCGCGTCAACGTCGTCAACCGCCAGCCCGCGGGCGACTACCGGCCCGGCCAGTTCGGCTGAGGACGGACGCCCCGGCCCGTGCCCACGGGCCGGGGCACCGCCGGCCGCCCCTTCGCGCGGTCCCAAGTGCCGCTGCCGTGAACCATGTGCGCGGGGTTGTAGCGCGATGCGGCATGAGCACCGGTTTGCCGCTCTCGGCGGTCCCCCGACCGGCAGGAGCGATCGTCGTCGGAGCGACCGCCGGCGCGCTCGTCGCCGGCGTCCTGTCGGACGCGTCGCTGGGGGTGCTCGCCGGGATCGCCGCGACGGAGACGGTCTTCGTCGTGACGGGCTGGCTCGTGCTGTGGCCGATGGACGCGGCCGCCGCCCACCGCAACGCGCGGCGGGAGGACTTCCGGCCGGTCGTCGAAGAACTCGTGGTGGTGGGCGCGGCCCTGTTCGGGCTGCTCGCCATCGTCGTCCTGCTCCTGCGCGGTGGCTCCGACAGGGATCACGCCGCGGCGGCGACCGCGCTGGGCGGGGTGTTCATGGCCTGGGCGGCGCTCCACCTGATGTACGCCGCGCGCTACGGCTACGTGTACCACGCGGTCCCGACCGGCGGGACCGACTTCAACTCCCCGCACCCGCCGACGTACCGGGACTTCTTCTACTTCGGCTACAACCTGGGCATGACCTACCAGGTCTCCGACACGGACGTCTCCAGCCCGGCGATCCGTGCCACGGTGCCGCGGCACTCGCTGCTGTCGTACGTCTTCGGCACCAGCATCCTGGCCACCACCATCAACCTGGCCGTCGGCGTGGTCACCGGCTGACGCCGACCCGCGGGCTTGTACGCCGGGTGCGGAATTCATGTCAAGTCCCGAATTGCAGCGACATGACGCCGGGCGCCGCGCCCGGCTTACTGGAGGCATCGGCTTCACGCCCCCCAGGGGCAGCCCACCGGCACCGCCGGAACCCCTCCACCACCGCTCCCGAAGGACGACGACCATGGCCCGCACCCACCTCACCAAGCGCCTCGTCACCCTCACTGCCGCGACCACCCTGGCCGCCGGAGGCGCACTGATCCCCGCCACCGCGTTCGCCGCCACCACACCGTCCGAGGCGCACGCCGCGGCCGCGAAGACCTCCGGCAGGGGCGGCGGTCACGGCGGAGGCGGGGGGCACGGCGACTGGGACCGGGACCGGGGCGACGGCCGCTGGAACCAGGGCGGCAACCGACCGAACAGCAGCGGCAACGGCAGCATCATCATCGTCGTCGGCAACAACAACTCCACCAACGTCAACAACGGCACCATCAACAACGGCGTGATCCTCGACTGAGGGTCCGGCGACCTCGCCGGCCCGAAGACCACAGCACCTCCGGCCACCGGAGGTGCTGTTCCGTTCCGGCGCACGGACGCGCGCCGGAACGGAGCCCGGGGTCACCCCTCGGAGCAGAACTCCTCGCCCGGCGACGTCCGCACCCGAGCCAGGAGCCCGCGGAGCACCGTGACCTCCTCCGGGGAGAGATCGCCGAAGAGCCCCCGCTCGACCTCGTCCACCGCGGCCCGGGCCTCGGCCAGGACGCCGCGCCCCCGGTCCGTGATGGCGACGATGTGACGGCGCCGGTCCGCCGGGTCGCGGCGGCGCTCGACGAGCTGCGCGGACTCCAGGTCGTTGAGGATCGCGACCATGACGCTCGGATCCACCTCGAGCGCCGAGACAAGACCCTGCTGCCCCATGGACCCGCACCCGCCGAGCAGCATCAGCGTGGCTCCGGCCCGCGGCGCCAGGCCGCACGAGCCGAAGGCGCGCCGGACGCGGCTGTCGGCGATGGCGCCGTGCCGGGCCAGCAGGAAACCGAGCTGCTCCAGCGGGTCGCCGCCTGCAGCACCCTCAATCGCGATCTCGTTCACTGCCATGGACTCATCATAGCGCGCCACCAACCATCGTGAGGGGTGGTTAATCCATGACCTTCAACGATTTCGGTGCACACGTTCCACCCATGGACGGACAATCCACCGCAGCTCCGGCGGACCTCAGGCCCAAGTTATTCCACTTCTCCGGATTCCTCGCCCGAGGCGATGGTCACACCCCTCAAATGATTGACCCTCCTCAATCATCTGTTAGGTTCCATTCACCAGCGATTCACAGCGACGCCGGTCCCAGCGGATCCAGCGCCTGCGAACCAGGAGCCCCGCCCCGGCGGCCCCGCGGAATCGCTCCGCACGACGGGGACCGGCCCACCGGCCGGACCGTCGTCCGACGCCCCCACACAGGGGCACAACAAGGAGACGACCAGTCATGAACAAGTGGACGCGCATCATCGCCACCTCCACCGCCTCGGTGGCACTCGCCGGCACCGCCCTGCTCGGAGCCACCGGCTCGGCCTCGGCCGCTCCCCGGCCCTCCGGCCAGGACCGGCAGACCGTGTCCGTCAACACGGCATGGGACAGGACCGGCGACCGCGCCGGGAACGACGACCGGCGCTGGAACAACGAGATCACCCGCCACCACTACGACTACGGCCACCACGGCGTGCAGTACTGGCACGGGTACGACGGCAAGCTCTACCGGTTCGACGGCCACCGCCTGGCCCGCTGGAGCCACGGCCACTGGGTGACCGTCTGGCTGTCCTACGGCCACGGACCCGTCCGCTGAGGCGCGACCGCATCCGGCACACCCCGCCGGACCACGCGCGCCCCGGCGACCGGACGGCCACGCACCGTCCGCCAGGGCAGGGAGCCGCACCGGTGCCGAGCCGCACCGTCCTCGCACGGCCCGGCACCGGCCGGCTCCCGCTCCCCTTCCTCCTCTGATGCCGCTGATCCCGCCGATCCCGCCGGCACACCGAACCACCCGGAGAACAAGCACCATGCTCAAGGCCATCCCGACGACGAAGTCCGGCGGACTGCTCACCAGCGCCTTCGTGGCGATGCGGCGTCGGCAGACCCCGGCCACCGCCTCCGGCACCGGACGGCACCGCGGCCGGCCCGCCGGCGAGGACCTCGCCTCCATCGGCGCCCCGGGCATGGGCACCCACCGCCGCCCGCTGGACGCTTCCGGCCAGGACTGAACCACCCCGGCGCAGCCGCGCGTCACCGGGCCCCCGTCCCACGCTCCGTGACCCGGGCTCCGTGACCGGCTCCGGCGCCGACGAACCGCCGGTCCGCGCCCTGGCGCCGGACCCGCTTCCGGACCTCGCCGGCCTCCGCCCCTACCGGGCCGCCCCCGTACGGGACAGCAGAGTCCGGCGCCCGCAGGGCGAGCCGGCCGCGAGCCCGCGCGCACCACACGTCCCGGCAGACGGCCCGCACCCCTCGCCGCGCCGCCGCGCGCGTCCGGGCGGCGACTCGACGCCGCCCCCGGCCTCACGGACCGGCTCCGTCCGGTCCGCCTCCACGGCGATCCGCACCCCGTGAACGTCGTCGCGGACGACTTCGGATCGGTGCGCGCCGGCCATCCGGCGGCCGAACGCGCGGTCGCGGGGCTCCGGTTGCCGCCCGGCGCGACACCGGGGCACGCCCCCACGCGCGCGAACGACGCGGCGATCCGCCGCCCCGCCGACGCCCCCTCCGGCGCCCCCGCTGCAGCTCGGGCAGGCGCCCTCTTCGCATGTCAACTCCCCATCCGTCCGGATGGGTTCGCCGCCGCACACCACCCCACTTACCAAAAGTTAGCGGCTAATCCCCTCTTTGGGTCGCGGCAGCCGGGTGCTCCACGGTGGAGACGTGGGACCCGCACCTCGCACCCCCCGGCGAGGCGGGCCACCGGGCTCCCCGGCGCCATGACGCCGGGGAGCCGCCCCACGGGGACACGAACCCACCTGACGCAACTGGAACTTCACATGGCCACCCTGCTGCACCTCGACTCCTCCCTCCACCCGGGCTCCGACTCCCGCTCCCGCACCGTCGCGCTCTCCTTCCGCGACGCCTGGCGCGAGCAGCACCCGGACGGCACGGTGCTCTACCGCGACCTCGCCGCGGACCCGCTTCCCCACCTCGACGTGCACGGATTCTCCGCGGCGTTCGTCGACGCCCCGTCCCGCACGCCCGAGCAGGAAGCGGCCTTCGCGGGCCGGCTGACCCTGATCGAGGAGCTGGAGCGGGCCGACGCCGTGCTCCTCGGCGCCCCGATGTACAACTTCACGATCCCCTCGACGCTCAAGAGCTGGATCGACCACGTCCTCATGGTCGGCCGCACGACGGGTGACACGTCCAGCGTGAAGGGCGTGCCGGTCACCGTCATCGCCAGCCGCGGCGGCTCCTACGCGCCCGGCACCCCGCGGGAGTCCTCCGAGTACGTCCAGAACTACCTGCGGGCCATCCTCGGCGAGTACATGGGCCTGGAGCTGGACTTCATCGTCCCCGAACTCACCGCGGCGGCGTCGAACCCGGCCATGGCCGAACTCGTCCCGCTGGCCGAGGCCTCCTGGGCCCGGGCACTGGAGGACGCGACCACCAAGGGCAAGGAGGTCGCGCAGCGCGTCAGGGCCGCCTGACGCCTGCCCGTCCTGCCCGCGCCCCGCCCGTGTCCTGCCCCTTTCCGCCGCTGCCCCACCGGGGACGGGCAGGACCCGGCCGGCTCGCGCCGGGCCTGGTACCGGGAGGCATAGGAACAGCGTTCCGTGGCCGGCGCCGCCGCGTTGACGCAGCCTTGACCCTGTCCAGCACACCTCGCACGGCCTCCCGCCGCGGCGACCGCGCCCCGTTCGGAAGATGCGCATGAGCAACCAAAGGACCACCGACCACGGCCCCGCCGCCCCCGGCCCGGCCTCCGGCGCCCAGGAGACCGGCATCGACGGTCTGGCACACCTGGTCGACGACCTCGCGCAGGCGATGGCCACCACACCGGAGGCCGTCCTGGCCGGCATGTCGGACGACGTACTGCACGCCCTCTTCCGCCTGCACGTCCAGGGGGAACCCTCGCGCGGCCCGCGGCTCGACGGGGAGCCGGAACCCGGGCGGAACCGGGCTACGAGGTAAGGCCTGCCTCGCCTGCCAGCTTTCCTCACGAAATGTACATTTACATGGTGAACGACCGATTGGCGCTGCTCGCCGCTGTGGAGAAGGGCATCGCCGAGGGCGAGGTGCTCCGGCTCGCACTGCAGCACGCGGTCGCCGAGCTGGACGGGCTGGGCGGCACGGTCCACCTGTGCGGGCCGATGTCGGCGCTGCGCCTGGTGTCGACGGTCGGGCTGTCCTCGGGGTCCGTACGCCCCTGGGAGATCATCGAGCAGGAGAGCCCCGCGGTCCCGGCCCGCGCGGTGCGGCGGCGCGGGCGCGTGTGGGCGGCCGACGGATCCGCGGGCGCGGTCCGGCCCTTGGCGGGGAAGGGGTGGCCCGGCACGGGGCTGGCGTCCGTGGCGCTGTCGGACGGCGTGACCTCGGTGGGGTCGCTGACCGTCGTGACCGGCCCGGCCGGAGAGCCCACCGAGGAGCAGTGGCGCTTCCTCGAGGCGGTGACCGCCTGGGCGCAGGAACGCGTGGACCAGGCCCCGCCCCCGACCCGCCCCACACACGAGGAACCCAGCGGCAGCCGGCTGCGGCAGGCCCTGAAGGCCGTCGAGGTGGGCACATGGGACTGGAACATCCGCACGGGCGAACTCGCCTGGGATGACGCGGCCATGGCCGTCTACGGCACCGATCCCGCCGACTTCGTGCCCCGGGTCGAGAGCTGGATGAAGGTCGTGCACCCCGACGACCTGCGCTGGACGCTCGCCGCCGTCGAGAAGGCGATCCGGGACCACGGCGTGTTCGAGGCCGAGTACCGGGTGCGCCGCCCGGATGGCAGCTACGGGTGGACCGAGACCCGCGCCAAGGTCGTCCTGGACGACAGGGGCGAGCCGTACCGGATGATCGGCACGGCGTGGGAGAGCAACGAGTCCCGGTCCGCGCGCGACGCGTTGAGCCGCGCGCTGCGGTACATGAGCGACGGCTTCCTCTCCGCCGACGAGGACTGGCGGATCACCTTCGTCAACCTGGAGGCGGAGGACGTGCTCGGCTCCTCCGAGGCGGAGCTGTTCGGCCGGGTGCTCTGGACGCTGCCCTCGGTGCGGCAGGTCCCCGGGCTGGAGTCCCGCTGCCGGGAGGCCGCGGCCAAGGCGGCGCCCACGAGCTTCGACGTACGGATGCCGGACACTGACTCCTGCTACCAGGTCCGGCTGGTCCCGCTGCCCGACGGGGTGACGCTCTACTTCACGGACGTCACCGAGCGCCGCAGGCACGAGGCCGAGCGCGCCGCCGCAGAGCGTGCGGCGGGCGAACGCGCGGCACGGATCGCCGAACTCACCGCGGCCCTCGCCAAGGCGACGACCTCGCGCGACGTGGTGGACGCCGTCGCCCAGCGCGTGCTGCCGCCGTTCGCCGCCACCGGGCTGCTGGTGCAGGCGCTCGAGGACGGCAGGGCCTACAACGTGGGGTCGGTCGGCTACCCCCAGTCCTTCCTCGACAACCTCCACGGCCGTCCCCGGAGCGCCAACGACCCGGTGTGGGAAGCGATCTCGACCAGCGGGCCGGTGTTCGTATCCTCCGCGGAGGAGTACTCGGCCCGCTACCCCGCGATGGCGGACCGCCCGCACCTGACGGGGAAGGGATCGTGGGCCTTCCTGCCGCTGACCGCCTCCGGGCTCACCTTCGGCGTCTGCGTGGTCGCCTTCGACCAGCCGCGGCGCCTGACGGACGAGGAGCGCACCCTGCTGAGCGCCATCAGCGCCCTGGTGGCCCACGCCCTGGAACGCGCACGGCTCTACGACGCCGAGCACACCCGCTCCCGGGAGCTGCAGAGCGCCCTGCTCCCCCAGCAACTGCCCGCGCTGCCGTCCTGCGAGCTCGCCGCGCGCTATCTGCCGACCGAGCAGGGCGCGGACGTCGGGGGCGACTGGTACGACGTGATCCCGCTGTCCGCCGGCCGGGTCGCGTTCGTCATCGGCGACGTGATGGGTCACGGCCTGTCCGAGGCGGTCACCATGGGGCGCCTGCGTACGGCGGTGCACACCCTGGCCGGCCTCGAACTGCCCCCCGACGAGATCATGGGGCATCTCAACGACATCGTCGGCGGACTCGGCTCGGACTCCTACGCGACCTGCCTGTACGTCCTCTACGACTCGACCACCGGCAGCTGTTCGGTCACGCGCGCCGGACACCCCCCGCCCGCGGTCGTGCATCCCGACGGGACCGTGCGCTTCCCGAAGGCGGCGCCGAACCCTCCCCTGGGGGCGGCCGAGCAGCCGTTCGAGAGCGTCGAGCTGCAGATCCCCGAGGAGAGCATGCTCGTGCTGTTCACCGACGGGCTGGTCGAGTCCTCCGAGCGCGAGATCGACGAGGGCCTGGGCGACCTGGCGCGGCTCCTGGCCGACGCGGACGGCGCCGACCTGGGCACGCTCTGCGACACCCTCATCTCGGGGCTGCTCCCCGTCGGACGGACCACCAGCGACGACATCGCGCTCCTCGTCGCCCGCGTCCACGCCCTCGCCCAGGACCGGATGGCCTGCTGGCCGCTCCCCGAGGACCCGCGGGCGGCCGGGATCGCCCGCAGGCACGTCCGGGACCAGCTGGCCGCCTGGGGCCTGGAGGAGCTGACCCCGACGACGGAGCTGCTCGCCAGCGAGCTCGTGGGGAATGCCGTGCGCCACGGCAGGGGCCCGATGGCGCTGCGGCTGCTGCGGGACATCGACCTTGTCTGCGAGGTCTCCGACGACAGCCTGACGATGCCCCGCATCCGTCACGCGTCCGAGACCGACGAGGGCGGCCGGGGACTGCAGCTCGTCGCCTCCCTGTCCCAGCGGTGGGGCACCCGCTACACCCCGAACGGCAAGTGCATCTGGACGGCACAGCAACTGCCTGACCCCGACGTCCGCGTGCCGTCGCCGCAGCCGTTCGACCTGGACGCCGTACCGCCCCTCGAGTGACCGTCCGGCGGTCCGGCTCCTCTTCGCGGACAGCGGTACCGCACGGGCGGTGGTCGCGGGGCCGCCAGCCGGAGGCCGCGGTGTGACACGTCTGTGACAGTCGGCGGACAGGGCGAAGACGCCACAGCGCGAAGGTGGTGGATGTAGGGCAAAACACCCTAAACGGACACCCATCTCCCGCTTCCGAGGGCGCGAGCAGCCACGACAGCCGCCCCGCCGAAGGACACCCCCATGAGCCCCGCACCCGCCACGCCCCCCGCCGACACCGACGCCGAGACGGGTGCCGACACCGGCACCGGGCTCCCCGAACTCGCCCCCCGCGAACGCGAGACCCTCCGCCACATCGCCGCGGGCCGCACCTACCTCCAGACCGCCCGCCACATGGGACTGTCCAAGCACACCGTCGACGCCTACCTCCGCCGCATCCGCGCCAAGCTCGGCATCCACAGCACCGCCGAACTCACCCGCACCGCCATCGCACTCGGGCTGTGAGCCGTACGGCCCCGTCCGCCCGCGAGGTCAGGACCGCCCGAAACCGTTGAGGAACGTGTCCACCACGAGGTCGGCCGCCCGCGGCGGTTCCACGTCGGGGAAGCGGTGGGCGACGGTGTCCACCAGCTGGTCGAGGGTCGCCCTCACCCACTCCGGGGAGGCGTCTGGACGCAGATACCCCTCGTCGGCGGCGCGCCGCAGGAAGGCGTCCAGCCGCGCGCTCTGCTCGGCGCGCCGGCGGTCCGCGTCGGGATCCTGCCGCATCATGCGGCGCGTGTCGACGGGCCACTCGCGGCTGACGGGGACGATCCTCTCCACGTAGCGGTGCAGGGCGACGGGCACGGGTGCCTCCATCAGCCGCGCCTCGTCCAGGACACGCTCGGCGGAGTCGAGTTTCGCGTGGAAGACCGCATTGAGCAGCGCCTCGCGCGTGGCGAAGCGGCGGTGGACGGTCGTCCGGTCCACCCCCGCCGCGGTGGCGATGGCCGACATCGAGGTGCCCGGGTCCTCGGCCAGCAGTCGGGCCCCGGTGCGCAGGACCGCTGCGAGATTACGTGCCGCATCAGCTCTCATGATGGCGACACGATAACAGCGAGTCGCAATTAGACGTACATCGCCATCACAACCGCAGCATCCGCAATCAGGAGTGCTACATTGATGTTGCAGTTAGTCGACGAGTTTCCACAGTGATCTCGGTTCCACCCATCGGCCCGGGAGCGCTCGTCACAGGACAGGAGGAACGTTCCATGGCACGTACATGGCTGATCACCGGTGGTTCCCAGGGTCTCGGCCGGGCCCTCGCGGTCGCGGCGCTGGAGGCCGGGGACCAGGTCGCCGTGACCTCGCGCAGGCCGGAGGCACTGGCCGGACTGGCGCAGGCCCACCCCGAGCGCCTGCAGAGCCTCGCGCTGGACGTCACCTCGCCCTCCGGCGCCCGGGACGTGGTCGCGGCGGTGGTCGAGCGCTTCGGCGGCCTCGACGTCGTGGTCAACAACGCGGGCTACGCCACCAACGGCACGGTGGAGGACTTCCCGGAGGACGAGTTCCGCGCGCAGGTCGAGGCGAACCTCTTCGGGGTCGTCAACGTGACGCGGGCGGCGCTGCCCGTGCTGCGCGGCCGGCGTTCTGGACACTTCGTGCAGATCTCGTCCATCGGGGGCCGCGTCGGCGGCACGCCGGGCCTCAGCGCCTACCAGACCGCCAAGTTCGCCGTCGCGGGCTTCTCGGAGGTCCTGGCGAACGAGGTGGCCCCGCTCGGCATCAAGGTGACCGTCGTGGAGCCGGGCGGCATCCGCACCGGCTGGGCCGCCGGCGCCGCGCTGACCTCGGGCCCGATCACGGCCGACTACCGGCAGACCGTCGGGCTGTGGGGCGAGCGGCTCGCGGCCTACAGCGGCCACGAGCCCGGCGACCCGGCCCGCATGGCCCGCGCGATCGTCGACGTCGTCGGCGCCGAGGAGCCCCCGCGCCGCCTGCTGCTCGGCAGCGACGCCCTGGAGATCGCGCTGAGCGCCGAGGAGGCCCGGCTCGCGGAGGCCAGGACGTGGGCGGACGTCAGCCGTTCCACGGACCATCCGGCCGTGCCCCGCTCCGCCTGACCCCGGGCCCGGCCCCCGCCGTCTCCCACTCCCTCGCCCCCACCGGAAGGACATGACTGATGATCATTCGCGACAGGCTCTACATCGGCGGCTCCTGGGTGTCCCCCAGTGACCCGGACCTCCTCCTCGACATCCGCTCCCCCCACGACCGTTCCGTGCTCGGCCGGGTGGCCCAGGCGGCCGACGCGGACGTCGACGCCGCCGTGGCCGCGGCGCGCGTCGCCTTCGACCACGGGCCCTGGCCGCGCACCGACCCCAAGGAGCGGCAGGAGGTGATCCGCCGGGTCAACGCGCTGCGCGAGGCCCGGTCCGACGAGATCGCCGCGGCCATATCCGCCGAGAACGGTTCGGCGGGCTGGTTCACCAGGGCCGGCCAGCCGTTCCTGACCCGCCAGGTCGCGGCCTACCTCAAGGCCGCGGCGGAGCTCGGCTGGGAGGAGGTCCTCGAACCCTCGGACCCCTCGGTGGACTTCGACACCGTCGTCAGGCGCGAGCCCATCGGCGTGGTCGCCGCCGTCATCCCGTGGAACTCGCCCTTCTCGGCGGCCACGGCGAAACTCACCCCGGCCCTGCTGGCGGGCAACACCGTGGTCCTGAAGGTCTCCCCGGAGAACTCGCTGAGCATGATGCTGCTGGCGGACCTCTTCCACGAGGCGGGTCTTCCCGAAGGCGTGCTCAGCGTCCTGCCCGCGGACCGGGAGACCAGCGAGCACCTCGTCTCGCACCCGGACGTCGACAAAATCGCCTTCACCGGGTCGACCCGCGCCGGCCGGCGGATCGCCTCGATCGCCGGCGAGCAGCTCAAGCGGATCAGCCTCGAGCTGGGCGGCAAGTCCGCGGCCGTCGTCCTGGAGGACGCCGACCTGCCCGCCGTGATGCAGGGGCTGCGCTTCGGCTCCCTGGCGAACAACGGCGAGGCCTGCATCCTGCAGACCCGGATCCTGGCGCCGCGCAGCCGTTACGAGGAGGTCGTCACGGCCCTGAAGGAGATGGTGGAGTCGCTGAAGGTGGGCGACCCCTCCGAGCCGGACACCTTCATCGGCCCCATGATCCGCCGCGACCAGCAGCAGCGCGTGATCGACTACATCAGGCTGGGGATCGAGGAGGGCGCCCGCCTGGTCACCGGCGGCCCCGAGGTTCCGCCCGGGCTGGAGCAGGGCTACTACGTCACCCCGACCGTGTTCGCGGACGTCGACAACGGCATGCGCATCGCCCAGGAGGAGATCTTCGGCCCCGTACTGGTCGTGATCGCCTACGACGACGAGGACGACGCCGTGCGCATCGCCAACGACTCCGAGTACGGCCTGTCCGGAGGCGTCTGGACCGCGAGCCCCGAGCGCGCACTGGCGGTCGCCCGCCGGCTGCGCACCGGCACCGTCACCCTGAACGGCTCCCCGATGAGCTTCGACGGCCCGTTCGGCGGCCACAAGGCGAGCGGCGTCGGCCGCGAGTACGGCGCGGTCGGCCTGACCGGCTACGTCGAGTACAAGACCATCACCCGCCGGCGGTGACGGGGCGGGCCGGGCCCGGACGGTGTGGCGCGCCCCGGGCCCGGCGGTCACCGGCCGCGGCGGCGCGAGCGGGGGTCAGTTGCCGTCGGCGTGGAGGTTCTTGACCTTGATCCAGTCACGGCTGCGGCGACCGGGCAGATACGTACTGGTCAACCGCTTGGCCACCACCCCGTCATACCCCTCCTGCCGGATGTAGTGCAACGCCTCACTCGCCATCGCCGGCCAGTACGGCGGCACCACCACATGCGGCCCCGACACCCCCAGATCATCCAGCAACGCCCGCCGCGCCGTGAACGGCGAATGCAACACCGGCTCCCCCAGATGCAAGATGTCGTACACCACCAACTGCACCGGCATCGCCGCCGCGGCCTCCGCCACCGCCGCCGGATGCCGCACACTCATCCGCCGCTGCAACCGCTCCACCGACACCCCGCCATGCTTCCCCAACGCCACCACCTCCCCGTCCAGCACCCCCACCAGACCCGGCGGCAACACCCCCGCCAACCCCACCAGCTCCGGATACCCCGCCGTCACGTCCTGCCCGATCCCCGACACCAACCGCACCCGCCCGTCCCCCGGCAGATACACCAGCACCCGCGCCCCGTTGAACAACGGCTCGAACCCGTACTCCGCCTCCGCCTCCGCCCCCGGCAACGGCCCCGCCACCGCCAGCATCGGCGACCACGCAGGCAGATCGGCCCGAACCACGGAATCCGCAGGAACACGCGTACCCATATACACCAGCATCCCCCCACACCCCCCGACCGGCGAATCAAACACCGCGGAGCCC
>NZ_KB892104.1:0-159131 GCF_000373665.1 Streptomyces sp. BoleA5
CTGGGCCGAGGTCGACGTCGAGCGCTATGACGCCCTCATCATCCCCGGCGGACGCGCCCCCGAGTGGATCCGGGTCGACGCCGACGTCAGGCGCATCACCGAGCACTTCTTCGCGCGCAACCTCCCGATCGCGCTGGTCTGCCACGGCGCGCAGGTGCCGGCTGTGTACGGACTGCTNAANGGCCGCAAGACGGCGTGCTTCCCCCCCATCACCGGTGACATGGAGAACGCGGGCGCAACGGTCATCGACGCTCCCGACGTCGTGGACGGCAACCTCGTCTCCTGCCGCGGATGGCCCGACATGCCGCAATTCGGCGCGGCGATGATGGAGCTCTTCTCGAAATCCATCAACTCCGCATCGGCATGACCACACCTGACCTGTTCCAGTGACGGCACCTCGGACCATCACAGTCGACGGCTCCCCCGTCCACGTCATGGAGAGCGGCACCGGGCCCGCGGTGCTGATGCTGCACGGCTCCGGACCCGGTACGACCGGCTCCGGCGCCTGGGCCACGACGGCACGGGCGCTGGGCACGTCCTGGCACCTGGTGGCTCCTGACCAGGCGGGGTTCGGCCGTACGCCAATCCCGGCGGGCTCCAGGGGCGGGCTCCGGCTGTGGACGGAGCAGGCCGCGGGCCTGATGGATGCTCTCGGTGTCGAGCACTACACCGTGGTGGGCCACTCCATGGGCGGTGCCGTGGCGCTGGCATTGGCGGCCGCGCGTCCCCAGCAGGTCACCCGTGTCGTGGCGGTCTCGACGATGGGCGCCCCCGGGGCGCCGCTGTCCGCCGAGCTCGACGCGGTCTGGGCCGCCCCCGCCGGCCCGCTCGGGGCACGAGACATGTTGAGTCGCCTCGTCCTCGACCAAGCGCTCGTGACCGAGTCGGCCGTCGCTGCCCGTGCAGCTGCGATGCGAGCGGGGGCGGCCGCATTCGCCTCGTTGTTCCCACCACCTAGGGCACGTTGGGCCGACGAGCTCACCCTCTCGGCGCAAACGCTGGCAGCGGTCCGCGCGCCCGTGCTGCTCGTCCACGGCGCCGAGGACCGAGTCACCCCGCTCGGGACGGCAGCCCTGCCCCTGCTCGAACGCCTGACCGACGTCCGTCTGCACGTGCTCGGCCGATGCGGGCACGTGCCGGCGCTCGAGCACCCGCACGACTTCAGGCGACTGCTGTCGTGCTTCCTGGGCCGGGAATGAGGCCACTGGTCACGCCGGTCCGGTGATGCCGCGTAGCCGCGGCATCGTGCCGCACAAGTGGAGTCAGGCCAGGTGGCTCTCGGGAGACTTGTCGTAGCGGGTGGCGATCCCGCGCCAGTTGCGCAGCCGGTTGATGCACCGCTCGACGGTGTTGCGGTCCTTGTACAGCTCGGCGAGGAGTACGCGTTGTCGCCGGCGACCGCGTCCGGGCGGGTGCGGGGCCGGCCCCTCCCGCAACGGAACCAGACCGTTCCCTGTACCGTCCCCCGCTGCGGGGCACCAGGCCGTGGCGGGCGGGCCGGGGTGCGTGGACGCCCGCCGCCGACGGTGCGCTTCGCCCGTGGCGGGCGGGCCTTCAGGCCACGTCGCGCCGGTTGAGAAGCAGGGCGGACAGGCCGAGGAAGACCGCCATGTACGCCGTCAGAACCAGGCTCGCCGTGACGGGTCCCGACACCGAGACCACCCCGGGAACCGAGGTGCCGGCCGTGCCTGACGGGTCGAGGGCGGCGGCCAACGAGCCCGCGCTCGGCCCGATCAGCAGCCGCTGCAGCCCCTTCAGCACCGGCAGGGTCCCGGCCAGCCCGGAGACCAGGTTCTCCACCGCCAGCAGCCACAGCAGCCCCACCCCGATGGCGGCACCGGTGCCGCGCAGCAGGATCGCCAGGAACATGCCGAGGCTCGCCGCGGCCATGCTGATCAGCCAGGCGGCCGCGACTGCGGCCGCGAGGCTCGACACGTCCGGCCAGTGCGCCGCCCGGCCGGTCAGCACCGCGGCGACGGCGCCGGATGCGGCGCCGAGCGCCACCACCAGTGCCGTGACGCAGAGCACCACCACCGCCGCGGACGCCGCCTTGCCGAGGACCGCGCCCGTGCGGCCGGGCCGCTGGACCAGAAGTGTCCCCCAGGTTCCCCACCGGAACTCGCCTCCGGTGAGCACCGCGCCGAGGATCAGCATCAGTGCACTGCCGAACATCGGGTACAGGGCCACGGTCCCCGACAGGAAGCGGTCCGGAAGCAGGCCGTCGATCAGTTCCTGCGGGTCACCGGCGGTGCCGGGCGGCCGGTTCCGTACGGCCAGGTAGACGACGGCCGGCACCACCGTGCCGAAGACCAGGGCGAGGGCGATCCACGCGCCGCCGACGATCCACACGCCGGGGCGTTTGCGTGCCGCCAGCAGCTCCGCCCGCACCACGGCGTTCACCGGTTGACCACTCCCTGGCGTTCCGTTCCCGTTCCCGATGAAGGCTGGTCCGCGACCAGCTCGAAGAAGGCCTCCTCGAGGGAGACCGTCTGCCGGCGGAGCTCGCTGACGGCCAGTCCGTTCTCCACGAGGTGCCGGTTGACGGCCGCCGCCTGGCCGGGGTCGACGGCCACGCGCACCTTCCCGTCGTCCACGGTCGCCGAGCGGACGGACGGCAGCCGCGCGAGCAGGTCGGCGGCGCGTGCCGGCTCGTCGACGGTGAGCGTCAGGCCTTCGTGTCCGGCGCCCCGGCGCAGCTCCGCGACGGTGCCCTCCGCGACCAGCCGGCCGTGACGCATGACGCCCACCCGGTCGCACACGTGCTCCACCTCGGCCAGCTGGTGGCTCGACAGCAGGACGGTGCGCTGGTGACGGCGCAGCCCCGTGATGAGCTCCCGTATGCCGGCGACGCCCGCCGGGTCCAGACCGTTGGTCGGCTCGTCGAGAATCAGCAGGGCCGGGTCCTTCAGGAGCGCTGCCGCCACCGCGATCCGCTGCCGCATGCCGAGCGAGTACGCGCGGAAGGCGACATCGGCTCGCGCGGCCATGCCCACTTCCTCGAGCACGTCGTCGACGCGGCCGGGGGGAACGGCCGCGTATCGGGCGAGGACGCGCAGGTTGTCGCGCCCGGACAGGTGCGGGTACAGGGCGGGTGACTCGATCAACGCGCCCACGCCCCGCAGGCCCGCGGAGCTGCCGGCGGGGTGGCCGAGCACCGAGGCGGTGCCCGACGTCGGCCGGACGAGTCCCACGAGCATCCGCATGGTGGTGGTCTTCCCGGACCCGTTCGGCCCGAGGAAGCCATAGACCTCTCCGGTGCGCACGACGAGGTCGAGGTCGAACACACCGGCCTGCGGACGGTACCGCTTGGTCAGTCCGCTGGTGCGGACCGCGAGGCCGTCACGCATCGGCGGCCCGCCGTCCGCCGGAACGGGCTCGGGCCGCCGCGAGGACCAGGACCGCCACGACGGCGGTCTCGGCGGCGAGGATCACCACGGCCCACACCGGTCCCGTCCAGCGTTCGAGTGTGGCGAACCACAACCACATCAGGCAGCCGTAGACCGACAGCGCGAACAGCAGCGAGACCAGCCCGTAGGCGGCGTACGCGCGGGCGTCGCGGGCCGGGTAGACGCTGAGTCGTTCGCGCGCGGCGGGGTCGCCCCGGCGCAGCAGCAGCCGCCAGAACCGGTAGCTCTCGCCGCGCAGGTCGGCCAGGTCGAGCGCGTGGGTCAGCATCACGTATCCGTCCGATCGCAGGAACGGCAGCAGGTTCAGCAGCGAGCCCGCGCTGCCGAACAGCAGGACCCCGGCGGCGAGCGAATGGCCCGGACCGCCGTCGCGGGTCAGCCACCACCATCCGGCGACCGGCACCATGGCCAGCAGGCTCACCATGACCCCGGCGAACGCCGTCGCCACTCGGGCTCTGCGGCGGTGGAACAGCACGATGTCGTCGGTCCGGCAGTAGGGGGCCAGCATGGGGAACCGCCAGCTGACCCCGATCTCCGTGACCGTGCCCCCGAAGTGGCGGCAGGTCACGCCGTGCGCGAATTCGTGCAGCGCGGTGATCACCCAGACGAGCAGTACGGAGACCGGTATCGAGATCGCCCATGTGCGCTGGTGGGCCGCCTCGGTGCTGAGGGTGGCCGCGTGGGTCCAGACCAGTACCTGTACGGCGGCGACCAGGATCAGCGCGGGTATCACGAACCCGGCACGGAAGGCGAAGGCCAGGCGCGTCGCCAGGGCGGCGCACAGCCGGTCGGGCCGGAGCAGCACCCAGCGCCGCCGCAGCCACCCTTGCCGCGCGGACTCCTTGTCCTCGCGGGCCTTCCTCAGCTTGTCGAGGACCGCGGTGTCGGCATGCCCGTCGAGCAGCTGGTAGCGGCCGAGGAGGGTGAAGATCTGCCCCCAGTGGTCCGGGCCCAGTCGGCGGTCGTAGGTGTCGCTGTACCGGCGTCCGATGTCCTGGAGGGTGTGGCGGCCGTCCATGAGGCCCATGATGAAGTGCTCGCGGGGGCCGACCCGGTAGTAGCAGCCGGTACGGGCGTCCTTGACGTGGTGCACCGTCTTCGGGCCGGTCCGCAGGGCGGGGCCGAGCACGACCTCCTGGCGGAGCCGGGGCAGTTGCTGTGCGGTCACCGTGGCACCTCCTGCGCGGCCATGTCCGACAGCGCCTTGTCCATGACGTACGACAGGTAGATCTCGTCGAGGATGCTCACGCCGAGCCGGTTGTTGGTCATGTGGACGTAGGAGCTGAGGACGATGGCCAAGGCGGCCTGGGGGTCGGGGGCCGCGCCGTCGCGGAAGGCCAGGACGCCGGCGCCGGACAGCGCGAGTACCTTCTCGCGCAGGTCGGCGCAGTGGCCGAGCCAGGACCGCTCCAGCGGGGTGGGAGCCGCGCCGGGCGTGTCGCGGACGCTGTCCCCCACGTGCCGCAGCCGGGAGACGAGCCGGTCGCGCATCCGGTGATAGCTGCGGTCGAAGCGCTCGTGCTGGCTGTCGCTCGGCTCCTGATAGGAGGTCTCCCACATGGTGCGATAGCGGGTCAGGAAGCGGGCCACCTCGCCGTGGTCCCCCAGGAAGGAGAAGCACAGACCGGCCGTCAGCTGGACGGCCTGGCCCAGCAGCACGGTGCGCACGTGGACGTTGGTGCTCTCCAGCAGGGTGACCACCAGGTCACTGGATTGCTCGAAGTGCCATTCGGCCAGCTCCATGGCGGTGGTGCCGCCGTACCGGTCCAGCTCCCGCTCGTAGGGGATGCGCGCGACGCTGTTGTTGTCCCGGAAGGGCATCGTGCCGTCCGGTCCGTACAACGCGTCCCAGCGTTCCTGGCTGTACTCGGCGAGGAACATGTTCCGGTACAGGTCGCCGCTGGCGTTGCGGTCCTCCTCGTACAGGGCCGGGCGGCGGCGCAGGAAGTCGGCGAGCGCCTCCTCGGCGATCCTTGCCACCTCGCCGGCCGCCGCGGCGTCGGCCGGCAGCAGGCGCAGCCGGATGTGCGGGCCCTCCAGCCAGTAGCGGATGAAGAACCAGGAACGCAGCAGGCGCTGTTCGCGCAGCCGCGCGACGAGCGGCCGCACGCAGTGCACCAGTACCGGGTTGGCGTTCGCCGCGTAGAAGACGTGCAGGCTGATCCAGCCGTTCCCGTCCGTCTCCGTGCCGGGGACGCTGCCTGCGAGGAGGGTGTCTTTGCCGGTCATCAGCGCTCCGTGGGCATGTGGTCGAGCTCCACCGTGAACTCGGTGACGTATCGGTTCCGGTCGTCGCGCAGCCACAGCTCGTCCGGGCCGGGCAGCATCTCGGTGAGGACCACCGGGGAGGCGCTCTTGCGGACGGCCGCGTCGAGCAGGCGCACGCTCGGGTAGGCGTCGAAGTCGACGTACAGGGGCTTGTGCTCGCCGCCCGGGCTCGCGAAGACGCGACGCGGAAGGCCCATGCGCCGCTGCCACTCCCGCCAGGCCAGGAACCACTCGTGGTCCGGCTGCCCGGGCGTCACCGCGGGCAGCCGGTCCGCCGCGCACCGCCAGGTCCTGCGCTGCACCACGACGTTGCCGAGGCGTATCCGGGGCAGCGGGCCGTCCTGTGTCTCCCGCAGGCCGGTGCCCTCCCACAGGTCGAGCTGCACCATGCTCGTGTACGAGAAGTTCAGCAGTACCTGCTGCACTTCCGGCAGTGCCATGGGCAGCAGGAAGCCCAGGTACACGGGGATCACCTCGACGCCCAGGCGACGCGAGCGCAGCAGCAGCCGGTCGGCCGCCGGGTCGTGCTCGACGACCAGGTCCTCCACCGGGATCTGCTCCGCGCCGGGCCGGGAACTGGTCTCGCCCGGGCAGACCACCTCGTAGGGGGTGACGGCCGGGTGCAGGTTGAGGTTGGTCGTGTCGTAGCCGCCTTTGAGCTCGGCGAAGACGGCACCGGGCGGGGCGACGGTCTCCAGGGACTGGCGCAGCGACGCGGTGAGCCCGGGCCCGAAGCAGTGTGCGAACCGGGAGAACAGCAGGGTCAGGCCGGAGTAGACCCGGTTGACGACGACCAGCGGATCCTGCGTGCCCTGCTGAGCGAGCTGGAGGAAGAACGACAGGGGGCGCAGTTCTTCCCGGGGCGAGCGGGGCAGGGTCGCTGTGACGGTCGTGAGGAACTCCTCGTCCAGCTCCAGGTCGGCCCCGGAGGGCAGGTCCCGGTATCGCCGTACGACCTCGTCGGCGACGGCGGCCCGGGCACGGTCGATGCGGGTGATGTCCTCCTGCCGGAACCAGTTGTCGTAGGGGCGGAAGGCGGTGCCGTCGAAGCGCTGGTGACGCAGGAGCCGCTGGTTGTAGTTGTCGTAGAAGTCCTGCCCGAACTCGTGGGCGAAGGACAGGAAGTCCTCGCAGCGCCCCCCGGTGCCGTACCGCGCCTTGAAGAACCCCTTGGTCACCAGGCGGCGCACCAGGTTGCCGTCGAAGGCCGGCAGAATGTCGGCCAACCGTATGAGGTCCGGGGTCAGTTGCTCCTGCCACGCCTGCGCGTCACCGGTCACCGCCAGCCCGGGCAGCGTCGTGTCCTCGTAGACCAGCGTGCGCAGCACCGGGAGATCCGCCCGGCCCAGGAGCCGGTGCGCCGCCGCCGCCGACTCCTTGATCCGGCCCAGCAGCCGGCGTCTGCGTCCGAGGTCGGCCCCGGCGAACCGTCCGACGTCCTCGCCCATGTGCTCCACGAGCCGGGCGACGTCGTCCGCCCAGCCGGTGCGCAGCGCCCGCAGGCCCTTGCCGTAGGTGGCGACCGGGTCCGGGTCGTGGATGTCGATCCGGAGCCCCGGGACGACGAGCAGCCCGAGCCTGAGCAACTGGGCGAGGTAGGCCTCCACATCGGCTTCCGGGCGGTCGGGGCCCATGGCGGACAGCAGGGCCACCGCGTCGCCGAACCGCAGCTCGGCGTCGTCCCGGAGCACGGTGAGCACGTCCTCGAGAACGTCGCCGGTGGGCAGGTAGAACAGGCTCTCGTGCACCGCGTCCAAGGTGACCGCCGCGTCGGCGTCGGCGTCGGCGCCGCGCAGCTTGCGCAGGTAGCGCACCCGGTCGCGGTCGACCCGCAGCCCGCTGGTGGCCCGCACCGGCAGGTCGCGGCGGAGCCGCGGGTCGACGGTGGCCAGGTCCGAGAGCCGGGCGAGCACCGCGATGTTGAGCCTGGAGTGGCTCTCCTTGTGCCAGCCGCTGAGCCGCGCCGCGAGGGAGCTGCCGACGCCTTCGTCGAAGCCGCCGGCGGACACCGCCGTCAGCGTGCTGAAAGGGCTGGTCTTGCACGCCGTGCGGTAGAGGTACTCCAGCAATGACCGTTCGATGCGGCGTTCCCGCTTGCTCAGCGGACCGCCGTCGCGCCGCACGTAGCCGTCCAGGTACTCGTCGAGCGACGGAGAGGACAGCTGGATGCCGTGGCGCAGATCCGTCTCCACCGTGATCCGCCGCAGCTCCCGCCGGCTCGCCGCGACCTCGCGCGCCACGACGTCGGAGCCGCCGCTCAGCAGCGACGCGCAGCGCTCCCGCTCGGCGGCCCATTCCCGCAGTGCCGCGACGTCCTGCGCCGGCAGCAGCGGCTCCGCCGACGCGAGACCACGCGGAATACGGGAGTTGAACACGTCCCGGCGCAGATTGATCAGGGTGCGGCGCGCCGACGGGTCGGCGAGGGAGTCCGCTATCCGCTCCTGCAGGACGTCGGCGAGGCGGGCTCCGCGTTCACGCAGCCGCCGCCGGGCGTCGAGCAGGGCGTCCGCCCACGCGGCGCTCTGCGTGGTGGCCAGGACGTCGGCGGCCTCGAAGGGCAGGCCGCCGACCCGCAGCATGAACCGCGGGACGAGGTGCCACGCCCCTTCGGTGCGTCGGGGACCCGGCGCAGTCGCGGCGGGCTCCGAGGGAGAGGCCGCCGATGGTATCGCGCTGGATATCACGGATCGTCCCTTTCATGCCAGCCGGTAGTCGTAGTCCGCGCGGTCCGTGCGTTCGTGCCCGAGCAGCACGAACAGGAAGGTGCGTTCGTCACCGCCGTCGAGACCGACCGCCTCGTCGATCGCGATGTTGTCGAAGCCGAGCACGACGCCGCAGCCCACGCCGAGCGCCGCCGCGACGGTGTACGCGGTCTGCGACAGCGCTCCCACCTCAGCGTTCAGCACGCGGTAGCCGCGGCTGCCGAAGGCCTCCAGAGTGCTGCGCCATCGGCCCGAGATCGCGAGCACGGCGCCGACCTGTTCCAGGTTGTAGTTGCTCAGGTAGTAGCTGCGCTGCAGCGTCCCGGCGATCGGCTCCTGCCGCACCACCTGCAGACGCCTGCCGCCCGCGTCGTAGCGGTAGCTCCCGGCGGGCAGCCCCGCCACCCGGTTCGCCAGCACGTACAGCCCGGTCAGGCCGGCGTCCTCCGGCACCGCATCGGCGGTGTACCTCTGCGCGGACGCGGTGCCGGCCAGCACGGTCGCCAACTCGTCCAGGCCCAGCGGGCGGGACCCCACGAACGAGCCGAAGCTGGTGCGCCGGCCGCGCAGGACCTCGCCCAGGTCCGTGTCGAGTCGTCCGGCCAGGGGCCGCGGCAGCTCCACCTCGCCGCCGTTCTCCCGTGGCAGCGGCACCAGGCGCCGCGCCACCGCCGGGTCGGGGCGCGGACGGCGGTCGTCCAGGACCGCCCGGTGCACCTGCCGCACCTGCTCGAACGTCCTGGTCCGCGCCGACCGTTCGAAGATCGGGCGGCCGGCCGGACCGCCGCGGCCCGCGGAGCCGGCCGCTGCGGCGCTCGGCTCCGGGTCAGCGCCCGGCGGGCCGAACGGCAGCGGGACGACGGCCAGCACGCTCTCCTCGTCGGTCACGAGCCCCAGGAGCCGGTTGAGCCGCTCGTCGTCGAACCACAGCACGCGCGGCAGCCGTCGCCCCGTCGCCCGGGCGATCAGCTCCCAGCACCCCAGCAGGGCACCGGCGTCCTGGGTCACCACGTGGTAGCAGAAGCTGTTGTACTTGAACGCGTTCTTCCAGAACCGCACCGTCACCAGGAGGAAGCCGTCCGCGCTCCCGGCACCGGCACAGGCGTCCCGGACCTCGGCGGTCAGGTCGCCCGCCACCAGCCGCTCGAACGCGTGGTGCGCCGTCGCATAGTGGTAGACCCCGGGGGTCAGCGGACCGGACGGACCCGCCACCCAGTACACCTCCAGCGGGTACATTCCCCCGCCGGAGGCGCTGCCCCGGCCCCACAGCGCCTCCGGGTAGAGCACCCGCACGTGGCTGTCCTGGTTCCAGTTCACCCGCAGCCTGCGGTCCAGCACTCCGCACGACAGCCGCAGCAGCGATGCCAGGGACCCGGCGGTCCACAGCGGCCCCGGGCCGGGCGGCGGCTCCTTGAGGACGACGTCCGCGGTGGGTGCCAGCGGGCGGCCGACGCCCGGCGGGAGGGGGAAACGCCGCACTCCCAGGTAGGTCTTGTGCCGTGACGGCTGGTCCTCCCAGTCGGGGGTGAAACCGACCGGCTCCATCGGCTCCCGGCCGCGCCGGAACACCGACTCCACATAGTCGCTCACGACCCGCGTTCGGTCCTCGGACACGGACTCTCCTCCTTCGCCGGACGTGTCCGGCCCACGATCGGGGCCCGTCCGCGCATGACGGGTCACAGGGAACGGCTCACGGGAAGGGGTGCGGCCTGGGATTCAGGCCGGTGGGGCCGAAGCCCTTCGCGCGGGAGTGGACCTCGGCCAGGCGGCCGTCGAGGTAGGCCCGCAGCCGCGGATGGCCCAGTACGCGCTGCCGCTCCCAGCCGAAGTCGATCGGCACCAGTCCGGGTGCCAGCACGCACAGGGTGCGGATGCCGGTGCCGTCCTGCTCCGGGCACGTCTGGTCCACGGCGACCACGTCGCTGCCCACGTCCCGGAGCCGCTCCATCACGAACCGGACGTCGTCGGCCAGGTCCAGCGTCGCGGGCCGCCGGGCGAGCCAGGGGCCGTACAGCTCGCCCATCGACCGGGCCGGCGCGGCGTCCAGCAGGAACGAGGCCGCGTGCGCCATCTCCGGCAGGCCGTACAGCAGGGCGTGGTCGGTCAGTTCGTGCACACGGTCGTAGTCGGCCGCCATCTCCCGCAGCGCCGGCAGCTTGGCCGCCACCCGTTCGTCCATGCCGGGGATGTACGAGGCGGTCTCGGAGATCGCGGCACGCACCGCCTCGACGGGATCGAGGCTGGCACCGGCCGCGAAGCACAGGGTGCCCAGCCCCCCGTCCAGCCGCTCGGCGACCGCCATCACCGCGGGTACGGGGACGTCCACCCGCATGTCGAACAGGCGCATCCGGTAGCCCAGCCGCGCCACGCGGTCCAGCACGAACCGGACCTCCTCGTCGGCGATGGTCGCCTGGTCGATCTCGGGCAGCCTCGCCCCGGCGAACCAGCACAGCAGGAAGGCGTCCCGCTCGATGAGTTCGAGCATGCCGTGCAGCAGTGCCTCCTCCGTACTGGTGCCGCTGGCACAGCCGTTGGAGCATTCCTGCACGAACTTCCGGTCCGGACGGCGGTCGAGGTAGAACACCAATTGCTCCGGCACCATCACCGGCCGCCGTCCGCCGAAGGAGTAGCCCCACACCCAGTGGGTCGGGGTGTCCGGGGTGTACGGCTGGTAGTAGTCACGGTGTCCGGCGTAGAACTCCGGCCGGTACGCACCCAGGGCCGCGGGGTCGAGGGCGTCCGGCGCCAGGTCGCGGTAACTCGCGTACACCGTCGGGCGCTTGGCCCGCGGGAACTGGCCCGCGTAGCGCTCCAGCCCCTCCAGCATCCCGTACCGTTCGCTGCTCACCGAGCTCTGCGACTGCCCGCTCCACCACATCTCGTGGAAGTCGTACTTGCTGCGCACCCGGAAGTAGCCGCTGACCGGCAGGGTCGCACTGCACTGGTAGACGCGGCGGGCCGCGCTCGCCAGCGCTCCGCAGACCTCGTTGACGTATCCGCCCACCGGCAGGGGAAGGTCGCCCGCGGCGGCTCCCCGGTAGCTCACCGGGCTCGACTTCGGCCGTGCCCGCAGGGGCAGCACCGCGCCCTCGGCGGTGTCGGGCAGTGGGGTGGCGCACCGCTCGCACTCGGAGTCGGCGATGAGCTCGTGGCGGGTGACGGTCAGGTCGCGGGTCCGCAGCTCGACGATCCGGCCGATCCGCCGGTCACCGGGAGGCAGCTCGGCGCCGGCCGTCTCCGCGGCCACGAGCTGCGCGATGTGGTCCAGCACGAGCGGCACGAGGCCGGGTTCACCGCCGGCGACGAAATCGGCGCCGTCCTCGACGGCCCTGCGTTCCTCGACAGGGCGCAGCGCCAGCCAGCGCCGGTCCAGGCACCGGCCGCACGGCCGGCTCCTCCCGTCCGCCCGGTGGAGGGGTCCGAGCAGCACGGTCCCCGCGTACAGGCGCACCGGGTAGACCAGTCCTTCCGCCGGCGGCGGTCCTTGCCCTCCGGCCGCCTCGGGCAGTCCGAGTACCCGGACGTCGACCTCGACCCCCGCGGGAGCCCGTCCGTTCAGGTGAGCACGCAGGACATCGGCGGCCCGTGCCCATGGCTCATCCGAGACTGCCGTGACCGTCATTGCGTTCGACACCACAAAGTCATCCGTCCACTCAGACGCTCATCGGTACGCGGGTGGGTGAAACAGCTGCTCGCACGGCCGAGGGCGCCGGCCCTGCGAGCAGCTGCACTCGTCACGTCACGCCGGGCGGTCCGTCCGCGGACCCGGGCGACCCGCCCTGATCAGCCGGCCGGCGGTCAGCTGGTGCTGGAGCTGCAGGAGCAGCAGGAGCTGGTGCTGCAGGAGCAGCAGCTGGAGCAGGAGCAGCTGGAGCTGGACCAGGCCAGCTCGACCGACTCGTCGGTCATCTCCTCGATCTCGAACGTCGCGCTCTCCAGAGCGCTCAGCTCGTCCTTGAGCTCAACTGACATGGCGATCCTTCCCATGGGTGTGGTGGGGATGTCACCCCGGAACGGTCGTTCCGGGAACCGTGGCGCGCCCGATGCGGGCGCGGGTCAGTCCGGGGTCACCTACTGCGCGGCGAGCAGGACCGTGCCGGCGACCATTCCTCGGATTGCGTGCAGATCGATCGTGGTGGTCTCGACGAACAGCGCGCGGGTGCCGTCCGCGTCGAGCCGTGCGAGCGCTTGGGGCACCGGCGTCGCGGGCCCGTCGAGGGACCACTGCGCGACGCCTTCGCCTTCCAGGAGCGCCCTGGGGTCGAGATCGGCCATCAGCGGGTCGCCCGGGTCCGCCGGCGTACCCTCGTAGTGCCGGCTGACGGCGAGGCCTACCGCGTCGCGCACCGCGTCGCGCAGGGCATCCCGTGCCGACAGAGCCGAGCCGACGGCCCAGTCGGCCGCCCCCTCCTGGCCGCCCTCGACGACGGCGAGCACCGTGAAGGCGGGCGCCGCGCCGGGCAGCGCGTACACCCGGGCCTCGCGGCCGATGTGACGCAGGCTGCCCAGGGCGAACGCCACTTCGTCGTCGCCTGCGAGCAGGGAGTCGCCCAGGCGGGTGGCGGGGGCCTCACGGGTCAGGGCGCGGACCAGGCCGCGGTAGGCCAGCGCCGAACACAGTCCTTGCTCCCGCACGGCCTCGAGCGTCCAGTCCGCCGCCGCGCCCGCCGAGGTGGGCTCGAAGCGCAACCGGGCGTTGGCCGGGGAGAGCGGATAGGCGGCCGCGGCGGGCACGAGCCACGTGCTGCCGTCGTGCAGCGACACCGCGGGTGTCGTGGCGCCCCCGGACCACTCCCGCTCCCCCGTCAGGCCGCCGAACACCTCCAGCCGCCCGGCGGGCAGCAAGGCCGTCGCTTCGTCGGCGCTCGTGCCCGCCGCCCCGACGGGCCCCAGCCGGCCCACGTAGCAGCTCACCGCCGCCCGCACCGCGCGGGTCCGTGCGACCAGGATCGTGTCGGTGTCGAACGCGGCGATCTCGCGGTGCCCGTCGGTCAGCGACCCGGCGGGGCCCAGCCGCACCCGGCCCATCTTGAGCGGTATCTGCTTGAACGATTCGTCAGCCCATCCGGACATCACGCCGACGTCCGGGGAGACCAGGACGGCCGCCCGGCCGTAGGCCTCGCTGTCATCCGCCGGCCGGGTGGGAGCGTCCCCGTCCGGCTCAACCCGTGTGTGTCCCAGCGGGCATCCCGGATGCGGCAGCACCCGCTCACGCCGGGACTCCAGCGTGGTCAGGTCCTGGATCACCGCGTGCCGCTGGTCGTCGGGCTGCAACTGTCCGCTGCCCAGCCGGAAGATCTCGAACGCCACCGCGTTGCCCACCATGCTCCGGGCGACCGCGCTGCCGTGCTCGGGCTCGCCCGCGGCCGGACCGACCGCCATGGCGCGCCAGTAGTCCGCCGCGAGCCGGGGGTCGCAGTTGGCGGAGAGCCGCAACTGCGCGCACATCCAGCACGGTTGATCCGCCGGCCCGCTGATGGGACCCAGCACCACCCGGGTCCGGTCCGACACGACGGGAAGCAGCCGCGGTCCTGCCTCGGCACCGTGGACGCGCCTGGTCAGATCGAGCAGGCCGCGGCTGTGTGCGCCGTCGACGGCGCACACGACCACGTCGAACGCGGCCAGGTCCGCGGGTGGCCGGGGCAGGACGACGATCTTGGCCGGGGTGCCGGCATCGGCGAGACGGGTGATCTCCTCGTCGAACGCGCGCCCCCAGGAGGCGTCGTCCACGAAGACCTCGGCCAGGCCGTTGCGCAGCAGGCCGCGGACGGCCGCCGCAAGGACGTCCCCGGGCGGGCCGCTGACCAGGACGCGTGAGGAGCGGAACCGGGCGAACAGCTCCTGCGGTGTCCGCTGGTCCGCGTGCATGAAGTGCTCGATGAAATTGACCTGCGGCGCGAACAATTCCGCTGCCGCGGAATCCAGGACCTTGTCGTCGGGTTGCGGGACGTCGCGGGCGAATCCCTTGTCGAGAAGGGCCTTCATCAATGCGACAGCGGTTCTGCGCCGGCTTTCGTCCAGGCCCTCACATAACTCGGCGACACTGGAGACGCCGTTCATCCGGGGGCCGAGGGCCGACATCCATTCATATGCGCCTGCGCCTTTGAGGACGCATGAAGTATCGGAACTGCGTAAGTAGATCCCGGTGTCGACGCGGAGGAAGACGACATCGTTCCGCAGCCGGGGTCTTATGTCGAGGAGACGCGTTTCGCCAACCGTTCGCATGCCGCCCCCGTAGGGTGTGCACCTTCGGACCATGGTGTGCGCCTTCGGGACACGGGAACAGTTCTACCCGCGTCCACGTGGGGAAGTGTGGAGCATCCCAGGATGGGACGTCAATGGCCTCGACCCGCGTCCTCGCACCATGCACCCCGCCGGGCGTCCCGCCGCCGGGGGTCGTCCCGACGTTGACCTGTGGAATCTCTGTGGCTTCTCCGTGCCCGGACCGCCGAAACTTCTTCGCGTGGCGACCACTCCCCGATGCTCCGGGAACGGCGGCAAACACCAGGAGACGAGGAGGCTCGCGAACTTCCCAGCCCGTCTCCTGGCGTACACCAAGGCGCCGGCAGCGACATCACGCACTTTTCTCCACTCCGGCGGTCCGCTTTCCCGCATGGTGAGCGACAAGGCGGGAGCAGCACAAGCACCCTGCCGCTTTCCGGTATTTCGCCGCGATTTCAGACGCCCGTCAGGGCAGGGGTGCACGGGCCGGGATGAAGCGGTCTTGCGCGGCGGTCGCATCCCGGTGAGGCACCCTTACCGGAAGGAGGCATCGCGCCCCCGGACGGCTTCGTCAAGTCCCGCACGGGATGTTCATGGCTGGACCTGCCTCACACGCTGGTTGAGTCGGTCACCACGGGCCGGGGCCTCACCGCGTGCGTGCAGCGGATACCGACTACGTGTGGGTCGACCGCCCCGCCGAGCGCGACCGCGTCGCCAACGGCCGCGCCGGCGAATCCGGAAACCTCCAACCGGCGGAACCGATTCCACCTCACGGTGTCGTCGTACGGGAACGCCGCCTCGTAGTCCCAGTACACGCGGTCGTCGCCCTCGCCCGAGGGAAATGGCACGGCTCCGTCGGCGTCAAGACGCCACAATTCGCCACCGTGCTGCGCTCGGTGCAGGTGGAGGGACCACTGTCCCGCATCCGTGGTCAGCAAGTGGTTGAAGCTTCCCCTTGATCGTGGACACCTGGAGACTGGGATCTTGAGGCTCCACAGGAAGTAGCACCGGGTGGGATGTAAGTACACGAAGCGGCACACCGAGGAGTTCAAGCGGGACGCGATCGCGCTCGTGGACTCCTCGGGCAAGCCGATAACCGCCGCCGCCCGGGGAACTCGGTATCGCCTCCGAGTCCCTGCGCGACTGGTACCGCCGGGCGAAGGCGGACGAGGGCGAGGGCAAGCCCGGTGAACTGACCAGCGCCGAGCGCGGGTCGGTGCGGAGCTTGGTGAGCACACGCCATGCCTTCAGGTTCGTGAAGCCGTGTTCGACCGGGGCGCGTCCGGCGGCCAGGATCCGGTTGGCCTGCTCCTGAACCGGCGCGTCCTTGCTGACGCGGGTGGCCTTGTAGCCGGTGACGACGACCAGGTCATCGAGGTTATCGGGCTTGTCCACGCCGATGAAGCCGAGGTCGGCCGACGCGCCGAGACCGACGGCCTTGCTCGACGATCTCGTCGCGGCGGGCTGTGGCGTCGTGGGTGCGTCGGACCGGGCCGCGGAGATCCAGATCAGCCTGCCCCTCTCGTCGGTCAGGGCGAGGAAGGGTAGGCCATGGCGGTGGGGCTTCCCCAAGCAGTTCGGGCGGTTCGCCGCTCCGGTGCGGCGCTGGTTGGGGACCAGGGTGCCGTCGATCAGCACGACCTCCCCGCCGCGCCTGGCTATCTGGCGAAGTGCCCGGTCCAGACGCGGAGCCTTGCGGCGAGCAAGTCGATCACCCCGTTGCGCCGGCGCCGCAGGGTGGACTCCGGCTCTCCGTTGCCGCCGGCGAGGTCCCGCAGGCGCTGGTCGCACCTCAGCATCGCCAGGACGAGCAGGCCCGGCCGAGCCGTGGCCGCGCGCGGGGCTCACGTGCCGCCTCCGTCGGGGGTGCTGGTGCCCCGCTCGCGTGGCAGCACCCACATTAGAGTGTTACCGTAATCTAAATGGCCTGGGCCGAGGGGCTCCCCTGGGGCACTCCCTTCATTCGTCACGTGGTCACCCGGATCACATACGTTCCAGCGCACACATAGGAGAGATGGCGGCATGAGCACCTACCTGATCAACCACCTGCGGATTCCCGGCGGCGTTCCGAACGAGGAAGGGCTTTCCTACTTGGAGCAGGTCGAGGCCACCGTTGCCCCGCACGGCGGGAAGTGGCTCGCGCAGGGTGACGTGGACGTGGTCGAGGGAGCGTGGCCGGGATCAGTGGTGCTGATGGAGTTCCCCGACCGCGCCGCCGCGGAACGCTGGTACAACTCCCCCGAGTACCAGGCGATCCTGGAGCTGCGCACCAAGAACGCCGTCTCCGACATCATCCTGGTCGACAGCCTCCCGGAGGGCTTCACCGTCCGCGGCTTCGCCCAGCAGGTCCGCGCCATGATCGCGGGCGCCTCCGGAAGCTGAGGCAACCGGTCGGGGACCGCAAGCGCCGCGCGAGCACGTTGCCGCTTCGGGCCCCTGCCTTGTACCGCCCCTCGCAGCGACCACCGACCGGTGCCGACGGCCCCTGACCGGCAACCGCGTACGTCGGCCCCACGTCGGACAGCACCGGCCGCGCACTGCCCCACTGGGCAGAGCGCGGCCAGGCTGTCGGATACTGCGGTGGCGGACTCGGCGGCGGTGTCGGTGGCATCAGCTTGTCTCCCGAACGCCATGCCCACCGCCGTGCGCAGAGCGTCAGCAGTGGTCCCACCACCAGGAGACACTCAGGTACGGCAGCGGGCGGGTGTCGGTGGTCGACAGCGACGGTGCCCAGCAGGCAGGCGTCTTGACGACGTCTTCCCTAGCGAGTCGTTGCTCGCATGACGGGTCGTAGCGCGCCGCGCACAAGGAAACTTCGGTGTTGGCGATGATGAATTGACCGAGCCGGTCGATGAGGCACCGCATGGGCGGCTCGGCAGATCGCGGCCCTCTTCCTCGGGTTGCTTTTCACCCAGCCGCGTACAGAGAGCGAGCCGGACCTGACCCCGCAGGAACTGGTGGAGGTTTTCCTACAGGGAGCGCTCTCGGGGAACGCCAAGTGAGGGCACAGAGAAGGCGCCTGGGGGTTACGGCCCTGGCCGTACTGGCAAGGCCTACGCATCGTGGGCCATACGGGCCTGGTGCCGACGCGCGCACACGTTCAGGAGCTCGTCGGCGTCAGGTCCTGCAAGCCCACCACCCGCAGCAACTGCAAGCGCTGGTACGACTCCGTGCCCGGGCGGGCAGTGTGGATGACGAGCTGCTGGTTGTGGTCGGAGTTGACGAGGACCTCGCAGTCGAGCTCGAGGATGCCGATCGCAGGGTGCCGGAAGCGTTTCGTGCCGGCGCGGCGTACGGCGACCTCGTGTTCGTCCCAGAGGCGGGCGAACTCTTCGCTGGCGGCGCGTAGTTCGGCGACGAGGGAGGCGGGTCCGGGATCCGTGGGGCGGGCCGAGGCCACCGCTCGCAGGCCGGCGACCTGCTCGCGGGCGCGCTCGGGGCGGTCCTCAGGCGGGAACAGCTCCTGGGCCGCCGGGTCCAGGAAGAAGCGGCGGATCATGTTGCGTCCTCGGGGCGGTCGGGCGAGGACGTCCCCGCTCAGCGCCCGTGACAGCGCGTTCTGGGCCAGGACCTCGCCGCAGTCGGTCACCACCATCGCCGGGGTGTCGTGCAGCCGGTCCAGCACCAGGAGCAGGCCCGGGCGCACGTGCGTGCTGGTCGCCTCCTGGCGCGGCGGCTGTTCACCGGTGAGGTGGAAGAGGTGGTCGCGTTCGTCCTCCGTCAGGCGCAGGGCGCGGGCCAGCGCGGTGACCATCTGACGGGAGGGCCTCGGGCCCCGGGACTGTTCCAGCCGCGTGTAGTAGTCCACGGACATGCCGGCCAAGTGGGCCACCTCCTCGCGGCGCAGCCCCGGCGTACGGCGGCGGGCGCCGGCCGTGAGGCCCACGTCGGAGGGGGCCAGGCGGGCGCGAGCGCGGCGCAGGAAATCGGCTAGTTCGCCTCGGTTCACCTCTTCAGGGTGCGGGAGGCCGGACGGAATATCCAGGGACTGCCGATCCCCCGATCAAGAGGTCTCTCCCGGTCGTTCCCGCGTCCGCAGAGGCTGGTCATCAACGACAGGCGACACAGTGCGTGAGGAGCACATCATGCTGACTTTGGTGACCGGTACGACGGGACAGGTCGAACGCCGCTTCGTGCCGAGGCTGCTGGCCCAGCGGCAGCCGGGCGAGCAGGTGCGGGTCCTGGTACGGGATGAAACCCGAGGCGAGCGCTTCGCGGAGCTGGGCGCACAGGTCGCCGTGGGAGACATGCGCGACGAGGAGACACTCGGCAAGGCGCTCGTCGGCGTGGACGCCGTTGTGAACGTCGCCGCCTCCTTCCGCGGGGTTCCGGACGAGGAGGCGTGGGCCGTCAACCGGGACGCCGCGGTGGCCCTGGGCCGTGCCGCGCAGGCCTCCGGCGTGGAGCGGTTCGTGCAGGTCAGCACGAACAATGTGTACGGCGTCGGACGGGGCCGCCCGCTGACCGAGGAGGACGAGAGCCGGCCGGGCGGCGCGATGTGGGGCGCCTACCCCGAGTCCAAGGCCGAGGCCGAGCGTGAACTGCTTGCGCTCAAGGGCCTGGACGTACGCATCGGACGGCTCCCCTTCGTCTACGGCGAGGGCGACCCGCACCTCGCCAACTCCCTGCACTGGGCAGCCGGGTGGGCGCCGCACCAACGCCTGCAGATGGCCCACCACGCGGACGTCGCCCAGGGTCTGATGCGTCTGCTGTACGCGCCGGGCATCGCCGGCCGGATCTACAACATCGCCGATGACGCCCCCGTCACGGGGGTCGAGCTCTATCAGCTCAACGGCGTCGAGGTGCCCGCCGGGCTCCACGAGCTCACGGACCCCGACCCGTGGTTCGGGATCACGTCCAACCAGCGCATCCGCCGGGAACTCGGCTTCCGGCCGATCTACCCGAGCGTCTGGACGGCCCGGGACGCAGGAGCCCTGTGAACGTCACTAGGCGAGGTTGGTCCACCCTCTGATCCGCCCCACCAGCACCGCCTCCCCGCCACGCCGATCACGACGACCGCCACCAGGTACAGCCCAGGTAGCGTCACGACCGGCACCGCGCGGGCAGGAATTGATGCCGCTGCCTTCGCCCGCAACGCCGCCGCTGTACAGGTGGGGGTGGGGGTGCGGCTCAGGTTTCTGCGGGGCGCAGAGGCGGTGTTATCGACGTGACGTCACCGCAATCGAGGCGATCCGGCAGGCCGGCAGAGCTGCGAGGCATCAGCCGCGGCGGCGCCGGTCGCAGGGGCCGCCGCGGCTGATGCCTCGCAGAACGGATGCCGTTTTTTACCCCCTGGCCGAAGCCGACAACGACACCGGAGTCACAGCGGCAGGACGCACACGGCCCGGTGCCGGGGAAGCGGACCACGGGATGGTCAGCAACCCGTCCTCGCTGCCGCGCGTTCCGCGTACCGCCGCGGGCGGTTCACAGCCGCCAGCGGCGGATCTGGTCCGCGCACGCGTAGACGTCCGCGTGCCCGGTACGGACTTGTTGCGCAAGGTCGCTGAGGGCCCCGTAGGGAGCGTCGACGGCTTCGCCGGACGCCGCCATGTAGGCCACCGCGATCAACGCCCCGTACATCGCGTTGCGAGCCGGCAGCGGACGTACCGAGACGATCTCGTGGAAGAGTGCTGCCGCACGCCATGCTGCGTCCACGGTGTAGTCCAGCCTCGGAGCATTGACCCGGTGCCGGGCGACCGCCGCGACCAGACCGGAGAAGTCATGGACCGACGGCTCCTTCGGCAGGACCTCCGCCTGGCGTTCCAGCAGCCAGCGGACGTCGACCTGCAGCTCCACCTCAGGCGGCCCGTCCGTCGGCGCTGTCCGGTTCCTCTTCCGGGAACGCCTCGGCGAACTCTGCGGCATGCTTGGCCAGGAACGCAGCGGCCGTGGCGGCCCCCTCGTCGAGGCGGGGGTCGCGCTCGGCGGCCTGTGTGATCAAAGCCGTCACCGTGGTGCCCTCGGCCTCGGCGCGCGCGACCAGACGGGCATGAACGGCGTCGTCGAGCCGGATGTTGATCTGCTTCGTCATGCCCCCATTGTATAGCACGCTGCTATACGAGGGTGGGGGTGATCGCGGCAGCAAGGCGGCCACAAGCTTTCCGGGGCCACCTGCTCTCACACCCGGCCCGCCGGGCAAGCCCCCACGCTCCGGCGCACGCCCCGCTGCAGTGTCTACCGCTGGCGTCCTGATGCGCCCCCGCCGATCAGATGGTGACCGTTCCGTGCCGCCGCCGAAGGGCTGCACTCGCCCTTTCGCACACATCCGCGTCCGGGTCCTCACCGAGCCGCCCGGGAACCGTCGCCGTCCCGCCATCGGGCCCCGCCTCCGTCCGGAGGAAGCGGGTCAAAGCGGCCAGGCTCGCGTACCTGCGCCTCGCCGTCGTCGCCGGCAGCGCGGATCTACAGGCCGGGTCTGCGGACCCAGCCGAGGCTGTCCTGCGCGCGGACGGCAAAGAATCGCCAAGCAGGATGGCCGGCACCCCACGCGCGGGTCGGTCCATGAGGCGAGGGGCGGCGCATGCGGATGAGGGTGTCGATCGTGGTCACCGGAGAAGGCCGCCGACACCGAAAAGAATCGGGCATTTGAACCAAGGGTGACGGCCGCCCGTTTGGCTGACCAGGACCCTTCCGTGCCGTCAGACTCCTGGGGAGGGACGCCCCGGTGGGGCGTGCGTCTGAGCGACACAGGGTGGCTGCGACCGAGCGCGGTAGGGCCGGTCGTGCCGCTCCGGGCGAGAGGGGGGCTGAGTGTGACGGATCACGGGCTCGAGCGCGCTTGCGCGGCGACGGGGAACCGACTGGGTCGGCGACAGTACATCGACGAGCAGCAGCGGGACGACGGGCCGGTGCGTATGGTGCCGCGGCACGTAGCCTGCGTGATGGACGGTAACGGACGCTGGGCGCAGCGGCGTGCGCTTCCCCGGACTGCTGGCCATCAGGCTGCGGAGACCACCGTCATCGACATCATCGAGGCGGCCCGGGCAGCCGGCGTCGAGTGGCTGAGTCTGTACGCCTTCTCCACCGAGAATTGGAACCGGCCCGGCACCGAGGTCAACTACTTGATGCGCCTGGTTCGCCGAGTTGTCCGCAAACATGCGCCGATGCTGCTCGCGCGCGGCATCCGCTGCCGCATCCTCGGGGCCGCAGACCCGCGCATCCCGCGTGAGTTGGCCCAGGACTTCGACGATCTGTCGACGCTGACCGCCGACAACCGGAAGATGACGCTGACCATCGCCTTCGACCACGGCGGGCGCCGGGACATCGTCGAGGCCGCAAGGTCGCTGATCCGCAGCGGAACGCTCGCCGACGAGGTGACCGAGCGGTGCTTCGCTGACCACCTGCCGTTCCCCGACACCCCCGACGTGGACCTGGTCATCCGCACCTCGGGCGAGCAGCGCATCTCCAACTTCATGCTCTGGCAGGTCGCTTATGCCGAGTGGGTCTTCCCCGAGGTGCTCTGGCCGGACTTCCGGGCCCCCGACTTCCTCGCCTGCCTCCACACCTACCGCCGCCGGGACCGCCGCTACGGCGGCGTGCCGCCCCAGACGAACGGAGATCCGTCATGACGACTGGAACCACGAGAAGGGCCGACGAGACACCCCTGTTTGGCCCGGAAACGCAGTTCCGCGCCTTCTTCGACGACCCGCGCTGGGCGCTGGCCATGATCCGCGCTACCGTGCTCGAGGCCGCCCACCCGCAGATCGGCGCAGCCCTCGCCGACAACTCCACCTTCGTCGCCCACCCCTGGCGCCGACTGCGCAACACATATGTCAGCATGCGCCGCATGTTCGACTCCGACCCGGCGGTGCGCGAACGGGAAGCCGCCCGGCTCAACAGGCTGCACGCCCGCATGAGCGGCTCCGACCCCCGCGGCCGCGCCTACGATGCCATGAACCGCGCGACCCGCGCCTGGGTGGTCGCCAGCCTTTTCGAGAGCGCCGTCACCATGTGCCGACTGAGCGGCCAGCCGCTCAACCAGGACGCCATGGAGACCATGTACGCCGAGTACCGCGCGTTCCTCGCCGCGCTCGACGGCGACGCCGGGGAACTCCCGACGGACCTCAACGATTTCTGGCGGTACTTCGACAGGGTCGTCGAAACCGAGCTGGAGAACACCGAGGCAGCCCGCATCATCCTCTACCGGCTCTTCGACCACCTGCCCGCCCCGGCACTGCTCGACGGCGCGCCGACACTGTGGGCTGCCGGCCGGGCTGTCGTCGGTCCGCTCCTTGGCGCGATCACCGTCGCCTCGCTCCCCGAGGCCTACCGGCGCAAGGCCGGCCTGCCCGAGATGCCCGGCGCCCCGACCCTCATGCAGGGCGCCTACCTCGCCGCCGGGCTTACCCGTTTCCTGCCCGATGGCTGGGTCGATGCCGAAAGCATCATCGAGGCCCTCTCCCTTTCGCCCGACAGCAAGGACCCCCGCGCCCGGACCGTGACCGCGCTGCGCGCCCGCCTGAAGCGAGCATCGGCCATGCTCCGCCTCCTCACACCGCTGAGCGGAGGCAACGGCCCCGACCCCGTCCCCCCGGCCGCCTCGGGAAACGACCGGCGCTCCGCGGAAGAGTTCTTCCGACAAGTGCTTGACCAGACCGGCGACGGACACCTCGACTGGCCTGACCTCGCCGCCATGGCGCGTGAACTGGCCACCCGCCTTGACCTGGACGAACCCGAGGAGACCCGCCTCTACGACGCCTTCGCCGCCTGGTGGCGCGAACTCCAAGCCGCCCTCGACACGGACGGTGACGGCCGGGTCAGCGCCGACGAGTACGCCGCCGCCGTACCCTCTCTCGCCAGTCCCGCGCTCATCCGAGTGGCCGAGGTACTCTTCCACGTCACGGACAACGACGGCAGCGGGACCATCGACGCGGATGAGCACCGGGCGCTCTTCCGCACCGCCTTCCACCGCGACCTCACCACCATCGAGGGCGCCTACAGCCGCAGCGCCTTCGTGGGCGAGTTCCTTTCGTTCATGGCAGGCCGACGCACGAATACCCCGTATGACCCCGTCATCGCCGACGCCTGAGGAACTCGTAACAGGTCGGCGCCCATGGACGCGCGTGGCCGTTTCCACCGTGTGCCGGTCACGTCGCGTTGCGGTTGTACGGGCAGCGGGTCATCGGATGCGTCCACGGTGAGGGGACTCCCCAGCCGGCGTGCCTGATCACAGGGGTCTGGTCGGCCGGTCGAGCAGCCGGACGCCGATGATCGCGGTCTGCGGAGTACAACGGTGGCTTGGGCCAATGTGGTCCGTGCCCGGCAGGCCGTCGGCGCCGCTCAGTGGCGTCACCACAGTCCCTGGCGACCGCCGGAGGGCGGGGCTCACTTGCCGGATGTCTGCCCCCGGCGTGAAACCTGGGGCGACATCGCGGCTGCTGCCTCCGCCTTGGCGTCGCTCACCGCTGCGGCGGCCTGCTTCTCGGCCTCGTCAGCAGCCGCCACGGCGCCGAGCGAAACAGCCGAGCCTGCGCCGAGCTCTGGAACCCGGCTCTCGTACGACGAGTCATCGGCGTCGACGGTGGCCACTTCCGCAGGTTGCGCGGGTGTGGGAGGGCCCGGCGTCGACTGGTCACCGAACGCGCTGGTGACGGTCCGAACTCCTTCGGTCAGCTCCCCAGGGATCACCCAGAAGGTGTTGTTGTCGCTGTTTGCCAGGTGCGGGAGTGTTTCGAGGTACTTGTAGGCCAGGACCTTCGGGTCGGCGTTGTTGCGGTGGACGGCCTGGAAGACGAGCTCCACCGCCTTGGCCTCGCCGTCTGCGCGAAGGATCACGGCTTGCTGCGTGCCCTGGGCCTCCAGGGTGTCCTTCTGCTTCGTGCCTTCCGCGGTGAGGATCTTGGCCTGCCGCTCTCCTTCGGCGCGCGGGATTGCCGCGCGCTTGTCACGCTCGGCCCGCATCTGTTTCTCCAGCGCTTCCTTGATGGTGGCTGGTGGATCGATGGCCTTGATCTCGACACGGTTGACGCGGATGCCCCACTTGCCGGTGGCGTCTTCGAGGACCGCGCGGAGCCGGGAGTTGATCTCCTCACGCGAGGTGAGCGTCTCCTCCAGGTCCATGCTGCCGATGACGTTGCGCACCGTGGTGACGGTGAGCTGATCGATCGCCTGCAGGTAATCAGCCACTTCGTACGCCGCCGGCTCGCGGGACGGCACAAAGAACGGTGTAACTCCCGATCAAGGAAGTAGCACCTGATGAGCGACGTGACTGCCTCTGTCGAGGCGGTTGAAGAGGTCCGGCCGGTCGAGCTGTCGGCGGACGTGTCAGGCCGACGTAGGTGGCGTGCCGCTGCCCGTATCGATGAGGATCTGCTTGGCGTCGGTGACGTTGTCGGCCCGTACGGCCCTTGCCATCGCGGCGCGCGCCGCGTCGGGCGATGTGTCGGGAGGGACCAGCATCAAAGAGAAGTGGTCCCGGTCGCCCCGGGTGATGAGGACGGTGTCGTCACCGACCGGGAAAGAGTCGATGTGCACGACTCGGTCGTCGACCATTATCCGGGTCGGCAGTTCGTCCCAGGCGTTGCTGTCCAGACCGACTCGCGTGACAGGCCCGAGATGCTCGGTCAGCGCGGTGATCAGCGAGGGAAGCTCGGCAGCGATGTCCCGTGTCCGCGGCCACCACGCGCCGTCCAGGGTTCCCTCGCGTGCATGTGTCGTCTCCAGCCGCAGCAGGGCCGTGCCGGGTTTCACCGACTGGTGGACGGCGTCCGGCAGGAGCCCGGGGAGCCCGGGGGTTTCTGATCCGGCCATGGTGTCCCCCGTCCGCAGAAAACAGCAGCGCGACCGCATAGCGTGCGACCGCGATACGACCCTGTTCCACACCGTACTCCGCACGACGCGCGAGCGCTTCGCCCGCCGGTCGCGGTGACGGAAACAGCCAACGGCTCCGGCGTATACCCGCCGGAGCCGCCCTTCCGGGCCATTGCACGTGAGCGTGCGCCGACCCGCATTCCACGTTACGCCAAGAGGGACTACTCCGACATGAGTCACGCTTGCGAAGGCTCACCTCCGCCCGAGAAACCGAAGCGGCAGCCCAGCCCGCCCCGTCCTCTTCTGTCACCGTCTGCCGGATCCCTTGGTGCGTCGACGTGCGACCGACAGGGCGTTGCCGTCCTGGTAGTGGATCACGTCACAACACGGCGTGATGAACGCACCGCCCAAGTGACTGGTGATCATCGTGTGCGCGCCGGGTCAGCCGATGCTCACGCTCGTCGATGAGGAGGGACTGAAGGAACAGGCGCACCTGCGCCACGCGTACCTGGCCCGCAAGTCAACCTCCAAGTGTTCGGGAAGCGGCGATGCAGCCCCCAGTCCACGTTCTGCACCCACTCCAGTGCCCGGCTGACTTGCAGGATCGCCGCCGGGACCTCTCCAGCGGTCAGCAGCCGCTGCGCCTCTCGCAGGGTCCTGCCGACCTCGGCCCGCTCGGGGATCCCGAGGGTTGTGCGCGGACGAGGTGCCGTCGCGGATCGGCCGGCGGGGCCGGGTTCGCCCGCCCCAGCCGCCTGCAGGCCCGATCGGGTACGGGCCGGTTCGTCACCCCCAGGCGGTTGCCGGTGGCCAGCCCGCCCGGCGGGCCCGGGCGGTGTCCGCTCGCTTGCTGCTTTCCGCCGCATCGTCTGTATCAGCGTGGCTCGACGTTGGCCGAGGCGGAATCTCTCCCTCATGCGGACGGCCGGTAAGGGCCGCGTGGCCTGTGCCCGCTCCGGACTGGAACGACTCCACGGCCCCGGGGGCCTGCGTGGTGTCGACTGTGAGGTGCAGGCGGGTGCCGCCTTGGGGGGTTGCCGGGTAGCTGCGCTGTTCCGTCCCCGCGAAGTGCTGCCGAAGCGTTTCTGCCACACGGCGGGCGGCCTCTGGGGACGCGGCGATGACGCGAACCTCGGCGAGCGCGGTCGGTGGCGGCCCCGTCCGGACGGTGTGCGCCGCGGACGGCAGGCGGTCCGAAACGGTGACACGAAGGGGCGAGGCAAGCAGCCGTGCGGGTTCCTGCACACTCACTGCCGTCGAACCTGTGCTTCGCAGCCGACGACGGCTTCCGCCTCGTCGCTCGTCCCGCACCGTCCCGGCCGGGGAGTCCGCGAAATCGCTGGTGCTCTCTTCTGGGAGGGCGACGGTCCGACGACGGTGCGGAAGCAGATCGCCGTAGCGGAATGCGGCGATCCGCTGGTCGTGCCGCTCGTTGAGCGCACGGACAAGAAGGGCGCCCACGGCGATCATCGCGAGGAGCACGGCCAAGGTGATGAGGAATGTCATCACGCCCACATCCCCCCGGCGCGGCCGGGCACTGCGGCCGTATCAGCCGTGGACGGGCTTCCACCTTCCGACTCCCAGTCCGCTTCCCCTCTGCGGTCCGATCCGACAGCCTGGCGGAGTTCGTCGTCCGCCATGATGCCGCTCGCGGTGCGCCGGCGCCGGGGGTCGCCCGCGGCTGCCATCATCCGGGTCGCCGCGGCCAGATCACATTCCGGCGGGATGACCAGCAGATCCAAACGGCCGATGGAGTAGGAGAGCAGCATCAGCTTGTTCGGGTCCTGTTCGGCGAACCACCCGACGTGGACGACATGTCCCAAGGCGTGCACCCTGCGCGGGATCACAAGCCAGAGCGATGGGTGCACTACGACTCGGGTCACTCGCGCCCAGCGGCGGTCCAGCGTGTCGATCAGGGCCGGGAGTTCACGGGTGAGATCGCGGGAGCGAGGCCACCAGGCCCCGTCCAGCAGACCCCGGACGGCATCGGCAGGCTTCAGCGCCAACCGAGGCGGCGGCATAGGTAGCGAAGACTGCCCATCAACCACGAGTGGGTGATCGAGGATTATGTTCATGACACGGACCTGACTCCGGGCGCGTTCCCGTTTGCCCGAGATGGTCGTTCGCCGGGAACGACACCGGCATGAAGGCCCGTGTGCGAAATGCTCCTGGTGTCTCCAGCCTACTCCGGTGGGGAGCCGGCGGAGCGGCGGTTCACTTGCGACATCAAGCAGGCTCTGGTGACCTTCCTGTTGTAACTGCACGTGGAGACCACACCTCGGGGTCCACATACGGGCCCACGACATCGGCAACCTTGTCCGCGAACGCCGGATCCTTGGAAATCTTGAACGTGCCCGAACGGTACGGCTGCAGATTCTCCTCACGCCACACCCGCGCGACGTAGTGCCAGGAGACCGAGACACCCTCCTGCCGCTTCAAGAACGCCGAAAGACTCCGCGTCGACCAGTGCGACGAGCCCGGTTTCGGCCGACGGCGACATCCGGATCAGCGCGATCACGCGAGCGCGCACCCGTGGCGGCACCTGCACCCTCCGGCGGGGCTCGCGCTCCTCACCTTCATTGCTCCGACGCACAACAGCGGACGCGGCCATTCCCGCCGGCCTCTTCCCCCGGCGAGTCTCACGCCACCGCGGCGCCCGTGGCGCCCCGGTCAGCGGGTGCTCGCCTTGGTCTCCAGAAACTACTCAAGGCCGGCCCGTGGCCCATTTCCCGGCCGTTGCCGACTGCTTGTCGCCGCCCAACCGTGCCTGGAAGTTGTGGGGCCCGCCGTTGACGTCGACCTGGCCGATCCGCAGACGCCGGGCGATGGTCATGTCGTGGTCCTCGTCGCCGGTGACGGCGGCGTCGAGGCCGTGGACGATCGCGCTGATGCGGTGGTCGCGCCCGACCTGGCTGGTCTCGCGCGAATCGCGCGACAGCAACGTCAACAGGCTCAGTCTGAGGCTCAGGTTCAGGCTCAGGCCCGACACCAGGTCACACGGATGTGCGTGCGATCCGAGTAATGGTGACGGTCACGGTGAGGTCTTTCCCACCGTGCGCCGTGACGAGGGGAATGAGTGATGATCGGGTTCGATCATGGACCGTGCGCGCGACGTCCACGGCTCGATGACCCTCGGCGAGGATGCAGCGTATCTCCACCTGCCAACGGGAGCCGTCCGGGTCGCGTGCTACCCGGATGCCCGACAGCGGCGAAGCGACCGCGTCGTCCGCCGTTTCCGGGACGTGGCATGAAGCGGCTCGGGCGAGACGGCTTGCGAGAGTGGGCTGCAGCCCAAGTACCCCGTTGACGTCAAGGGCGGCCTTCGCGGCACCCTGGCGAATGTCTGCCGGGTTGCACCCCGTCATGAGGTGGCCTCCGGCCGTCCTAGCGCGCGCTCCGAGCTGCTGGGCGTCCAGGATGGGCGCTGGACATCGATCACTGTGACGTCTACGGCGGTCACCACCAGGCCCAGTGCATCGTCGGCGGCGGTACGAATCGCATGCCGCACCAGTTGGGCTGTCTCGGGAAGGGGGCGGTCCAGAGTGGCAGCCATGGTGATGCTCGCGCGCATGCCCGCGTGATCGTCGACTTGGGTGAGTCGGCAACTGGCGGTCGTAACGCCGAGGACCGAGTCCGCCGCTCTCCGCAGTATTCCGGTCGCGGCATGTTCGGCGATCCGCAGAGTGCGCGTCGGGTCGCCCAGCGGCAGCATCGGCCCCAGCAGCACCTCGTTTCGGACGATGTCCATCACACGGGAGATGAGGTTTTGTGCGCCGGGTGGTTCCTGCGCCCGGAGCGCCTGGGTCGCCGTGTCGAGCGCGGCGAGTCCGTCTGCAGCGTCGCGGCAGTAGGGGCACTCGACGAGGTGCGGGTCCGTGGGCGGAACGGCGTCCCTGGCCTGTTCCCATGCATGGCTGAGAGTGTGCCCGCAAGTGAGCACTTCGTCGCCGGTTTGGTGGCGGATCTGGTCGAGTGGGCAGCCGCCTTTCGGAGGCTGAGGGTGATGGTCGTCTAGCGCCATGGGCCCAGTGCCTCCTTCAGAGTTCGTCGCGCTCGGTACAGTCGTCCGCGGACCGTTTGCTCTGTGGTGCCTGTGACATGCGCGATCTGCGCGTACGGCAGTCCGTGCAGTTCCCGCAGGACCCAGCAGATGCGCTGCTGGGGTTCCAGCGCGCCGAGCGCACCTCTCAGGGCGTCGGTGAGTGCGTCCTGCTCGGCTGCCCGCGCCGGCGAGCTTCGAATGCCGGGGGCGGCGGGTTCGGCCACCGAGTTCAACGGTACCGGGCTTGGTCGGTGGCGCAATGAGTTCAGGCAGCGGTTCACGGTGATGCGGTACATCCAGGTCCTGAACGCAGAGCCGTGACGGAATTCAGGCAAGCGCCGCCAGGCGCTGATGAATGCGTCCTGGACGGCGTCCTCGGCGTCCTGCAGGTCGCCCAGTGTGTGGAAGGCCAGAGCGAGCAGAGGACGGCTGTGGCGCCGCACCAGAATCGCGAAGGCTTCCTCATCCCCTTCGCCGGCGCGGGTTGCCAAAAGATCATCCGGTGCGGACGGCAGGTCGCCGGGCGAGGCCTGGGAAACGGGGCTTGGCGTCATCACGGACCCGGCCGCTCGGCGCGGGAAAGGGTCGGCGCTGGGCGTCATGACCGCACCTCCTCCCTGCGGTGTTACACGTGCCCGGCTTCGGCTGCGTGATGCCGATTTGTCGATATGCATGACACTTTGCCCTCGGGGTGTGTCCAAGTTGGTGACGGGCGCCGTACCGGTACCCGCAGCGACTGATCGAGGCGACTGCCATGACAGACACCGCAGACCGGCCCCTCACCGGGCAGAACAGCTCCACCGGAACCGGAACGACGCTGAAGGGGCCGACCGGCCCGGACACCTCCCCCGAGACGCGGGGCAGGACCACCATCGCCGACAGCGTCGTGGCCAAGATCGCGGGAACCGCCGCCCGCGAGGTACCCGGAATTCACAACCTCGGTGCGGGCATGGCTCGCGCCATGGGTGCAGTGCGCGAACGCGTCCCCGGCGGCGGAACCGCAAGCGTCACCCGCGGAGTGAAGTGCGAGGTGGGCGAGAGCCAGGCCGCACTGGACCTTGATGTCGTCGTCGACTACGGCTACGCCATTCCCGAGGTGGCAGCAGAGGTCCGCATCAGCGTCATTTCCGCCGTGGAACGCATGACCGGTCTCGAGGTCGTCGAGGTGAACCTCGTCGTCGACGACGTGAACCTACCGGACGAGGAAGACGAGACCGGGCCGGCCGAAGGCCGAGTCCAATGACCTCCGTCAGTGGACCTTCCCCTGGGGCACCAAGCGCGCCCGATGCGGACGGCGCACGCCGGTCCGGGACAGGTGAGTGAGTCATGAATGCAGCGATAGTGGGCTTGGCAGCCGGAGTCGCTTTGGGCTTCGCCGGCTTCTTCGGCGGATTTTGGGCGTTCCTCCTGGTGGCCGTCCTAGGTGCAGTGGGCTTGGGCGTCGGTCTCGTTCTGCAGGGCGACGTCGACGTCTTCACCCGGAAGCAGCAGGACTCGTCCGCTCGGCGGCAACGGTGAGCGCCAACACCAGTGCCGCCGGCTCACCCGACCGTCCTTCCGGTGGGCATGCACACGACGCCTCCGGGACTGTGGCGCCTGCCGATCGAGGCACGACGGTGATCCCTGAGCGGGTCGTGGCCCGCATTGCCGCTCGCGTCGTGAGCACGATGCTGCGTCGACGCTTCGACCCGCGCAGCGATCTGGCCGCACCGGGGGCTCGAGCGACCACGCACGGCGGGAGAGCGCAACTGGCGCTCACGGTGGACCTCCCCTACCCCGCTGACATCGCCGACACCTCTCGGCAGCTACAGCGTGAGGTCGCCGACCGGGTGACACGACTGACCGGTCTAGAGGTCCGAGACGTCACCCTGACCATCCGGCGCCTGGCCACCGTCGGCGGACCGGTCCGCGCTCAGTGACCTTCGCCTACTCACGCACCGACCAAGGAATCCCGATGACCCGCCCATCCGACCTTGCACCGCCCGGTACCCGACAAGGGCCACCCGACACCCACAGAGCTGCCGGAACAGGTCGGCCCCGCTCCCCCACTCGCGCGCCGAGGCCGTCGGAGCAAGGCAGGCGGGGGGCCAGGTCGCCGCGCCTGTGGTCGGCGCGCCGCATCCCAGCCGCGGTGGTGGCGCTGGTGGCACTGTGCGGCTTCGGGCTGATGCTGTACGACGTGATCGCGGTGCGAGCCGGGCACCGCGCCGGAGCTTGGCGCACCCACCTCGCCGACGAGATGGCCGGCCGCCCGGTCGACGATCTGTGGATGCTGGTCGGCTCCGCTGTCGCCGCCGCCGTCGGCCTGTGGTTGCTCTTCCTCGCCCTCACCCCCGGCCTGCGCCGGTTGCTGCCGCTGCGAGCACCTGACGGCAGTACCGGACTGCGAGCCTGGCTGGACCGCCGGGCTGCCGAACTGATGTTGCGTGACGCAGCGATGCGGGTCCCCGGCGTCGGCCGAGCGAGGGTCCGAGTGGGGCGCCACCGCGTCGTCGTCTTCGCTGACGTCCGCTTCCGTGACCCATCGACCGTCCGCGACGACCTCAACGAGGCCGTCCACGATCAGTGCCGCCAACTCGCCCTTGCGCATGCCCCACGAGTAGCCATACGCGTGCGAGAACGCGTCCGTTGACCCGGCCCGGGAACCCGCCATGAACAGCCGATCCATACTCAACCGCCTCCTCCTGGCCATCACCGGCCTGGTCCTGCTGGGCGGCGGGCTGCTGATCTTCACCGCCGGCATCGACTTCTACCGCCTGCTGCACGTCGATCCACCCGCCGGATGGCCATTGACCACCCACAACGACGTACTACTCAGCAACGCGGACCGGATCCGCTGGAGCGACCAAGGCTGGTGGTGGTGGCCGGCCGTCATCGCCGCCCTCACCCTGGCAACCGCCTTGGCTCTCCTGTGGCTGCTCACCCAACTGCGTCGTCACCGCCCAGGATCCGTGCATCTGGGCGGCGCGCCTCCGCCCGATGGTGTTGAACTTCGGGGCAGCGCCCTCAGCAACGCCGTCGCCGACGAAGCGCGTGCCTTGCCTGGCGTCGCCCGCGCCGGCGCCCATGTGACCGGACGCCCGGCGCACCCGCGACTCGATGTGGCGCTCACTCTCACAGAACACGGCGCACCAGCCCCTGTCCTAAAGGCGCTCTGTCACGGACCCGTGGCGCAAGCACGCGAGTGCACCGGACTGACCGACCTGCCCACCCGGGCACGCTTCGGCGTCGCCAAGCACAAAGCGCGTCGCGTCGAATAGGCGTTCCCATCAGGGCGCAGTGATCGCCGGCTGGCAACGCGGCCCGCAGGTGGTGGTCGTGCCTGCGGTGGTGCAGGTGCCCTGGGCACGGGCGGTCCCGGCCAGTGCCAACGGGGCGATACCGGTGGCACAGAGCGCGCGGGCCGCAACGGTCAGCGCGCGTATTCGACGGTTTGCCGCACTAGCGCGATATCGGCTCGCACCCTAGCCCGGACGGCCGGCGGAGACCGGAGATGAGAACGTCACGATCTGCCCCTGGACTGGAAGCGGTCGGGGTCCGCCGGCCGCGGTGGACGCGGCTGGCGGGCGTTACGGGCGGCCGGGCTCACGCTCCGGCCGGCTCATGGCAGGCTGAGTTCGCGCCTGATGAGCTGAGCCAGGGCGGAGGGCTGGGACAGGAAGGGCGAGTGCGAACTGTCCAGCCTCAGCGTCCTGTCGGCGCGCTTCGCGAAGAGTTCTTGGGCGAAGGGCGGGATGGCCTTGTCCGCTTCGCAGATGATGTAGGTGCTCGGAATCGTCTGCCAGGCGACCGCGGTCAGCTTCTGGGTTGTGGCGGCGTAGGACTGGTAACCCAAAGCTGCTGCCGCCTTCTCGGCGACGCTCCTGTCCACGTCGCCGTAGAAGACGTCGACCGGGCCTGCCACGGTCAGGAAGTCGCCGACGCCCTCCTGCCGATGGAACTCCCACCAGGGAGCGGGGTCGCCGCCCACACTCGACAGCAGGGAGTCTCCGGCGTCGAGCTGGAACGCGGCAAGGTAGACGATTCTCTTGGCGTTGGGCGTCTCGACAAGCGCTTGGGTGGCGGGGATGCCGCCGTAAGAGTGCGCGACGACGACCACGGGTCCGTCGATCGCCTCGACCGCGCCCTTGATGACAGCCGCGTCGGAGTACATGTCGCCCAGCACCTCGGGGTCGTCGCCGCTCGAGGTGAGTGCCACGGTGTGGACATCGATGTCGGGCAGGTCGTCGATGAGGAGTTGCAGATGCTCGGGTCTGTGCCACGCTCCGGGCACCAGCAACAGCGACGGCAGGGTCATTCGAACCTCATAGGACAGGGTGTGTTTCGGGCACGGTGTGCAGGCTCATCATGTAAGCCCGCGCATCGCACCGTCCACGTGATAGATATCACCCATGATCTATACGGCTCAGCCAACCGCCCCGCTGCAGGGGAACGTCCTTCATGCCCTGGGTCTGGCGGCGGTCGAGTTCGGCGTCCAGGTCGTCCTGCTCGGCGGGAGTGGGGGCGCAGCCGTTCGAGGCGTTCGGGACGGCGCGTGCCTGCTCGGCGCGCTCAGCCCGCTCGGTAGGGGTGAGGAGAGTGTCGGCCGGGCGGGCCAGGTAGGCGCGCAACGACAGGCCCTCGGCGGCCGCAGTCTTCGCAGCAGGTCCCGGCCTCGGCAGGGATACGGAGGAGTTCGCGGGCTTGGCGGACCGCCGCACACGCACGCCGTGGCGGCCTCGCCCGCTGCCGGCCGCGACCCGTGCAGGTGCCCCCGGTGCGGCAGCGGGCCCGCGGCCTAGCTAACGACGGCAAGGCGGGCGTCCACGGCGACGACACCCTCGACGCCCTGGCACAGGCCCACGACCACCGGGATCAGACGCGGTTCCGGGACGTGACCCCGCAGGGTGACAGTCCCCTCCTGGACCTCGACCGCGACGACGCCTTCCTCCAGGCGCAGGATGCCATCCAGGACGTCCTGCTCGATTGCGCCGCGAATCTCGACGTCGGAGCGGACGAAGATGTCGAGCAGGTCGCTGCGGCTCACGATGCCGGCCAGGAGCCCGTCGTCGCCCACCACCGGCAGCTGCTTGACGTGCCGCCTGCGCAGTTCCCGCGCGGCCCGGGGGATCGTCCAGTGGGCGCGGGCAGTGAAGACAGGACTGCTCATGAGCGCGCCCGCGGTCCGGGCCCGCGCCTTGCCCCAGACGTGCTCCTCGTCCCCGTCCTGCCCCTGCGGATCGGGCATGCCGGTCTCGTGCCGCAGCACGTCGGACGCGGACACCACGCCGACGGGGGCGCCGTCGTCGTCGACAACCGGAGCCGCGGCAATGTCGTTCGCGTCCAACAGGGCCACAACTTCATTGAACGGCGTGTGGGTGCGGAACGTGACGACGTCCTCGGTCATCACATCACCCACCGTGCGGCGGTGCGGCATGGCACCGGCCTCCTCCATTTCGACAGGCGACCGCGGAAGGACCGGCCCGGACCGACGAGGCGTGTCCCCCTCCGACTGGCGCCTCCATGGGCAGTCACGACCCCGTCAGCTCATCCGCGCCGCATCCCCTCCCCCTCCATGACAGCACCACAATGCTTTGGCGACCAGTGACGTTCGGCCTGACAGACAGAGCCGGCTGGCCCACTGGGTCGGCGCCTCTCTCCCGGTGGCGGAAGCAGCCGACCATACGGTCACACGTCGGGGCCGTCGAAGAGGTCTTCGCCCACACGCAACGGCGGATCGCACTCGTTCCTCCTCATACCGCCGGCCACGGGCAGCATGCTGGCCTGATGACCGCGCCACCGGCAGCAACGCACTCCCCCGACCATCGGCCCGCCCGCAATTGCCTCAGGGTCCTGTCACATTCCGAGCAGTCGCCTCTCGCCTCCGTGAGCCGCCCGGCATGTTTGCGAAGCGCATGACGTGTCCCGGTAGGTCCAACCGTGCAGCCAGCCGAACCAGGCCGTGTCCGACGAAGATCATTCTGAGGGCTCGCGTAGCCAGGGGATGGGCGCGGCTCGATCCCCGGGAGTGCCCTGGGGACCTGGCTTGGGCGCGGAAGAGAAGGCATCCGTGCCTGGGGCCCGTGCGCCCGACGTGAGAGTACCGACGTCACCAGACAGCGGGTGCGCTGCCGCAGAGGCTGGCTTGGGGTCGGTTTCACAACGGTCCGAGATATGCCGGGCCATGGGTGGGGACAGCGCAGCTGCCACGTAGCGCGGGTCGCCGGCGGCCGCGGACGCGGGGGGACAGCCATTCGCTACGCGTATCCAGCAGTTCCTGATCCCGCGGTGCACGGAGCTCGGGGTGCACGGAGCTCGGGGTGGAACGGCGCGGCTCCGCTCCATGTGCCGGCGACGATGTGATGCTTTCGATGCCGCTGGAGCCGCTCAGTGAGACCATCCGCGGCAGGCGGGACGTGTTGCTCACCTCGCAGCTGCCGGGCGACTGGAACTCGGCGAACCTGCTGCGAGACCGCTGCCACCGTGCGCTGCGGGCAATCCGTCCCGGCTGCCGGGCCATCGGCGATGAACGACCTGGGGCGGTCATCCCGACGTCCGTGACGACGAGGAGGAAGGGGTCCCATGACTGGGGCGACCGGCAGGGTGGCATTGGTGACGGGCGCCAGCAGCGGGATCGGTGCGGCCACCGCACGCCTCCTGGCCGCGCGGGGGATGCGCGTGGTGGTCAACTACCTCAGCAGCAGCGAGGCGGCCGAGGAGGTCGTAGCGGACATCGCAGCCGCAGGCGGCCAAGCCATGGCCCTGCAGGCGGACGTGCGCGAAGTGGCGGCCGTCCATCGCATGGTCGAGCGGGTCACTGCGGTATGGGACGGAGTCGACGTGCTCGTGCACAACGCCCTCATCCCCTACGCGGTCGCTCCGTTCTGGGACATGACGTGGGAAGAACTCGGCGGGAAGCTCGAGGCCGAGATGCACGCGGCGTTCACGGTCACGAAGGCCCTGCTGCCCGGCATGACCGAGCGGCGGTGGGGACGCATCGTCTATCTCGGCACCGGCCTCAGTCGCAGGCCCAGGGAGGGCATGATCGCGTTGGGCACGGCCAAAGCGGCACTGGAGCAGTTCGCCCGCTATCTCGCCCTGGAACTGGGCCCGCACGGCATCACCGTCAACGTCGTCGCCCCGGGCCCGGTGGAGGACACCCGTATGGCGGCGGATGTGCTCGATGACGCGCTCAGGCAGCGGCAAGTGGCCGCCACCCCGCTCGGCCGCCTTGCGCGCCCGGCCGACGTCGCCCAGGCGGTCGCCTTCTACGCCGACGAGGGCAACGCCTTCATGACCGGCACCACGGCCGCGGTCGACGGCGGGTTGTCCATGCACTGACACCGTCGCCCCCCGTTGCACGTGGCCATGGGTCACGGTCCGGCCGGCGGCCTGGGACTACGGCCGCTCGCACCAAGACCGCGGGGCTCGCGTCACGCGCGGGCGGTTGACGGCGGCATCTCCGAGGAAAGGCCTTCATGCACACCATCGATCTCGCCTACGTCGGGCGGGGCCTGCACGAGGAACTGGTGGCGTACATCGCCGATCAGGAGGGCTATTACGCGGACGAGGCTGTCCACGTCGCGCTGCACGACGGCTGCACCTGGGACGAGGAGCGGCTGCGCCGCTGCGCCACCATCGGGCTCGGCCGGGCGCTGCTGTCCCGGCTGACCGACGGCACGCCCTGGGTCGCACTCAACGTCAACACCGACCGCCCGCTGTTCTGGTTCCTCGCCCGGCCCGGCATGACCTCCCTCGCCGACCTGGCCGGCCGCCGGCTGGCGGTGCACGCCCCCCACACCGCGCCCGGCTGTTTCACTCGGATCGTGCTGCGCAAGGCCGGCCTCGATCCGGACCGCGACATCCACACCGTCGTACGCCGGCCCGGCGACTACGGCATGGACCTGCGCCTCCTGCGCGCCGGCGAGATCGACGCCGCTGTCGTCGGCAGCACCATGGTGCCCGAGGCGGTAGCCGCCGAGAACGGCTGGAATGTGCTTGCCTGGATCGGCGACCACTTTCGGATCCCTACCGTGGGCGTGGCCGTCGACCCCACCCACATCCACCCCGACGACCCGGCGGTCCAGGCCGTCGTGCGGGCCCACCGGCGCGGCCTGCGGGCGATCCACGACGACCCCGACACCACGGTGCGGCACATGCGTACATTCCTTGGCGGACAGACCGAGGACGAAGCGCGAGCCCACTACGAGAAGTACATCGCCCCGCTCTTCACCACCGACGGCCAGGCCGACCTCGCCGCCGGCGCCACGGCCATCACCACGGTCGCCGCAGAACTCGGCGTCCCCGCCGCGGTCACCGCGGCCGGCTTCTACCGCACCGCACCGACCGGGTCCTAGATGGAGCTGAAAAGCGCCTGTGCCGGCGGGTTCCGGGTTCGTGGCTGCGGCGTTCATCGACGGGTGGCCTGGCCGCTCGCAGGCCGCCGAGGCGAGCCCTGACCGGCGGGAGGCACTTGTGACGCTGGAGAGGGACATCGCCTCACCGTGCGAGACGTGTGGCCCCGCGGAAGAACTCCACGTCTGACCGAGGCCCCGCCGCCGAACGGGTTACCGTGAGGGCGCCGATCGCCAGTCGGAGATGTCCTCGAAGTGCACGTCGTAGCGCAACTGCTCGGGGAGGAGTGACGCGAATTCCGCCTCGCCACGGCTGATGGCGGCCAGCCGCTCGAAGTAGCCGAACCGTTCGATACCCGGGCTGAGCACCACCAGTACATCGGCCGTCTCGCCCTCTGCCGCCCCGAAGACGTGCGGCAGCCCGGGCGGAATGACGACGAGCCCGCCCTTCCCCACCGCCGACAGGACATCGCCGAGACGGAAGAGCATCGTCCCACCCAGCACGTAGAAGAGCTCGTGGGAGAGCTTGTGGTGGTGCGGGGGTGCCCCGTCGGCGCCGGTCGCGAGGGTGAGCCGGCTGGCGCTGACCGCGCCCCCGTCGGCGAGCAACTCGAACGCGCCGTCTGTGAGCGACGCCCCGGCAGCCTCACCGGGCTGCACCACCAGCGCCGTGGATTCGTCGTGCATGATGACTCCTTCATCGGACGTGTCGCACAGTTCAGAACGGGACGACCGTCCTGGCGTACATCGATCCGCAAGAACTTCACTGACAGAAGTACGCAGCGGATCACCAGACTGGTTTCGGCAGCCTTCCCGCCGGTTGAGGCGAGCGCGTTGCCAGTCGCGAATCGGTCAGTCCCGGGCCCCGCCCCCGTTGCCCGGCGATCGTGCCCCTGACGAAACCGCTGTCCTCGCCCGCGTAGAAGGCCACGGCCCGGGCCTCGCGTCGACCCTGCCCTGCTCGGCGGTGATCAGCGCGGCGATGTCGTCCCGGCGCGCGTCCAGCAGTTCGCGGCAGCGGACCAGGATCGCGATCCGCCGCGCGAGCGGGGACGTGGGCCAAGTCGCGTCGGCCTCCTTCGCCGCGGCGACCGCGGCATCGACCTCGTCGGCTCCGGCCATCGCGACCCGTGTGGTGACCTCTCCCGTAGCCGGGTCGGTCACGGGGCTCCAGGTACCGGAAGCGCCCGCAACGTCTCCGAAGGGCTTGCCGCCACGATGCAGTGGACGACGGTCTTCATCGGCGGAACTCCTTCAAAGGTGACGGCGACGGGCAGCCCTGCGACGCCGGTCGGCTTCCACCCGGGCCTTGACGTCAACCGGACGGTCCGCGGCCCGGCCACGGATCGCCCGCACCGCCGGGGAGAGCAGGACTGCTGACATCGAAGCTACTTCTCCGATCCGCGCGTACGGGCGCTCCGGAGCCGCAGGGCCCGAAGTGCCTGCCTCGTGTCCAGAAGTGTCGTGGGGTGGATCACTCGCGTGTCGAGCGCCGGGGAGCCACCAGGGTCCGCCCGACGCTTTCCACCATGTGATCGCGCAGGACGGCGAGACGTGAGGGGAGGGCGCCGGGAATAATGTCACCACGTGATGACTTCAATCGATGACTTCAGCTTTCGACATCGAGGAGAGTCGTGGACAGTCCGGCCATTCCGGAGCCGCAGCCCGGGCGGCAGCGTGCGCTGGTTCCCGTGCTGGTCTCACTCGGCATGCTGGTCGCCGTGGTCAGCAGCCTCGGCGCCCCGCTGGTGCCGACGATCGCCGCCGAGGAGCACGTGTCGCTCAACGACGCCCAGTGGTCGCTGACCGTAACGCTGCTCGTCGGCGCGGTGAGCACACCGGTGATGGGACGGCTGGGAGACGGTCCGCGCCGCCGCCCCGTGATCCTCGGGGCTCTTGTGGCAGTGCTGGCCGGCTGCGTTCTGGCGGCGCTGCCGCTGGGCATCGGCTGCCTGGTGACAGGGCGGGCGCTGCAGGGCCTCGGACTGGGCCTCACCCCGCTGGCAATCGCCACCGCGCGGGACGCCCTGCCGCCGGAGCGGTCACGCCCCGCGGTGGCCCTGCTGTCGATCACCACCGTCGCCGGGGTGGGACTGGGCTATCCGGTCACCGGGTTGATCGCGCAGTCCCTCGGGCTGTACGCCGGCTTCTGGTTCGGGGCGGCGGTGAGCGTGGCCGCGCTGGTGGCCGCCGTCGTGGTCCTGCCGCCGTCCCCGCGCCGCCCGGCGCCGCGGCCGGACGTTCCCGGGACGGTGCTGCTCGGCGCCGCACTCGCCGGGCTGCTGCTCGCCTTGAGCGAGGCCGAACTATGGGGCTGGAAGTCGGTGCGGCTACTCGTCCTGGTCGGGATCTGTGTTCTGCTGCTCGGCGTATGGGCGGCGCACGAGCTGCGGACCGCGCGGCCGCTGGTCGATCTTCGGCTGACCAAGGACCGCGGAGTGCTGACAGCCGACGTGACCGCACTGGTGGCCGGTCTCGGGATGTACCTGTTGGTGTCGCTGGTCACCCGGTTCGTGCAGACGCCGCGCGAGGCCGGCTACGGATTCGGGGCCTCCGTGGCCGTCACAGGGCTGGTGCTGCTGCCGTTCTCACTCGGCAGTCTGGCCGCCGGCCGGGTGGTCCCGCTGCTGGCTCGGCGGGCCGGCACCGCCCTGGTGCTGGCGCTCGGGTGCGTGTTCTCCCTGGCCGCCGTGCTGGCCTTCGCACTCGTTCGCGGACAGCTGTGGGAGCTGTTCGCCATCATGGCGGTGGCCGGCTTCGGAATCGGCTGGATATTCGCCGTGATGCCCGGGATGATCGTGGGCTCCGTGCCCGCACACGAGACGGGGAGCGCGATGAGCTTCAACCAGGTGCTGCGCTACGTCGGCTACTCCACCGGAAGCGTGCTGAGCGCCACCGTTCTGCAGGCCCACACCACCGCCGGCAGCGCGCTGCCGACGGGCGACGGTTACCGGACGGCCGCCCTGCTGGCCTGCGGCGTGTGGGTGGTCATGATCCTCGTGACCACCGTCCTGCCGCCGCGGCGCCGGCGTGGTGCCGTCGCCGCTCCAGTACCAGCGGGGGCCGCTGCCCTACCGCGAACGGCGGGCGAGGACGCGGCCCGGCAGGAGGCGGCGCGATGACCGACGGCACGCCGTCGCGCAGGCGGGACTCCGCGCGCAGCCGCGAACTGCTGCTCCAGGCGGCAGGCGAGCTCTTCAGCGAGCGAGGCTTCGACCGGACCACGATCCGCGACATCGGTGAGCGTGCGGGTGTGGACCCGGCGCTGATCGCCCGGTACTTCACCAACAAGAGCGGCCTGTACACGGCGGTGCTGCGCGCGGAGCAGGGCGACGCGACCCCGCCGGACCTGCTCGTACGCGATCGGCTCCGCGCTCTGTTCGAGCGTGCGGACCGGCGCGGCGCCGGCCCCGTCCTGCGGTCGGCCGTCCAGGCCGAAGGTGATCCGGTGGTACAGGAGGCCGCCCGGGCCCAGATGCACGCCCGCCTGGTCGACCCACTGCGCGAGCGGTTCGCCGCCAAGGGAGTGGACCGGCCGCAACTGCGGGCCGAGGTGGCGGTCGCCGCCTTTGTCGGAGTGCTGCTGGCCCGCGGCGCGGGGACGCTCGACGAGCTTGCGACAGCGGATCTCCTGGAGGAGGTGCTGCCCCTGGTCAGCGCGACCCTGGAGGGTCTGGAGACCTGACGGCGGCGACGGCGTGTCGGGGCGTCCGCACGAGGTGCGGACGCCGACGGTCGCGGACGCCGCCTTCCGCAAAGGCGCGGCGACGGCGGCTGCCGGGGAACGGGACTGGTCTTTACGGGACTGGTCATTCCTCACCGCCGCAGCTGCGCGGACGAAGAACTCCCCGGCTGGAAGCAGCCACAAAAAGCCACAAGCGGGTCCGGGCCCGGGTCGAGCACGTCTTCGTCCGCACGAAGACCTGGAGGAGCTTGCGTGACGGCCGCCTCCGCGGCGACGGCGTGCACCCCGCGATGCGGGGCGTCGCCCGCCTGCACAACCTCGACATCGCCGGATGGGCGAACGAGCCGGCCCACGCCGATCCCGGGGTCACTTCATCTGACGGATCTGTTTCAGCTCGTCGTCGATGGCCCAGGCGTCGGCAACCGGTCCGAGGTGGCCAAGCTTGTCGGGGTTGATCACCGAACGAATGGTCTGGATCTGCCGGTCGAGCACGTCGAGGTCGAGGGCATGGAGGACCTTGCCGTCCCATGAAGGCGTGAGCACGGGCTGACGATCCGTTGAGAGGGACACGGCGAGCGGCCTTGTAGGTTGGAGGGATGGACCGGCAGGCGACGCGTGCCCCTGGCCGCACGCAGTGAGGGCCACCCGCGTCGCCCTGACCCCCCATGACTCGGCACCGCGTACCACTGGCGCGCAAGTGCCTCCCCACGCCAGAACAAAGGATGTTTCACGCACTCCACTGCATGATGGTCGCCGCGCTGCGGCGGCCCCGGCGCCTGATCCTTCGACGAGCGTGATGTCTGCAAGGCGCTCCCGACGGGCTGTTCTCAGCCGCTACCTGGAGCGTACGGAGGTGGGCGGGTCCGCTCGTACGACCTCCGCGGCAGGCATGTGATGCGGGCGCAGACCCAGCACCAACCCGAGGATCAGCACGGTGATGCCCAGCCATACCGACGGGCTGGGCATGCCGCTACCGAAGATGCTGCCGACGGCCGCCGCGGCAAGAGGCGCGATGCCGGAGAGCAGTCCGGCCCGCCCCGATCCGACGGCGCGGACCGTCGAGTACCACAGGACGAAGGCGACCGCCGTCACCATGAGCGCCAGATAGCCGATGGCGGCCCACTCGATACCGGACAACTCCGCCACCGCCGAGGGGCCTTCGGAGGCCACGGCGAGAACGGCCAGGAGTGCAGCGGCCATCCACATCGCGTGCACGGACACCCCCCACGGGGAGTGCCGCCGCAGGACCGGTACCGCGAGAAGGGTGAAGGCGGCCTCACAGGCCAGGGCCAGTGCCGCCCAAGCCACCCCGACAGCGTCGGTGCGCCCCGTTCCCTCCACCAGTACCGCTCCGGTGACGACCACCGGGGCCGCCAACAGGAGCCGCCGGCTGGGCCGCCGCCGTTCCAGCGCCGGGCCCACCACCGCGAGGACCACTGGTACGCACGCGACCGCGACGGCGACCGCCGCGGGCTCGGCATGCCGGGGACCGCAGCCGGATCCGGGACCGCGATCTTCAGTTCGGGCGACCGCGATGGCGTCGTCGACGTGCTGCGGGCCGTGCCCTGCCGGATCGACCTGTCACCGGGTGTCCCGGACCTCGCCGCCTTCCCGCGCGCCGGGTGGCTGCGCGCCCAGCGTGCCGTCCTCGCGGACGCTGCCCCGGCCGACTTCGGCTACGGCGATCCCAGGGGCGCGCCCGCCCTGCGCCGAGCGATCGCGGGCTGGCTGGCGCGCAACCGTGGCATCCGCGCCGACCCCGACGAGATCGTGGTGGTCGCGGGTGTGGCACAGGCTCTGAGCCTGCTCGCGCGGCTTCTCCTGGCGGACGGCATCCGCCGCGTCGCCGTTGAGGACCCCGGATCCCTCGGGGCACGCCAGCAGTTGGAGTACGGAGGCCACTCGATGGTGCCCATCCGTGTGGACGCCGGTGGCCTCGACGTCGGTGCGCTGCGTGCCAGTGGCACCCAGGCGGTGCTGCTGACACCGGCCCACCAGTTCCCGACCGGTGTCGTCCTCGACGGGGAACGCCGCCGAGAGCTGCTGGACTGGGCCGCCGAGGGTGGGGTGGTGATCGAGGACGACTACGACGCCGAGCACCGCTACGACCGGCCGCCGGTGCCCGCGCTGCGCTCGTTGATGCCCGAAGGTGTCTGCTACACGGGCAGCGTCTCCAAACTGCTCGCGCCCGCACTCCGCATCGGATGGCTCCTCGTACCGCCGGACCGGCTGGACGCCGTCGTAACGGCCAAGCGGTACGCCGACCTGGGCAACGGCGTCATCACTCAGCTGGTCCTCGCCCGGCTGATGGACTCCGGCGAGCTGGAGCGGCATCTGCGCCATGTGCGGCGGCGCCACCGCCGGCGCCGGGACGTGATGCTCAAGGCCATCGAGGAGCACCTTCCTGGTGCCCACGTGCACGGGGCAGCCGCCGGCCTGCACCTCATGGTCACCTTCGGCTCCCCGCCCGACGGCGCCTACGACCCCGGCCTGTGCGACGGTGCCCTGGCCGCGGCGGCCCTCGACCGAGGGGTGAAGGTACATCCGCTCTCCTGGCACCGCATCGGCCCCGGGCCGCCCGGCCTGGTACTCGGCTACGCGGCGGGACCCGCTCACGACATCGAGCAGGGCATCGCCACCATTGGTGCCGCCCTGCGCGGGCTCCGTTCCTGACGCCTGTGCAACTCAAGGATCAGGACGACCAGCCGGCCCCCTGGCGCGGGCGACTGGAGGCGGTCCGCTGGTACAGCCCGCTTTCAGCAAGGATGTACCGAGAGCAAGGATATGCCTGCTCTATGGTGATCTGAGGTCGTGTGCGCAAGGCGTGACGCACACCGGAAGCTCTGGAGGTGCAAGCGGTGAGGCGATGGCGGGCTCTGATCATCCTCGGTACCGCCCAGTTCCTGATGGTTCTCGACACCTCGGTCATGAACGTCTCGATCAGCCAGTTGGTCAAGGACTTCGACACCGAGGTCACCTCGATCCAGGCCGTCATCACCCTCTACACCCTGGTCATGGCAGCGCTCATGATCACGGGTGGGAAACTCGGGGACATGCTCGGACGCCGCAAGGTGTTCGGCATCGGACTGATCGTGTACGCCACGGGCTCCGCCCTCACCGCTGTCGCCCCGGTCCTGTGGGTGCTCACCGTCGGCTGGTCCGTGATCGAGGGAATCGGCGCGGCGCTGGTCCTCCCGGCGCTTGCCGCCCTCGTGGCCGGAACCTACCAGGGCCGGGACCGGGCCGTCGCCTACGGGGTCGTCGGCGGCCTGGCCGGAGCCGGCATCGCAGTCGGGCCTTTGGTCGGTGGCTGGGTCACCACCTACCTGACCTGGCGTCTGGTCTTTGCCGCCGAGGTGGTGCTGGTGGTGGCCATCCTCTTGGGCATGCGCTGGATCGAGGAACAGCCCCATCGCGGCTCCAGACCGCATCTCGACAAGGTCGGGGCCGTGCTGTCCGCCCTCGGCCTGGCCCTGGTGGTGCTGGGTGTTCTGCAAAGCAGCAACTGGGGCTGGCTGCGGCCCCGCAACTCCCCCGTGACCGTCTTCGGCTTCTCCCTCACCGTCTTCGTCATCGCTGCGGGCGCCGTCGTGCTGTGGCTGTTCCGGTCGTGGGAGCGACGGCAGGAGGCTCATAACCATGAGCCCCTCGTACGGTTCTCGCTGTTCGGCCTTCCCGCTCTACGGGCCGGTCTTGCCGCGTTGCTCAGTCAGAACCTCATCTTGCTGGGCCTGTTCTTCGTCATCCCTCTGTATCTCCAGATCGTGCAGGGCCTCAGTGCCTTCGAGACCGGGCTGCGGCTGCTACCGGTGTCGATCAGCATGCTCGTGGTCTCCATGAGCGGCCCCCTGCTCGGCAGGTTCGCCTCACCCCGCACAGTGGTCCGCACGGCCCTGCTGATTCTCATCGCGGCGATTCTCTGGTTGTTGGCCGTGATCACCCCATCCCTCAACGACCTTTCCTTCGCATGGGCAATGGCCCTGCTGGGCACGGGTATGGGCCTGCTCGCCTCCCAGCTCGGCAACGTCGTCCAATCCAGCGTCGGCGAGTCGGAACGCAGCGAGGTCGGCGGTCTCCAGTACACCGCTCAAAACCTGGGGTCCTCCCTGGGGACCGCCCTCATCGGCTCGCTTCTCATCGGGGCACTGGTGCACGTGTTCACGACCCGGATCGAAGACAACCCGCAGATCTCCAGCGCAGCACGTCAACAGGTCGGCATCACCATCGAGGCGGGCGTCAGCTTCGTCGCCACCGACCAGGTACGAGCCGCAGCAGAGCGCACAGGCCTGGCCAAGCCCCAGACCGACGCCCTCGTGACCGAATACGCCGAGGCACAGCTCGGCAGCCTCAAAGCCGCCGTCCTCGCCACCGCCGGCATCGCGCTCGCCAGTTTCCCGTCCACCCGGCACCTGCCGACAGACCGGCTCCGCAAGCCCTCGCCCAGCTGAGGGCTTCGATCCATGACGGGTCACGACAAGAGCCCCGGCCTGGCCACGACCGCTCGATAGTCGACCAGGGCCTCATGTCGTTGGACGATCCCGCACGGCTGGCCCTGCTTCACCCTGCCGCGGCACCGGACCCAGCCATCGGCGCAGCACCGCCGCTGTGTGCCGCCACCTGACCGGCAGGCAGTCGAGTTCGACGACGGTGATGCCGGTCAGGGCCGCAATGTGTTCGGCGGTGCCGGGACGGGGGCGCGGCCGGCTTCCACCAGGGCTCAGGCGGGTGCGTACAGGTGCCAGCCAGCCTCAGCGAGGACAGTGGACACGGTGGATCAGGCGGGAAGCGAGCAGGTTGCCGCAGCCGCGGCGACCATGGCGGCGTCGTCCACCACGCGCACGCGCTGATTCGCCGGCCGGTGACCCGGGTCAAGCGTCCGTCCAGTTCGGCGTCCAGGTTGTCCTGCCCTGCGGAAATGAGGGGCGTGGCCAGTCCACGCATTCGGCACGGCTCTGGCGGCCTCGACGCGCTCAGCCCGCTCCGCGGGGGTGAGGAGCGCGTCGGCCTCGGCCGTACGGACGAGGTGTCGGCCGCGTACCGGCAGGCACGGGGAGCGGACCCGCAACGAGGCCGAGCGGGCGTTCCTCACCGCGCGCCTCACCGAACGAGAGACCCCACCCGCGCAACGGATCACGAACAAGCATCATCGGTGTTCAGCGCGATGCTGCCGCGTCCGCCGCCGCGGCCAGAATGCGGTGCAGGACAGGGACCGGGATCGCAGGGTTGGCGACCGCTGAGCTCGCCGTGTCGCGGTCGTGCAGCAAACTGGCCAGGACACGGGCCGGCAGCCGCGGATTGCGCACCGCCGAGCCGCGGACGTGGACGTCCGGATCGTTCAGCAGCCGCACCACGTCGGCCGGTGACAGCCGGGGATCGCACGCCGCGCGGCGGCGCACCTCGGCGTCGGGATCCCGGGCCAGGCGCGCGACATCGACCGGTGTCGACTCCGGATCGTCCAGGGCCAGGCGGCGCATCCGCCCGCTCGGGTCGTCGATATAGCGCAGCAGGCCCGCACGGGGAAAGTTGGGGTGGCTGCGGGGCCGACCGGGGTGGCTGAAGCTGCCATCCCACCAGCTCCACACCTCCAGCAGCATGTCCGCCGGCGCGTCCTCGCACGATTCGGCGAGAAACAGGCGCACCACCCGGTCCTCGTCCCGCGCCAGGCCCGCCACGACATTCGGCGGGAGGCGCCGGGCTCGAGCCACACTCCGGCGGACCAACGGGTGCGACGACGCGGCGAGATCACGCATTGCGTCGGCGTCACCGTGCAGGTCTTCGACCCAGGACAGGGTGTGCGACATCGACGTCGGGTCGAAGTCGTGGCGTATCGCAGCACGTTGCTCCTCGGTGAGGTCGGCGCGCACCGCCACCGCAGAGCGGATGTCGTCCTGTGGGTCCTTTGCCAGCAGGGCGACACCGTGAGCGCCCAGGCCCGGGTTGGCGGCCAGCGCCCGGCGTACGTCCGCGTCCTCGTCCCGGACCAGCTCCGCCTCCAGCTCGGGCGCGAGACGGCACCGTTCGAGCGCCTGCCGCGGGTCGGGCAGGGCGGCGAAAACCTCGCGTGGCATGGGTACGCCCGTGTGGTGGGCGAGCAGCGCAGCCGTGCGCACCGCGTGGTCGGTGTCGGCCAGCAGCAGCTTCCGCAGCGGTTCGGTGAGGTCTTCCCACCGGGCGCAGGCCGCCGCCCGCACGCGGGGATCGGCGTCGGCTGTGAGGCCGGAAAGGTGCCGTGCGGGGAGCCTGGGGAGTTCGGCGGCTTGCGCGCGGGACGGGCCGGCGAGGAGGTCGTCGTACAGGTCGTCGGGAAGTTCGGCGCCCCGGAAGCAGGCGCGCTCCGCCCACATCACGCGTCGATCCGGCGACGCCTCGGTGCGGATCAGGCGTACCCACTGATCGGAGGTGAGCTTGGGCCGGAAGGTGTCGGCGGGCCTTGCCCGCACCTGCGGATCGGGGTGCGCCACGGCGGCGTCGAGGACGGCGGGCCGGTCGCATCCGTGCAGGAAGCCCTCCTCCACGTCCAGCAGCCGGATCAGCAACTCGTCCGTCGCCGCCGGATTGGACCCCAACCCCTCCGCCCAGTGGAAAGGCCACGCACGTCGGCCGGGCACCCCCGCCCACACCTCGGCGCGCTCGGCCTCCGTCTCGAGCCCGGCGGCCGCGGCGACCTCCTCCAGCCGCTCCGGCAGCCGGTCCACGGCAGTCACCGAAGGCCCGTCCTCGCCGGGCACCTCCGCCAGCAGCACCTGCCCGTCGAGGGAGAGTGCCACGAATCCGGGGTCGCCGGTCAACTCCGGCACACCGCTCCCCGCATGCCGGACACGGGTCCACCAGGAGTCGTTGCCGCCGATCCGGTACCTGCGGACCGCCACCAGGAACTCACCGTCGACATCACACACACGACGCCACCACGAGGCATCGAGTGCATCGCGGGCCGCCGCGTCCGGCGCCGCGACCCCCCGCGCGATCCGCCAGCCCGCCTCCGGCGGGAACAGGCTGCCCGGGCGCACGTCCTCGACCACCGTCAGTCCGGCGCGCGCGAGTAGTTCGTGGAGTTCGACTTTGCGCTGCACACGGTCATGATCCTCACCGGGACACGGCCGGACAAGGCCCACAAGCACGGGAGTGCAGTGCCTTGCAGGGCACGGCAGTCGTACCTGCTCGGACTTGCCCGCCTGCGTGCGCAGGACCAGCGGCCAGCCGTCGCTCGTCGGCTTCGCCCGGTTCGAAGCGCACGGTCAGCGGGACGGCATCAGCCGCTTTCGGGCGCGTCGCGCCAGGGTTCGCACCTTGCAGACATTCGTGCAGCGCCTACCGCTTCGACCAGCCGTACGGCACGCGGATGGCGGCCGGTGTCCTGGTCACCGTCCCGCTTGTCGTCGCCGCACGCGTCTGCCCTCGGCGCGCCATCGCCGGACTGACCGCCCGCGGCGTGAAGCAGCGGGCTGTGATCCGGTGGCGGACACCGGATCAGGGGCCGTGACGGACACCTCAGTGGACGACGTCATAGACGATCTTCGTGATGCCGTTGGCGTATGTCTCGGACTCGAGCACCTTCAGCATCTGCTTGTCCTTGTCGGTGTCGCTGAACATCCGCTTGCCGGCTCCCAGCAGCACGGGGAAGACAAGCAGGTGGTAGCGGTCGATGAGGCCGGCGTCGGAGAGATTGCGGGACAGGGTGGCACTGCCGTGCACGACGATGGGGCCGCCGTCGGTCTCCTTCACCTTCGCGACGTCCTCGAGGGAGCGGAGGATGCTGATGTCGCCCCAGTTGTCGACGAGGGCGTCCTGGCCGAGAGTGGTGGAGACGACGTACTTCGGCAGATCCTTGAGGGCGGCGAAATCCTCCATGCCCGGCCACACCGGCGCGAACGCCTCGTAGCTTGCCCGGCCGAACATCAGCGCGGTGGCCTCTTGGGTTTCCCGCCCCTTGAGTTCGTACGCCTCCGGCAGGAACTCGATGTCCTTGTAGGTCCAGCCGCCACTGCGGTGGGCTTCGGCGGCGGTGCCGCCGCCGGGAGAATCGACGACGCCGTCCAGCGAGACGAACGCGGTGTAGATCAGCGTGCGCATCTTCGATCTCCTGTCCGTGGTACAGGTGAGTGCCCTTGTTCTCCGGTGGTGTCGCCTGCACGGCCGCAACGAGGGTTGCCCCTCGAAGACGGCGGCCGCGCGATCCATCTGCACTCTAGGACAAAGGACTTGGCCTGTGAGCGCTTCGGCCGGAATGGGCGAACCTGTCGCCTCGCGCTGCATGCCCCGTCCGTGGGCGCTGACCGTCCATGCTGGAGAGCTACGGGGGCGGCGTCCGGGATGCGAAGCCGCGACAGGACGACTCCCGTGGTCGGGCAGCGCGCCCGGGCACCTGCCCGAAGGGTCGGCGCAGTCCACTCGCCGCGGCGGCACCGGTCTCGCGACCTTCGTCGCGACCGCCCTTCCCGCCTTCACCGAGGCCGCACCGCGTCCCGCACGACAAGACCCACCACCGCGAACTCCGACCGATCATTTCACCCTACGCCGCGAACGCACCCCGCCCCGAGGGGGGATACCCCGAGTTCGTCTATTCGGGCCGGCAGCATGGAGCCGACGCTCGTCGACTGTTTCGCTTGTGTACATGGCGGACAATCAGCGTCGTAGGACCTTTCTTCTCGTTCGGCTTCCCCCGGCGACCATTCTCGTCGGACCGTCTGCATGGCGTGATGCGGCGAAGGGGTCGGTGCTGCTCCCGGTTGCCTTGGCGAGGCTGGTGGCGGGCGTCAGGACGCGTCAGGGGCCACTTGTCCTACGCGGGGGTTGCGGCGTGGCACTTGGACTGTTCAGCCTCACGGTGACGCTCCTGGCCGGCCAGGCAACGGGCAACGGGCTGCTGTACCCCCTCATCGATGACCATGATTACCAGCACTCGTGGGGTGGTCCCACGCTGCTGGGCGCTTGGGCCGTACACGCGCTTCTCGCGGTGCCGGTTGCACTGGTCGCGCTCGGGGCACTACGTGGTGTCACAGTCGCCGACCGGGCTCTCATCCGGGACGTTCCGGGTGAACGCGGTCCGTGGTGGCCGATACCGCTGGCCGGGGCACTCGGGCTGCTGGCAGTGCTCCTGGTCAACGCCTGGCTTCACCAGCTCTAGCCTCGAGCACAGCTACCCTCGGCCACCTGACGCCTACGGCCAGGAACAGGCGCGGGACGAAAGCGGCTCTCCCGGATCAGGGCCGATGGGGGGGCGGCGTTCCGGTCGAGGTCTTCGGCGCCGGGTCGAGCGGGGAAGGATGGTGGGTATGAGGCTGATCAGCGAACGAGACGCGCGAGGACAAGAGGCACGGCACGGCCGCGGTGGCCGGCCGCGGCGGTCGCACGGACCCGGGATTCAGGTGCGGTGGCATCCCTATGCGGCTGCTGCGATGGCGGCAGCCGCCGCCGCAGCAGCGGGGGCTGCGGCGGTCAACCCGGACAGCGCCTGGTATACGGCGCTGGCGAAACCGCGGTGGCAGCCGCCGTCCTGGGCGTTCGGCGCCCTCTGGACGCCCTTGTACGCGAGCGTCGCATGGTCTGCCGGCCGTGCCCTCGACCTGGCCAGGGGCCGGGAGCGCGAACGCTTGGCGGCTTCCTTGGCAGTGAACCTCTCACTGAACGCGGCTTGGAGCTGGCTCTTTTTTGCCGCCCGCAGTCCCCGGGCCGGATTGGCCGGCACCTTGCTGCTGGACGTCAGCACCCTGCACCTCATTCGCACCACATCCCGTACCGACCGGGTCGCGGCCACAGTGCTCTTGCCCTACGCCGCATGGTGCTGGTTCGCCACCGCCCTGAACGCCAAGATCGCCCAGCTCAATCCCTGCTCCTGACGGCCGCAGCGCCGACTCACAGCACTGGTGCGGCCGCCGTCCACGGTCCGGCCAGGACCGACCGACATTGTGGAACGCGCGACGGGTCAGCCGCGGTCCGTCGGCGGCTGCCGGACCGGGCCGGCTCGGCCGGCTGATGGCTCCTTGATCCGCTCCCGCCGCGTGGCCGCGGCGGAAGCCGTGCGGGTCCTGGGCCGGGTCCCGGGGTCCAGGTTCCGAGGAACATCCGCATCAGAGCACACGCCACGCGCCCATGGGCCGGCCTGGACGAATACCCGTGATCTTCCGACGGGCGGCGCGGCACAACCGCGCCCCGCGGTGCGGCGGTGTCCCGCGCGGTCGCATGGCGTGTCGGTGTGCGCGATCGCCTCAGGCCGGAGCCGACGCCGACGGAGTCTCCGCCGGACGGCACCGCGCATCCACCGCCGGGCCGGGTTGCGGGCCAGCCGCTCAGGTGGCGATCTGATAGCGGCCCAGAAGGTGTTGGAGGAGTTCATCGGCGATGCCCTCCAGTGAGGTGTCGACCCAGCCGACGACCCAGTCGTGCATGAGCCCGTTGACGGCGCCGATGAAGGCCGCGGCGGCGATGCCGTAGTCGTCGGGGCGTATCTCGCCGCGGGCGACGGCGTCGTCGGTGACGACGCGGAAGAGGTCGATCCAGCGGGCGCGGCGCTCCAGTCGCTGTAGGTCGATGCGCGGGCTCACACCCACGACCTCCACGTAGGCGATCCTGGCGTACCGCCGGTCCGAGGCGGCGCCCTTGACGTAGGCGCGGAGCATCCGGGTGATCCGCTCGGCCAGCGAGAGGTCCTGAATGGTGGGCAGGACGTCGAAGACGGCTTCCTGGGCGGCGTCGTTGACGATCAGGTGCAGTTCGGCGAGCAGGTCCTCGACGCTCTGGAACTCCTCGTAGAACTGGCGGCTCGACAGGCCCGCCTCCTTGCACAGCGCGGCCAGCCGCGTCCCCCGGTAGCCGGGCTCGCCTCCGAACATCTCCAGGCCCGCCTCCAGGAAACGGGCGCGACGCTCCGCCTGCCGCTGGGCGGCGTCCTTGCCCCCGTACCGGCCTTCCGCCGGGGTGAATCTGCCCGCCACCATGCCCTCCGATCGGCGATGAGGAGATTTTCCCCCACGCGGGGTTGTGAGCGGGACTCACCGCTACCTACCATCCGGTAACGCACTCTGAAATTGGGCGGTTTCGAAGTTCAGACCATCGCTTGCCGCGAGGCCCACGAAGCCGCGCGGCGCATCGCCCGGCCGTGCCCCGGAAAACCGGTTCGAACACTGTGCGCCGCCCTCCTCACGCGGGTGCCGGCGGCCCGGTGGGCCCGACTCCTCCGTTCGCCTTCGGCAACCAACCCCCTGGAGCCCCCCCACATGCGCCCCGTCTCACGCCCTGTCAGGCAAAGAGCCCTGGTCGCGGCCGGTGCCGTCACCGCGGTCGTCGCGGCCTGCATCTCGGCCCCCGCCTCCGCGCAGGCATCCCCGGCCCTGCAGGAGGTGATGTTCGTCGGCAACAACTGGGAGGGCACCGCGACCGTCATCAAGGCCCGCGGCGACTTCGCCAGGATCGGCCGCATCAACGTCATCCCCGACAAGGACCGGCGCCTGGCCGAGATCTATCTCAACCCCATCAAATTGATCTACTTCCTCGGCATCCGCGAGACCGTGGGCGAGGGCCACGACCAGTTCGTCGACGACATGTACGCCACCCCCGACGGCACCGCTCTGGTCGCCTCCCGCCCGAGCTTCGCCGACGTCGTCTCCATCGACCTCGCGACCGGCGACGTCAAGTGGCGCTTCCCGGTATCGGGATACCGCTCGGACCACATGGCGGTCTCCCCCGACGGCACCCGTGTGGCCGTGTCGGCGTCCACGTCCAACACCGTCCATGTCCTCGACATCAACTTCGGCCGGGAACTCGGAAGGTTCACCACCGGCGACAAGCCGCACGAGAACATCTTCAGCAAGGACGGCAGGTACCTCTGGAACATGTCGATCGGCGAGGTCAACAACGACTTCGACGCCCCCTGGCAGGACTTCCTCAAGGGCGACCGGAAGATCACGATCGCGGACACGTCCTCCTTCCAGGTCGTCAAAACGATCGACATGCGTACCCGCCTCGACGCCGCCGGCCGCAGCGACCTGTCGGACGCCGTCCGCCCAGCGGCCCTCACCCCGGACGATTCCAAGCTCTACTTCCAGGTCTCGTTCTTCAACGGCCTCGCCGAGTACGACGTCGCCACCGACAAGATCACCCGGGTCAAGACCCTGCCCGAGAACCCTGCCACCAGTGACGACCGCACCACCTACGTCAACGACTCCCGCCACCACGGCCTGTCCATGAGCCCGGACGGCACCAAGCTCTGCGTCGCCGGAACCATGGACGACTACGCCACCGTCGTCGACCGCGCCACGCTCACCGAGGGACCGCTCGTCACCGCGGCCAAGCCATACTGGGCCACCGTCAGTGGCGACGGCACCGCCTGCGTCATCTCCGAAAGCGACGCCGACCAGGTCACCGCCATCAGTTTCGCGACCGGCCAGAAGATCGTCTCGGTCCCCGTCGGTGACCATCCCCAGCGCGTGCGACTGGCCCACATCCCCGCCGACTGGACCGGCCCCACCGGCTGACCTCGGCGGCGGGGCGTGGCGCCGTTCCGGTACCAGAAGGGCGTCGAGAAGCTGGTGCTGACCGTACCTCTGAGCCACCCCAACGCCGCGTTGACCCGACCTCTTCGCCGCACTCACCTCGCGATCGAAGGGATGTGCATGCCCTGCCGGGGCAACGCGGACGCGCACCACACGACCCCGCGCGTATCAGCCTTTCAGGCAGAGTCGTGAAGGACAGGTCGGGCGTGCGGCGGCGGCCACCCGTCGCCGGAGGGACAAGCCGGATTCAGGTAGAGCGGCCTACCGGAGAGGCCCTGAGAACCTGCTCATGGGCGCCAGGTCTGCGACAGCGCGGCTTTTACTTCCTCCCAGCGTGTGGCCTGTTCGCTGGTGAGGGTGCCGCGGATTTCAGCGAGTTTGAGGAGGTTGGCCTCGGCGGCGCTGGTGAGGGTCTGGGCTTCCGAGCGGTAGTGGTCGTCGATGAGGGCGTCGAGTTCGGCGTCGTTCATGGCCGGGGAGATGCGCTCGGCCAGTTTGTTCATGTTCCGGTAGGAGCCCTGGAGCAGGAAGGGCGGTTCGGTGCGGGAGATGTCGGACTGCGCCGCGGAGGCGATGTAGGCGCGATTCACTGCCAGGACCGTGCGCTGGGCTCGTAGGAGCAGGCGCAGCACGGCGAGGGTGCGGTCGAGTTCCGCAGGAGGGAATGCGCGTGTCAGACGGTCGCCTCGGGTGGATTCGTCGCCGCGGGCCATGCGCAGGAGGATTTCGAGATCCGTGCGGTCGGTCGCGGCCAGCGGCGCCAGGACGGGGTTGGAAGTGAGGGCGTTCTCCGTGAAGCTGAGCGCGAAGAGATCGTCCCGGCCGGTCAGGACGTCGCCGAGGTTCCAGACGTCGGCGCGGTTGGCGAGCATGTCGGGGATGCGGAAGCGGGAGCCCGACTCGGTGTAGGGGTTGCCGGACATCACGATGGCGAAGCGTTTGCCGCGCAGGTCGTAAGGGCCGAGGCGACGCTGGGCGTCGGTCAGCGGGATGAACCGCTGCAGCAGCTCCGGTGAGGTGTGCTGGATGTCGTCGAGGTAGAGCAGCACGTTGTTCGCGGCCGCGAGGGCGAAGTGGATCTTGCGGATCTCCGGGTGGCCGTCGTCCAGTGAGGTGACCGAGGAACCGAGAGCCGGTCCGCTGGCGGTGACGAGGAGCATGCCGAGGCGCTCTGCGACGTACTCGACGAGGGTGGACTTGCCGTAGCCCGGGGGCGAGATCAGCAGCAGCAGTCCGGAGCTGTCGGTGCGCCCAGAGCCACCGACGGCGCCGATCTGTTTGGCGAGGTTGTCGCCGATGAGGGGGAGGTACACCTCGTTGAGGAGCCGGTTGCGGACGAAGGTCGTCAGCGGCACCGGCCGGTGGTCGTCCAGGCGCAGACGTGCGCGTTCACTCGTCAGCAGGTCGGCGCGCAGACGCTGGTAGGCACGGAAGCCGGGTACGCGCTCGGTGCGGTGGGTGGTTGTGCGGGCCAGGAATTCGTCCAGTCGCAGGTGGAGGGTGCCGTGCAGGACTCGTGGGTGCCGGCCGAGCAGGCCGTCAACGGTTGTGGTCAGGGCGGCGGCGCAGTCATGGTGGGGCAGGTGGCCGCACAGCAGCAGGGCGACGGCTTCGGCCAGGTCCCCCGGGGTGGACTGGGCACCGCCGGTGGCGAGGAAGGAGCCGAGCCAGGCTTGGGCGAGTTGGTGGCGCGCGGGGAGTGAGGCGAAGTCGTCGGGCAGGGCGGACAGGCCGGCTTCCGGACCATGTCCGTCCGCGGCGGTGCGGAACTTCTCGAGGAGGGTGCGGGCCGTCGCGCCGGAGACGAAGGAGACCTTGCCCCGGGTCCCGGCGGCAAGCTCCTCGAAGAGGTACTCGCCGGCCAGGTCCGTACCGCTCGGGTCGAGTCCGGCAGCGTCCACGAAGGTGGCGATCGACCGGGCCAGCTCCCGGCGCAGGGTGTCCACGGCAGGAGCGAGACCGAACGTGGCGCGGGCTTGCGCCAGGGAGGCGGCACGGGCCGCCCAGGTGTCACGGGAGGTGTTGTCGGTGCCGTACGCCCAGAACAGCTGGGCGGCGGCACGGCCCGCGGCCGGGTAGCGCAGCAGCCCGGCCTGCGCCCGCAGCCGCAGCAGGGCGGCGAGGATCGCGGCACCGTCGTGGTCGTGGATGCCGCGCTCGTAGCCCTCGTCGTAGCGGGATTCGGCGGCCTCGCGTACGAGGCCGAGCAGGCGCCCCTTCGTATCGGACTCGTACAGCGTCTCCAGCGGATCGGTTTCGGCCAGGAGGCGGGCGGCCAGGTGTTCGGCGCGGTAGATATCGGATGTCTCGGACACGAGGTGCTGGTCCCAGTACGGGCGCGTGGCTTCGAACTCCGGGTCGTGGACGGGGAAGCGGTAGTCCGTTCCCGTCAGGGCGAAGGCCATCGCACCCTCGTGGGGAACGAGGGTGAGCTCGGCGTGCTGGGTGGTGACGGCGAAACGATGCCGGCCCAGGCGTACGGTCGGGCCGCCCTCTCCCTCGTCGTACAGGTCGGCGCGGTCGCGCAGTACCCGGGCCGCCTGCTGGCGCGCGGCCTTGAGGCGGCCCGTGAGTTCCTCGGCGCGGACCGGGTCGCCGAGGTCACGCAGTTCGTCGGCGACGCGGCGGATCCTGCCGACCATCGGGTCCGAGGTGAAATAGGTGTTGATCTCGTCCTGGGAGGCCAGGGACGTCAAGCGGCGGGTGACGCTGCGCAGGATCCGTCCGGCCGAGTCGGCGAGGCGGTCGGCGCGGCGGGCCCGCTCGTCGAGCAGGGCTTGCCTTCGGGCAGAGAAGGCCTCGTGGATCTCGGTGCGCCGGTTGTCCAGCGCCTCTGTGAAGTCCTCGTACTCCCCGAAGCGCGATTCCAGGTTCTCGATCCGCAGAAGCAGCTTGCCGAGCTGCTCCTCGCAGGTCTCGGGGGTGGTCGCGGTGCCCAGGGCGGCGATCACGGCCTGGGTGAGCAACGCAGCCTCGGCGGCGAACTCCGCGCGACCCTCCCGGCCGAGGAGTTCCCTGCGGCGTGCGTCGAGGGTGGCACGGACCCGGTTGAGCTCGGCGAGGACGGCGCCGATCCGATCCAGGATCGAAGTGCGGATGACCGGGTCGGCGACGTCGAGCCCGGTCACCACCTCGGTGACCACTTCCAGGCCCTCTGTCCGTTCGGCCAGCTGTTCGGCCAGTGGCTCTGCCTCAGCAGTGGTGGCGATGACCGCGGCCTCGGCCGCGAGTGCCGCGACGTCCTCGTGGTGCTCGGCGAAGGCTCCTTCCCGGCCCAGGAAAGCGACCGCCCGGTGGGCCGCCGTTGCCAGGTCGTCGCTGAGGCCCCCGGAGACCTCGTCGACACGGTCGTGGTCGATGTACCGGAGCTCACGCAAGGACGTCAGGTGGCCTTGCGCGCGTCGGAGTTCGGTGAGGTGTCGCACCCAGGCGTCGGCGCTGTCCAGGGTCTCGCCACGCCCGCGGCGCACGAGCGCGGTGATGCGGGTGACCGCCTGGTCCAGGGTCTCGGTGGCCTGAGCGGTCAGGGACGTGATCGCCGCGAACTCTTCCAGCACCTGTTCGGCAGTGCCCCGGACCTCGGCCAGGGGCTCGTGCAGGGCTCCGAGTCCGTGCTCGGTGAGCCAGTGGTGGCGATCGGCCGTCCGCACGCACGCCGCGGCGATGGCCTCGTACACGGCGGCGTTCGGGGTCATCTCCTCCACCATGCGGGCGACCGAGAGGCAGTCGGCGATGCCGCGCACCAGGTCGGCGTTGCCGACGCGGTCCAGCGGTCCGGCACCGCTCGGCTGGGCGACGGCGTACGTGTCCGTGGTGTAGGGGGTGTCCCATACCTGCACCGGGTGGACGCGGGCCGGTTCGGTGGAGTCCGCGCGCAGCAGCACCAAGGTGCCGTCGTCCAGGAGCGCGTACCCGTGACAGGACAGCGGGCTGGCGACTTCTTTGCGGATGAGGTTGTACGGGAGGAGCACGGTGCGGCCCTCCGCGAGGGAGTGGAAGACGTAGAGCACGTCCTCGCCGTTCGGTGACCGGACGACCCGATCGAACTCCAGGCCCTCGGTGGGAATGTCGAAGGTCCGCACCACGCCGGTGGCCAGGCAGTAGCCGCCCGGGAAGATCACCCCTTGGTCGTCCGGCAGGGTGAGGCAGGCCTGCCCGAGACCGTCCAGTCGCACCACCTCGTGTGTTCGGGTGTTGACGATCAGATACCGGGAGGCGTTCTCGTTGTACGGGCGCACCCGCAGCAGGATCAGCGCGCCGGCGCGGGCATGGGCGATGTCGGCGTCGGCCAGGGCCTGCAGCGGCTCGTCGACCGGCTCGGAGTACACCTGCACGACGATGCCTGCGTTGTTTTGCGCCTTGACCGTGAGGGTGCCGCCGACGGTGGAGACGAAGACCTCGCCCTCGATCGACACGTGTGGGTGACGGCCCAGGACGTGGTCGTCGCGGAAGGTCCTTCGCCACGCGATGTCGTACGCGGGCGGCACGACGTGGTCGCGCTCGCCACGGGCGTCGAGGTACGAGACCGTGCCGTCGGCAGCCACCTGCCAGCGCAGGACCCGGATGTCGGTGAGGGCCGGACCGGTCCGGAAGACCGCGAGCAGTCGGGTGCCGAGGGCCCGTAGCCGGAGCAGGCGGGCGTCGCGGTAGTAGCGGTACAACTCCGCCAGGTCCTGCCGGACACACGGATCATCCAGCAGCCCGGGAACGGCGTCGGCGCCTACGGCCCCGAAGTCGCCCAGGTCGTGGAGCGAGAACACGTCCCCGACCGAGCCACCGCTTCCCGGTACGTCGTGGCCGAGCAGCAGTCGTCCGCCCACAGTCGCGATGTCGCGCGGGACACACGCGTCCACAGTGCGCAGGCGCCCGCTGCGGGCCAGCCGAAGCCCCCCGGATCCGAAGGTCTCCACCCGGCGGGCGTTCAGCGCCTGAGCCCTGTCGGACAGTTGACGCGCGGCGGCGGTGAGCCGGGTGCGCAGTACCTCGTACGTCCCGGCTTCCAGTCCGCCGTCCTGCTGCTCGGCTGCCATCGTGTACGTGCCCCTCCGTTTCCTCGGCCGGCCGTCAGGCGTGGGCCGTGCCGTTGAGGCCGGCGACCGGGGTCTGGTCGAGTCCGAGCTCTCGTGCCGTGTCGAGCAGTTGCCGGAGCTGCCCGCTCTCCTTGCCGCCCGCGCCGATCAGACGCATGAGCAGGGCGGAGACCGTCAGGTCGCGGACCCCGGCGGCATCGACGGAGCCGAGCACACGTGCCAGGTCGTCGGCGATGTCCGACTCGCCGTCCAGCCACGGCCGGGCGAGGGCCCGGGCGGTGTCGGAGTGCTCCACGAACGCGTCCACGCTCCTGCCGTACGAGACGGACTTCACCAGCCGGTCGAAGAACACACTGTCCCCACCGACGATGTCGATCTTCGCCTTCTCCAGACCGGCGCCGACCAGCGCCGCCTGCGCCTCGGCGATCTGCCGCTGGACGTCGAGTCCCGCCAGGCGGATGTCCTTCTCCGCGGCCAGCCGCAGCCGGTACTCCTCGTGCCCGCGCGAGGCCTCGTCCAGGGCGGCCATCGCGGCCGCCTTCTCGGTGAGGCCGGCGGCCTCGGCCTTCAGCTTCTCGCCGATCTCGGTGGCTGCGGCGTGTGCCTTCTCCACGGCGACGGCGGCCTCGGCCCGTCCGGTCTTCTCGATCGCCTCGGCGTCCTTCTCGCGCACCTGCACCGCTGCCAGGCCTTCTGCGGCGGCCTCCGCCTGCACACCCTCGGCGAGCCGGACCTTGGCCTGGGCGTCGAGTTCGGCCGCCTGCCTGCGGGCCTCGGCCAGCGTCAGCGTCTCGCGGGCCTTGTGGTGGGCCGCCGCCTCGGCCGCCTCCGCCGCCTTGATGTCCTTGACCAGCTTCTCCTGGGCCTCGGCCTCGGCGTGGATGACGACGGACTGGCGGGCACGCTCGGCCTCCTCGACCGTGCGCAGCCGCTTGATGCTCTCCTCCTGCTCGGCGACGGTGCGGTCGACGGCCACGCGCTCGCGGATGACCTCGGCGATCTCCCGCTTCTCGCCCTCGACCTCCTTGTCCTTCGCGATGCGGGTCAGCTCGGTCTCGCGTTCGCGGGCGATGACCTCCAGCAGCCGGTCCTTCTCGATCCGCTCGTTCTCCACGGCGATGACCCGCTCGCGGTTCTTCTGGGCGACGGCGACCTCGCGGGCCTGGTTCTCGCGCTGGATGCCCAGTTGCTCCTCGGTGCGCAGGAAGGCGCCCTGGGCGTTGAGCCGCTGCTCCTCCTGGACCTGGGCGGTGGTGGCCTCCTCCTTGGCGCGCAGGGTCTCGACCTCGCGCCGCTGCCGGATCTCGGCCTCGGCCTGGCGGCGTTCCAGCTCCAGGATGGTCTCGCGGGCGTCGACGTTCTGCCGCGTGATCTCCTTCTCCTCGGTGCGCTGGTACTCGTTGGTCCGCACGTGCTCGATCGCCGTCAGCTCGGTGATCTTCCGGATGCCCTGGGCGTCGAGGATGTTGGCGGCGTCCAGCTGGGTCATCGGGGTCTGCTCGAGGAAGTCGATGGCCGCGTCGTCGAGGTGGTAGCCGTTGAGGTCGGTGCCGATGACCGAGATGATCCGGTCCCTGAACTCCTCGCGCTTGGTGTAGAGGTCGACGAAGTCCAGTTGCTTGCCGACCGTCTTCAGCGCCTCGGAGAACTTCGCGGCGAAGAACTGCTGGATCGTCTCCTGGCTGCTGGCCCGTTCCGTGCCGATGGACTGGGCCACCTTGATGACGTCCTCGACGGTCTTGTTGACCCGTACGAAGAAGTTGATGTGGATGTCGGCGCGGATGTTGTCCCGGCAGATCAGGCCCTCCCGGCCGGTGCGGCGGATCTCGACGGTCTTCACCGAGATGTCCATGACCTCGGCCTTGTGCAGCACGGGCAGCACCACGGCACCGGTGAAGGTGACGTCGACCTTCTTGGCCTTGGAGATGATCAGGGCCTTGCTCTGCTCGACCTTGCGGAAGAGCCGGCTGACGATCAGGAGCATGCCCAGGGCGATGAGCAGGACGACGGCGACGAGCACGCCGATCCCGATGGTGATGGCGTCCATCAGCGATCCTCGGGTGGAGAGAGGTGGAAGAGCGGGAAGAGGGGTGGGACGGCGGGCTCAGACGGCCGGACGGCGACCCGGATCGAGCGCGGCGTCGTACGGCGCGACCAGGAAGCACTCCCGGACTGCGTCGTAGTCGAAGATCAGGGCGGTGCTGCCGCCCACCAGGCCCTCGTCGGACCCGGCCGTGCGCACCTGGAGGACAGCGGTCGATCCGTCGTCGGCGGTGACCTCGGCCTGCCCGAACTCGGCACTGACGCGGCCGGTGCGGACAACGCAGACCTTGCCGACGAAGTCGGCTCGGGACGGTGCGCGTTCTCGGGGCACCAGTCGGCGCAGCGGCAGGAGCAGCGCGCGCGTGCCGGTCCAGGAGCACACCAGCGCTCCGGCCAGGACGGCTGTGCCGGTCAGCGGCCCGCCGCCGGTCAGGACCCGGCCGGCCAGCGCGGCGAACCACACGATGCCGATCAGCAGCGACAGCGTGACGGTGACCGGGACCCCGCCCAGTCCGAGACCGGCGAGGAAGCCGGCGAAGCCCCCCGTGTGCTCGTGTCCGTCGTAGTGTGCGTCGACGCCCTCTCCCCCGTGTCCCCCGTGCCCCCCGCCGAGGGCGTCGACGTCAAAGCCACCGAGCAGGACACTCCCCCAGTACCCGATGACCACCACGAGCGCGAAGCTGAACAGGGCGGTGGGGTAACCGAGTGCGGCATCGACGAACTCGCGCATTCTCCTGCCCTCCCCCGCTTCGTGCAGTGGCTCCGTTGTCGGTGCCATGACGATGGTGGCAGGGCAGGTGGCTGGCGCACATTGCCGGTTCCCGGCAGTCTTGACGCCTCGTTGACGCCCTTCTGATGCTGCAGCCACACGCGCTGCAGAGGCTGGTCGGACCACGTGCGCAGCGGCCCGTCCTGTCAGCCGCAGCCAGGCCTGTGCCAGTTGCTCATGTCACGCCCGCGGTGATCACGACGAGCAGATGGGCACCTGCCTTGTCGTTCTTCACTACCGCCACCAGTGGGCCGCGCTCCCTCGCCATCGACCTCCAGTGCGGTGTTGTCAGGGGTCAGCGGCTTCCGGTCGTTGTCCTCGGCCACATCATCGTCCGGAATGCCCACGAGGTCCTCCACGTCGAACATCCTGGCTATCGGCACGTCGGTGCTGCTGTGGGCGATGATCGAGAAGGCGATGCACACCGCAATGAGCGTGTACGCCTCTTGGCCCTCAGGGATGCCGGACTGCAGGACCAGAAGTCCATAGACGACGGAGGCGAAGCCCTTCGGGCCGAACCAGGCAGCGGTCAGTTTCTCCCTCCTGCCGATGGTCCGGTTGCCGAGCAAGGACGCGAGCAGGGAGGCAGGCCGGATCAGCACAATCGCCAGCACCACAGCGATGTACCCGCCGAGCGACAGGTCCCCGAACAGACTGGGGGTCAGGAGCGTTCCGAAAACGAGCAGCGCGGCGAACTTGGCAAGCTCGGCCAGCGACTCGCCGAGCGGTTCGAACGCTTCCCTGCTCTCCGGGGAGACGGACGCGAACACCGCGCCCGCGGAGAACGCCGCCAGATAGGGGTTGGCGTGGGTGAGGTGGCACGCCGCGTAGAGGATGACGCCGGCTGCCAGTGGCAACAACGGCTGGAGTTTGGGCTCCGCGCCCAGGAAGCGGAAGCGAATCAGCCACGCGACGACCAGGGGCAGCGCGATTCCCAATGCCAGACCGCCGAACAACTCAAGGCCGATCCTGCCCAGGTCCGCCTCGGCCGACGCCGTGGTCGGCCCGGCGGACGCGATCAGCATGAGCACCACGGGCAGTGCCAGCCCGTCGTTCACGCCGCTCTCTACGTTGAGCAACTGGCGCAGCCGTGCCGGCACCTCCTTGCGACCCACGATCGCCGAGGCGAACACCGGGTCCGTGGGCGCAAGCACCGCTCCCACCAGGAACGAGGTCGTCCAGTCCAGTCCGGCAAGGAAGTGCGTCACCAGCGCCATGCCGGTCAGCGCCAGCGGCATCCCGATCCCCAGCGCACGGGCCGGGTTGCGCCACGCCCCGCGCAGCGCCGGGAATGAGACGTGCATCCCATCGGTGAACAGCACCGCGAACAGGGCCAGGTCCGCGGTCATTGCCACGATTCCGCTGTCCGGGGTGATGTGGATCAGCCCGAGGAAGCCGTCGCTGACGAGAGCCCCACCGAGCAGGAAGAGAAGGGAGGTCGAGAGCACCGAGCGCGCCGCAAGACCGGAGAGCAACACTGCCACCAGCAGCGCGGCCCCGAACACCAACACGAGCACCACGGCAAACCGCCCCCGATCGACGAAGGGAAAGATCCCTTGTTCGCCGACCAGACTTCCCGGCACTCCGCTGGGAACCCTACCCGATTCGTACGCTCCCCATACGAGGCCTTGACGCCGGCTTCAGTGCGGTGATGAGTGTCGCCAAGTCCGTTTCACGGCCTCGTCCGGGAAGCCGGCCGACCAAGCGAACGACACCGTCTTGGACCCCATCACCGTCGTGGAGCGGAACGGGCTGGTCGACTTCCCCCATGTCGAGCCCCGGACGACCGTGAGCCCTCATGGCCACTGCGGTCGTTGTGGTCCATGGACTGGCGCGTGAAACGTGGACCGACGGCCAGTACGCCGGTCGCCCGAAGGCACCGCGATGCTGTCAGGCCGCGTATCGCCGGGACATCACCGGATGCCTGCAGCCTTACGCGTTCCTATCGGCTCCTTCGCGGCTCTGTCGCTACAGCGGCTGCTCGGGCCAGCCCAGCAGCCGGGCGCCCATCGCGGCCGTCTGCAGTGTGTAGCGGTGCAAGGCGTCGGACGGGTCGTAGCCGGTCAGAGTCTTGATGCGGTCCAGGCGGTAGGTGAGGGTGCGCACGCCCAGCCCCAGGCGCCGGGCTGCTTCGGCATTGACGTATCCCGCATCGGCATGAACGGAGATGGTCTCCAGCAGTGGTCCTGCACCGCCCCGGGCCGCGGCCAGGGGACCCAGGACGCTCCGCACAAGGTCGGCCATCGCGGTTCGGTCACGCATCAGAACCGGGAAGACGAGCAGTTCCTCCGCGCGAAGCACAGGTGGGTGCAGCCGCAGCCGCTCGGCGACGTCCAGTGCGCCCAACGCCTCCTCGTAGGACCGAACGATGCCACCGGCTCCGGCATGAGTGCGTCCCACGGCCACCCGTCGCACCGCCTCGTACCCGGGGCCCGGACGAAGAGCGGTGTCGGCGAATGCGGCGCTCACAGCTCTGTCCGCGGTGGACGTGACGCACACCAGTCGGCCGTCCTTGGCGGTCAGGAGAACGTTTCGCTCGCCGAAGCGGGCGCTCAGCTCGCGTTCGATCCGCCGGATCACGGGATGGCCGTCCTTGTACGCGTCCGCACCGCGCCCCACCGCGACCATGTGCTCCTGTCCGAGCCGCAGGCCGAACCGCTCCGCGCGTTCGGCCAGGCGTCCCGGATCACTGCGCCCGTACAGCAGGTCGTCGATGAATTCCTGGCGCGCGGCTTCCTCCTGCCGCACCTGGAGCCGTTGAGCCCGCTCGTGACCCTCACCCAACGCGGCGATCGCCGCCTCTGCTGCCGACAGTACGGCCTCGCCCATCCACACCTCCACCCCGGGCAGTGATCGCCAGGCATCGCGCGTGGCCGCAAGATAACCGCCGACCAGTTCCCGCAAGCCGAGACCCGCATCCGCACCGCGTTCGCCCAGCTCTCGCAGTCCGTCCAGTTCCGTCCGTCGGAGACGTCGGCCGGTGGCCGACACCTCGGCCAGCATCTTCAGGTACGTGTCCAGGTACTCGGGCGGTACGCCCCCCACATTCGCCATATGAACCTCCATTGTTCTCATCGGTCGCCTTCAACGGCCAGACCTGTGTCAATGTCCTCGCGCTGCCGAGGTGGAGCAGAAATACCGAGCGGTTGCGGTTCGAGTCGTTGAGTACGCTCCCCGCATGAGCGAACGACCGTCACTGTGGCAGAGGTTGGCCCTTCCTGTGCTGGTTGCCTGGCCGGCTCTCTCGTTGACGGGCTGGGGCCTGGCGAAACTCCTTGACGCGCCGGAGTCGCTTCTCGACTCGGCCGTCAAGGTGGGTGTGATCATGTTGGGCGTCACCGCCTTCGAGGCCGGACGCCGACGTCGGGCGGTGCGACACCCTGCGCCGGACATCCGCTGCCTGCGCGGCGAAACCGGCCTCCCGTCGCCCCGCTATGCCTCACCTCTTACGCCGATTTCGTCCCTGGATGTTGGCAACCGGCCCGAAGGTGAGGAGTGGGCATCCGACGGCGAGCAGCGGCAGACCGGGGCCTGCCAGTAAGCAGAGCACGACCCCTGCCAGGGCGAGTAGGACGCCAAAGATGAGCAGGGAGGCTCCGGTCAGTCCGGACAGCCGTACGCCTTCCCCGGACGCTGGTGAAGGAGCGTTGCGTTCTGCGATCAGGTAGGCGACGAGGAGCCCGATCAGTAGAGCCCAGGCCGGTGCGGCCGATCCTGCTTCGGGCCATGCGAGCAGCGCTGCGAAGACTCCGGAGGGGTCACGCAAGCCCGCCCAAGGCCGCGGCGTTCAGAGGTCCGGAGCCGGTGCCTGGTGCCCGCGGTGTTGCAGCAGACGGGCGAGGCCGTGGCGAGTGGCCGCGAGGACGACGCGGTCATCAGGCCGGAGTACGTACCCGGGATGCAGGTCCCAGGCCAGTTCCGGCTCACGGGTATCGAGGTCGTGGTCGATGGCGGCGGCCAGGTCCGGCTGCCGGTCGGGCGGCGCGGCCAGATCGAGAGCGAGCACCCGCCATTCGCCGGGCTGGAAGGCGTCACGGATGGTGCGCCCCTCCAATTCGGTGTGATCACGCACTTCGACGGCGGCGAAGAGAAGCACTTGGCGCTCCACGGGTATGGCGCCGAGGATCTGGCGGCCCATCATGGCGCCGGCGAACGCCGGTGCCGCCAGGGTTGAGACGCTGCGGCTGCGGGTCGTGGCTTCGGGATAGGAGTCCCGTAGTGCCCGGTAGACGGTGGTGGCGAAGTCGTCGTCGAACAGCCGCATCACCACGCGCAGCGTGGGGGCGGCCTCGCGGGCGTACAGCGCGGCTTCGAGATTGGTGGTGTCGTCGCTGGTGAGGGCCATCAGGGCACGGCTGGCGCCGATGCGGGCGGTCTCCAGCACGCCTTCTTGGGTGGCGTCCCCGATGACGACCGGTACGCGCCGGGCGCGGGCCGTTGCCACGCCGCGCGCCTCAGGGTCCCGTTCGACGCACACCACGTCGATGTCCAGCGCACACAGCCGGTCGAGAACCCGGCTGCCCACCTTGCCCAAGCCGATCAGGACGACGTGCCCGGACAGGCCCCGCGGTGGCAGCCGCAGAGCCGAGGCGGTGCGGAAGCTCCCCAGCGTCTCCAGCACGATGGCGAAGAGCACCGGCAGCAGTGCCATGCCGGCCAGTCCGGACAGCAGCTGGAGGACCTGGCGCGCAGGCCGCTCGTCCACAGCCGGGTCGTTGATGTTGAGGACGTCCAGCAGCGACAAGTACGCCGCGTGAAGTGCGGAGCCCCCGATGACACGCCAGGTCAAGGCGGCGAAGAGCACATGCAGAGCGATCAGTCCGGCGGCGGCGTACATCAGGCGCGGGGAGAACAGCTCCCTCAGTGGCGGTCCGCCCTGCCTGCGCCGTCGGGCAGCGGGTTGCCCTTGGCTGCGGGTGATGGCCTCCAGCACGACGCGGCCGTGAGAGCCGGCCGCAGATTGGACCATCCGGTCGTCGGGCAGCAGCCGCGCGCCACCGGGACCCGGGCCGTCGGCCTCCCCACCCGGATCGGTGCGGGAGTCGGACAGCACAGCAAGGGTGCACAGCGCCGGTGGGTGGCGAAGGCCGTCGTTCTCGCTGTTCAAAGGCCGCTCGGCGGCGCGCAGGAGCAATCCGTCGGCTTGGACGACCTTGCTGCTCCCGACCACGGCCGCCGCCACCAGCGCCGGGGCGGCGGTGTCCGCGTCGGACAGGACCGTGGTCGACGCGTCGAGTTCGTAGGGCCGCAGCTGGGGAGAACGGCTCGCGGCTGCCCGTTCCAGCAGGTCCTCCAGATGGCGGCCCAGCTTGCGGTTGTACATGCGGATGACGAGACGGATGTCGGGATTCATCCGCCGGGCCCGTAAGGCGGCGTGGATGTTCGTCTGGTCGTCGCCGTACGCCAGCGCCAGCGCCACCGCGCCCTCCACACCCGCCTCACGCAGGGCCGTGTCGCTCGGCTCCATCGCCTCCTGGACGCGCACGCCGTGCCGCAGTGTGAGCTCGGCGATCTGCGGTCCGTGGTTGCGGCGCAACGACGGCAGGACCACGGTGACGCGCTCGTGGTAGACGGCGGCCAGCTCGTAGGCGAGCCGGTGTGCGAGCGCGTCGTCCCCACAGATGACCATGTGTCCCGACGACGGTGGACGCTGAGCTTGGCTGGGAAGGCTGTGCACGCCCGTAGCTTCCCTGATCCGCGGCAAGGTATCCCCCGTTTCCGTTCCCTGGCTGGACCCGGTTGTTTGCCCTACCCGTCAGACAGCCTCGGCCCGGGACTCCACGTCCTCCACACCGGATGGGCGGCCAGCACGGGCCCAGCGCATGTAGAGGGCCGCGGCGATGGCGAGGGTGGCGGCAAAGGAGAGCACCGGCCATCCGCGCAGCAGGTTGACCAGGAGGGTGAAGGCGACGGCTGCGGCCGCCAGGCCGTTGACCGCTGTCAGCGCCCCCTTGCGCTCGCCGTGTGCGAAGCGCGCCATGGCCAGCAGACCCACCAGGAAGCTGACGAAGACGGACACCGCGTAGAACAGCACCAGTTTCTGTTCCTGGCCGGCCGCGGCAACGATGATCAACGCGGCGGCGGCGAGGTAGACCACGACGGACCAGTACGGGGTGTGGTGCCGGTTGACCCGCCCAAGTACCGGCGGCAGGACACCGGGGCGTCCGGGGGTGCCCGCGAGCGCCTTGAGGAGTCCGGGACCGGCCTGGAAGGAAGAGCTGGCAGCTGCCAGGAGGAGCAGGGAGCTGGTCAGCTGGAAGGCGCCGTAGAGCCAGCCCGGTCCCGTGGCGGCGCGGGCGATGTCCGCGATCTGGGTGGAGTCAGCGCCGGGCAGCCCGACGTGAAGGCGGACGGCCAGGGCCGTGAGGGCAAGGGTCAGACCGCCGACGATGACCAGCAGCAATGCCAGGGTGCCACGGCCGAAGCGCCGGCGGTGCGTGTCGTCGAGCTGGCCGAGCTGGGCGATCGCGGTGGATGGAGCTTCGACCCCGGTGGCCAGAGCCATGGCCACCGGGAAGGCCAGCACCACGGCGAGCACCGCGGAGTGTCCGGGATTGGCCGTTGCTGCCGCGGTGCCCACGCTCTGCGTGCCGGTGAATCCCAGGACCACCACGGTCACCGAGACCACGAGGAACAGGACGGTCATAGTGGCGAAGACCAAGCGTCCGCCGTGCCCGAACCAGGTCAGTCCCGCGACCACCAACAGCAGGAGCAAGGCCAGCGGAATGCGCACCGGAGCCAGTACGGGAAGCAGCGCGATCACCGCGCTGGCGGCGGCCGCGATGGAGATGCCGATGGTCAGGACGAAGTCGACCACCAGTGCCCCGATCGGCAGGAACGTCCAACGAGGGCCGAAAGCCCGGCCGGCCGCCGCGGCGGCGCCTCCGCCCCTCGGGAAGCGCCGCACCAACTGCCAGTAGTTGGCCGTGATCACCACGACCAGGCCCACCACGAGTGACATGGCCGGCAGCAAGAGCGCCAGGTCCCCGTGCAGGGCGCGCAGTGCGGCTTCGATCGCGTAGGCGACGGAGGAGACCGGGTCCGCGATCACCGCGAAGGCGAACGCGAAGAAGAGCACGAACCGGCGCGTCCGGGGACCGGCAGGGTCTCCGTTGCGGGAGAGGGCGGGGACGGTTGTCCTTGAGGCGGCCATCGAGGGCCTTTCGTGACGGCGAAGATGACAACGACTGACTTCGCCGACCAGACTTCCCGGCACACCGGGCATCAACGCTACGTCAGAGTCGCAACAACGGATCGTTAAGAAAGCGTCAAGATGAGGGGAGCCCCGGACAGCTGCGCCTGAGTCCGGCAACGAACCAGTCGTCCCACTGCCGCCTTCGCTCATTCCCCACCACAAGACACCCCACGTGTACTACAGGGCATGAACATGACGTGGGTGGTGTGGCCCGGCCTGGCTTGGGTCGCCCCGCTACTGCTGAGATCGGTGGCCGCGGCGGTCACGGGACAACGTTGGTTGCGGAGGGTGACAGCCGGGCAACCCACCCGAGTGTGGTGCCGCATGGAGGGGAGCGCCCCGCCTTACCCGTGGCGATTCGTACGGGGACGCCTCTCCTGGGACGCCTCGCATGGTCTGGTGTTCCGGCCTTACGGTCGCGCCGCGGTCCCGCTCACCGGTGGGGGAACCGTCCTATCGGTGACCGGCCCCCGCCGCTCCCGGCGGTGGCCGCTGGGCCGCACCCGGATCGTGTACGCCCCCGCTCCCCGAGCATGGCCTGTGCGTTTCGACGTCACGACCGCCTACGCTCCAGCCCTGCTCACCATGCTCCGCACTGGGAACACCACTCCAGGGCCCGCACTACCTGCCGGAAGGCCGGCGTGGCGGTGGCTGTCGGCGGGGGCACTGGTCCCCCTGCTGCTGACGGCCGCGCTCCTCGCCTCGGTCGGCTACACCTACGGGCTGGGTCGGCCGGTCCAGGCCACGGTCGCCGCCAACGACTACGGCCGATGCCGGGTGACCTGGACGGACCCCTGGGACACCACTCCTCGTGACGCAAAGGTCGAATGCGGCAACGAGCATGCCGGCCCACTCGTCGTGACGGCCCTGCAATGGCCCCTGCGAGGGAGGGCTGTCGACCGCACCTTCACCCCCTGGCTATGGGGCTTTCCCATCGTCCTCCTCCTGGCGATGGGGCTGACAACGGCTGCGGCCACCCTGATACGCGAGGCGGGCAGCTGGCGGCTGCCTGCCACCCCTCGGCCCCCTGGCCAAGCGCGTGTGTAGGTGCAGGCAGTGATGGCGATCGCATACGGCCTTTGTCCGACCCGACGTCCTCGAGTACCGCCCAGACGTCCCGGCCGGCTGTCGCAGCACCGATAGCCTGACAACTCCTGGATGTCTGCTTCTTGTCGAGACTGATACGGCGCGAGTATGTTCACCAGTGGTGTGCCGGGAAGTCTGGTCGGCGATGAGGAGCCCTGTGCCCATCGTGCCGACTCGGGAGGCCCAATGGTCTCGCCAGCCATCCGTACCGAATCCTTGTCCAAACGCTACGGCCGCGTCCTGGCTCTGGACGAACTGGATCTGCATGTTCCTGCCGATCAGGTGTTTGGTTTCCTCGGCCCCAATGGTGCAGGCAAGTCGACCACCATCCGACTACTACTGGGGCTGGCTCGCCCCACGGCCGGCCGGGCGTCGATCTTCGGCACCGACGTGGGCCACGGCGCTGAGACGCACCGGCACCTGGCCTACGTGCCAGCCGACGTCGTGTTGTGGCCCCAGCTCACCGGCGCCGAGACGCTTGAGTTGCTGGCGCGAACGGGCCCCGGCACCGACCGTTCATACCGGGACGAGTTGACAAAGCGGTTCGACCTCGACCTGTCCAAGCCAGGACGGGCGTACTCATCGGGTAACCGGCAGAAGGTGGCGCTGGTGGCCGCGTTCGCCACCCGCGCCCCTCTGCTCGTACTGGACGAGCCGACCAGCGGCCTGGATCCGTTGATGGAACTCGAGTTTCGCCGCGCGGTCCGCGAAGCCCGGGGCAACGGCCAAAGCGTGTTCCTCAGCTCCCACCAGCTCGCCGAGGTCGAGGCAGTCTGAGCTGCACTGATCTTCGTAGAGTCCCTGAAGTCACTCGGCCCCAGGGACCGGGCTGCGACGAGCCTGGCGACCGCCGTCACGGACGTACCCGATGCCGACGCCATGATGATCAAGGCCCGGGCATACTCGTGGCGGCCCCGCCGGACGATCTGCTGCAGCCGCTGCCATCTTCGCCTCACCCTCAACAGCGACCATGTCGACAACGAGGATGACGCCTGCAACCCCGGCACCGCGAGCATCGCACCGGCGATCCTCAACACCCCAGCAACGTGCTGGCCATCGCACCAGCGTGTGGTCGACCCGAGTGCCTGGCCGTGCCAGGCCCGGGCATGTCCCAGGACTGGATGAGGGAGCGTCCCCTGGCCGGGCTCCGGCAGAGGGCGCGCGTGAGGTGCGGGGGTCAACGCCAGCTGGCATCCCGTGCCGGGCAGATCACCGTTCCCATGCGCACGCTCGGCCGAGAAGTGCCGCATGCGGTGTTCACAGCCTCGGTGAGACGGTCGGCCGACTCGTCGAAACGTCAGTCTGCGGCCGCTGATTCCATGTCAGGTGCGGCCCAGTTCGGCGGCGCCGAAGGAGACGTCGAACCGATCGCACCAGATGCTCACGCTGGTGTACCTCTCAAGATCTGCGTTGGCAGGCAGCGGGTAGTTGTGGCTGCCCTTGTTGCCCTTGAGCTTGCCGAGGCTGAGGTAGGCGCCGTCGTCGAAGACGTCCCAGCCGTCCTTGCCCGGCTTCACTGTCGCGTCTGTGATCCACACTTTCAGGTCGGGACCGTTGCTGGTGTCCAGGTCTTCCAGGCGCAGCACCCGGGAGCCATCAGGAAGCTGGACGATTTTCACGCTGCCCGTCGTCGCGTGCTCGTGGGTTATGAACTCGCCTGAAGCCAGCGTCATCGGCCCGGCCGGCTTTGCGGGTGCCTCGGACACAGCGGACTCATCGGGCTCCGTGGATCCTGCCGGTGTGCTCGTAGGCGGCGTGGCGGCGGGGAGTGCCTCGTTCACGATCTCGTCCGTCCATAGCTTCCACGGCTGGAACAGGTACAACACCACCGCCACAACCGCCAGACCGACCACCAGCGCCCCGATGACCAGCGGCTTGCGCACCAGGCCCACCAGGCGACTCATCCCTGCCTCCCACATGCTGCGCTTCCACGACTGATTCCACGGCATGCGGAGCCCTTCTGTCTCGGTCAGAGATGATACGAAGTCCTTACGATGCGGACCGATGAGGCGCCGAGTCCTTCAGACCGACCTCCGTCAGCGGGCCGCCGGAGCGCGCGCCCGCACCGCTCCTCATTCCCGTGCGGCTGTCGCTATGGCGATCGATCAGGCTTTGCGGGAGGGAATCGGTTGCTGCATCCTCGGCGAGTGTGACTGAGCGCTCCACTTGGCGGGGCCCGCCAAATGGAGCGCCATCAGCCGAGCGGTTCGCCGAGTTCGCCGGTGCCTGGGGCAAGAAGCTCCGGCGATCGTCCGGCTCTGGGAGAACGCCTGGGAGGAGTTCACCCCCTTTCTCCGCGTCGACACCGAGATCCGCCACTTCGTCTGCACCAGGAACGCGATCGAGTCCGTGAACGGCAGAATCCGCCGGGCGGTCAAGGCCGATGGGCGCCCTTGGGAGCCCTCGGCCCGTAGGTGACGCATAGCAACCGAGCTGCGGGGCAGACGCGACGTCAGGAGGTTACAGATCTGGTCCCTTTGCTGCTTGTCCTGCTGCTGGCCCTGATCCTGTTCGGCGCCGGCTTCGCCCTCAAGGCGCTGTGGTGGATCGCCATCATCGTGCTGGTGGTATGGCTCCTCGGCTTCGTGTTCCGCGGTGCCGAAGGAAGCGGCCGACGCCGCTGGTACCGATGGTGACCTGACTCATCCCCCTCCCCGCGTTAGGGCGGGGTTCGTGCCGCCGGAAGACCGCGAACCCCGCCCTTCGCACTGCCCCCAGCGCTCTCGGGTAGACGCACCAATAGGGCGGCTCGCCGGCAACTGCGTCAGGAACCAGCGCGGACCCCCCCGGCGAGCCGCTCCCACCACCTCAAGGCGCGCATCTGTGCAGGCAGCCCGAGGCGCCCAGACGCAGCCTTACCCCAGGAGGCAGAGGTCGTTGAGTACGACATTCCACTGGTACCGTCCTGCTGACCTTCGCCGGTCAGGGCAATGGCCTGCTGCCAGTTGCGGGGCATAGCCGACCGCCGCGTGCGCATCATCCACACCGCGGGCCTACTGCCCGTCGGCAAGGTGCCGCGGACCGACTACAACTCCAAGGCGCTTCAACGGCATCTGGAAAACCTCACCTGCCCCTGGTCGTGGCCCTCGGTCACGACTCACGCGGCGCGATCGGCACCGCGTGCGCGCGGCGCGAGCCGCCGGACGCGCCAAGAACATCAGACACACCGTCGGCTTGCTCCTGAACGCCTCCCGGGTACTCGCCGAAAGGTCACTGCGGGGCAGGCCACCGTGGTTACGACTTGGGGAGCGATAGAGGCGGGTCCTTGGCCTGACGTGCAGGCGGCAGTGCCATGCTGCTGCTCCTCCAGCCCCGGTGACAGACGCAGCCCGAAAACGCCTTGGACCGTCAGACCCGTATCGGCCATGATCCTCACGTGACCACCTACCTCGAGTCCGAGCGCCTGACCCTGCGCCCCTTCGCCGCCGCCGACGCGGACCTGCTGATCGAGCTGGACAGCGACCCGGCGGTGATGCGCTACCTGACCGGCGGCGCTCCGACCCCGCCGGAGGAGGTCCGCGACCTCGCCATCCCCGGCATCCTCGCCGGCTACGAGCGCTGGGATCACGACCTCGGCCTGTTCGCGGCGTACGAGAAGGACGGCGGCGCGTTCGTCGGCTGGTTCTGCCTGCGTCCGCTGCGCAGCGGCCCGCGTGAGGAGGCCGAACTCGGCTACCGCCTGCGCCAGGCGGCCTGGGGCCGGGGGTACGCCACCGAGGTCTCGCAGGCGCTGCTGGCGAAGGGCTTCGCCGAGCTCGGCATCCGCATGGTCTGGGCCGAGACCATGACCGTGAACCGCCCTTCGCGCAACGTCATGGAGAAGCTTGGGATGACGCTCGCGGAGAGCATCCCCACGCCGGACGACATGATGGCGGTCGAGGGTTCCGAGCACGGGGGTGTGCGGTATGAGATCACGAAGGAGCAGTGGGAGCGGCGACAGGCGTAGGCGGCGCGAGGCGCGGCGCCCGTGGATGTGAAGTCATCAGCCCGCACGGCCTTGTCTCATCCTGCCCTATCGGGCACATCCCGACAGCATCTTGCCGAACTCGTCGCTGAGCTCGCCCCGGCATGGGAGGCGTAGCAGGAGTCTGCGCTGCGGGAGCGGCGCGGCGGGAGCGGCGCGGCGGGAGCGGCGCGGCGGGAGCGGCGCGGCGGGAGCGGCGCGGCGGGAGCGGCGCGGCGGGAGCGGCGCGGCGGCGATCGCCGCCGCCGTGAGGCCGGTGCTGGCCCGAAGCATCGTCTGGTGTTCGTCGACCGGGTGCTGGCCACGCTGGCGCACCTGCGACACGATCTTCCGCACTCGGACCTGGCTGTGCTGTTGGGAGTGGACCGCTCCACGGTGTCCGTCGCGATCCGGCAGGTCCGGCCGCTGCTGGCGGCGCGCGGGTTCGCCGTGCCTGACCAGCCCGGCATCCGGCTGCGCACCATCGGGGACGTGTTCGCCTACGCCGAGGCCGAGGACGTCGAGCTGGGCATCGACGGCACCGACGTGCAGGTGAGACGCCCGAAGGCCGGGCGTCCGGGCCGCAAGGCGTGCGTGTCCGGCAAGTGCAGGCAGAACACCATCAAGACCACCACGTTCAGCGACGGCCAGGCCCGCACCCTGTTCTGTGGGGTCGCGCGGCCAGGGCGCATGCACGACCAGACCGCAGTGCGCACCGAGGGCATCGCCCAGCAGCTGCGCTGCCGCCCCGGCGTCAAGGTGCATGTCGACGAGGGCTGTCGAGGCCTGGCCAACCAGTTCCACCACAGGTCACCGAAGAGGGACGCGACCCTCGACGAACAGCACGCCTGGCGGCAGGAACGCCGAGCACAGTCCGCCGACCGGATCTGCGTGGAGCACGCCAACGCCGAGGACAAGCAGTGGCGGCCCCTGCAGCGCTACATCGGCCGCCGCGAAGATTTCGCCGAGACCCAAGCCGCCATAGCCGGTCTGGTCTCCGACCGGTCGGCGCGCCGGGCCGCCCGCCGCGAGACGAGCAAAGAACTCGTCCTCGCCGCCGACGCCCGCCCGACGTCCTGCTGATCAATCCCAGGCGGATTGCTCAGCCGAGCCTGCCAGACCCTTATCGCTCCCCAAACCGTAAGTCTGTGCTACCGCCTCGCTGACGACAGCGCGCAGCTGGTTGCATACCGCGGCTCGACGTGCCGGCTCACGCCGCGCCTTGACCGAGGCATTCGTCATTGAGGTGGGAAAGCGGCACGCAGATTCGGAATAGATCCACCGCTCACGCGGACAGCACGTCGCCGATCCAAGGTTCCCAGTCGATGCGGGCGCTTTCCGCTCCCACTGGCACGATCTGTGCTGTGGCGGCGGGGAAATCGGTGAGCTCTCGGGTCCGGATGTGCAGCAGCGCCGTACCCGTGTCGCCCGTCAGGGCTATGTAGGAGTACGCATGATCCCACGGCCCGATCAGCAGATCGCCGTGGCCGGTCGGCGCTTTCAGGCCGGCCATGAGCAGTTCCCTCGATGCGACCCACACCGCCTCGTGCAAGCCGCCAACACAACCGAAATTGATATGCACCGCAAACGGATCAGCAGCGCTGTAATGACACTCCACTTTAAGATGAATAGGTGTTTCGCCGCCTGCCGGGAGACGCATGGGGAGCCGAGCGGTGAGTTTATCCATGGACCTGCGCATCCCTACCCGAGCGTCGATTTCTTCCCTGTGGCTCGTCTGACCTGCGGCCAGGACGCCACTCGGATGGAGCGTGAAGGTCTCATGGAGGCTCGTGCTTTCGACTGACAGGCGATGGACGTCGCTGGCGTCACTGCTCCCGGCGGCGGAGAGCATCCGCGCACGCAGGCATGCATGAGGGCACGGGTTCCGCATGTGAGCATCCGGTGCCGCGGCGCAGGGTCGCCCAGTGGGCCTGTGGGTCAGCGTCCCGCCACGGCAGCCCGTCCAAGCCGTACCGGCTGACCGACACGGGCGTGGGACGGGGCCGCAGAGGTCGACGGCACGCGGGAATCGGCGCTGGACGCATCGTCCGGTCTTCCTCACACCCGATGCCGGCCACGGTCGGCCACATCGCAGCCGTCCGGTATCCGTGCCGACCGCGACCCGCGCGGTCAGCAGGCAGGCGCCTGCGCAGTACACAACACCCGGCCCCCTCTCCGCGCGGAGGGCGACAGCTCCCGCTCGGACACGCGTCACCCAGCAGAGGGAGACCGGTTCGTGGCCACGACTGAAGGCGAGCAGCCCTGCTGGACGAACTGGCAGTGCGGCTCCTCGTGCAGGCCGTAGGCGGTGCTACTGCCGGGGCAGGTGGGTGGCGGTGTCGAGGTAGAAGGCGTCGATGCTCTGGACGGCTCGCTCGAAGTCGTCCAGGTTGACCGGCTTGGTGACGTACGCATTGGCATGGCGCCGATAGGCGCCGGAGACATCGTCGGGTGCGGATGACGTGGTCAGGACGACGACCGGGATGGCGCGCAGGTCCTCGTCGTTCTTGATCACGGCCAGCAACTCGCGGCCGTTCATGCGCGGCATGTTCAGGTCGAGCACGATCAGGTCGGGCCGGGGGTGGAGCGGGTCACGCAGGTAGTCCAGGGCGGCGATGCCGTCTTCGACCTGGGTCAGATTGCGAGTGCCGCATGCGGTGAGGGCATCCTCGATGAGCATGGCGTCAGCGGCGTCGTCCTCGACCAGCAGCACGTCGTAGGGGCGGGCGGGGGCGATCATCATCGAGGTCTCCGGGGGTGGAGTGGGGGGAGTCCGGGGTGACCAGTCCTGGCCATCGGCGGCGGGCACCTTGCCTGGTCATGTTGGACGCTCTGCCGATCTGCGGATATCCGGCGCCGGCGTCGGCGGCTTCGTGAGCGGCGCTCTCCTCCAGCTGTTCGATGGCCTGCCGGAGATGGATCAGCATGTGCAGATGAGCCAGGGCCTCCGCCTGGGCGGGTGAGTGGTCGCCCGGGCCGGGCAGGGGTTCGAAAGCGCGACGAACGAGGTGACGGACGAGATCATCGACCGCGCCGGCCGCGAGCGCGGCTAGCTCGTCCTCACTCATCCGCAAGGAAAAGTGAATGCCAGGCATGAGCACACTGTATGGCCCGCATTCAGGTGACAACAAGCGTTGTCGTGGTCAGGTTACAGTGTCCCTGCCGCGCACCTCGGGGGCGGCTCGGCCGAAGAACCAGGGAGCTCGCCGTGACCAGCCAGCAAGGCCTGCCACCTCGACACAACGGTCTGTCGGCGTGGACGACCAGGCGATGGCTGCGCGTCGGTGTGAGCGTGGCCCTGGCGGTCCTGGCGGCCCTGGGTGCTGTCGGCTTGTGGACGACGACACGCACCTCCGACATTACTGACGAACTGGTCAATACCCGCTCTCCCTCGCTGACCTACGCGGTGCGGCTGGAGGCAGCGCTGGTCAATCAGGAAACCGGGATCCGCGGGTACGGCCTGACCGGTCAAAGGGACTTCCTGGACCCTTACCGGCAAGGTGTGACGGATCAGGAAACCGCCGTTGACCGGCTCCGAGAGCTGCTGGTGGACAACGCCCAGGGCCGTGAGGACCTGCAGCAGGTTCTGGATCGGACGCAAGTGTGGCAGCAGCGCATCGCTCTCCCGATCGCCGCATCCCCCTCCGGTGCCCCGGCAGTGCTGGCGGCAGAGCGGGCAGAAGAAGGCAGGAACGCCTTCGACCGGGTGCGGGCGGCGCTGGCCGCGCAACAGGAGCACGTGCGCACCGCGCGGTTGAACGCCGTGAAAAACCTTGACCGGGCCACGCAGCTGCGGAACTGGGTGTTCATCGCGATCGCCGGCGTGATCGTGCTGGTGGCGGCCTTGGTCTTCGAGGGGCTGCGCCGCGGCATCACCGATCCGCTCACCCGCCTGGGCTCCGACGCCCGACAGGTGGCCCGGGGCAACTTCGCTCATCCCGTCGCGACCACGGGACCGGCGGACCTGCGACAACTGGGAGCCGACATGGAAGCCATGCGGCGCCGGCTGGTCGACGAACTCGCCTTCAGCGAGCAGGCGCGGCACCAGCTCGATGAGCGGGCCGCCGACCTGAAGCGTTCGAACGCCGAGCTGGAACAGTTCGCTTACGTCGCCTCCCATGACCTGCAGGAGCCGCTTCGCAAGGTCTCCAGCTTCACTCAGCTGCTGCAGCGCCGCTATGCCGATCAGCTCGACGAGCGGGCGGACCAGTACATCGCCTTCGCCGTCGACGGCGCCAACCGGATGCAGACCCTCATCAATGATCTGCTCACCTTCTCCCGGGTCGGCCGAGTTCACAACGAGCACCGCCTGGTCGAGCTCGAACCGCTCGTGGAGGACACGCTAAGCACCCTCAGCATCTCCATCGAGGAGTCCGGGGCCACCATCAGCCATGACGCGCTTCCGGCGGTGGTCGGTGACACCACGCAGCTCGGCATGCTGTGGCAGAACCTGATATCCAATGCCATAAAGTTCCGCCACCCCGACCGGCGGCCGCAGATCCACATCGGGGCCTTGCGTGAAGGTGACCTGTGGCGGTTCACGGTCACCGACAACGGGATCGGCATCGACCCCGAATTCGCCGACCGGGTCTTCATCATCTTCCAGCGCCTGCACACCAAGGACGCCTACCCGGGCAGTGGTATCGGCCTGGCCATGTGCAAGAAGATCGTCGAATTCCACGGCGGCACCATCGCTGTCGACACCCACCACAGCCCCGGTACCCGCATCTCCTTCACCCTTCTCGCGGACACCAGCCCGACCAGCGCCGAAGACCCCCGATCGTGACACCCGCACCAACCGAGCAGCATTACCGCATCCTGCTGGTGGAGGACGACAGCGGCGACGCGCTCCTCGTCCAGGAGCTGCTCACCGACACATCCCTGCCCCCCACACCCTCGTCTGGCACCAGACGCTCGCCGAGGCCCGCACCGAACTGGGTATGCGGCAGGTGGATTGCGTCCGGCTGGACCTCCACCTGCCCGACGCAGCCGGTTTGCTACGCCGTCCACCGGAAGCACGCCGAACGCGCCAGCGCCGACCTTCGCGCCGACCGCATGCGCGCGGAGGAAAACGCCCGCCTCGAGCGAGGACTACTCCCCCAGCCCATGCTCGGCACCTCCCCCGTAACCGTTGTCAGCCGTTACCACCCAGGAAGAGACAACCCCCTCCTCGGAGGCGACTTCCTCGATGCCGTCGAGACCAACGACGGCCAACTCCACGCGATCGTCGGCGACGTCAGCGGCCACGACCCCGACGCAGCCGCTCTCGGAGTCTGCCTGCGCATCGCATGGCGCGCCCTGACTCTCGGCGGCCACCGAGGCAACGAGCTGCTACGCCAACTCGAACACCTCCTCGTCGCCGAACGCGCCCACCCCGACCTGTTCGCCACCTGCACCCTGCTCACCCTCGATTCCCACGCACACAAGGCAACCCTCCACCTGGCGGGGCACCACGAACCCCTGCTCACCACGAGCACCGGCACCCAGGAAGTCTCGGCCTCACACGGTATCGCCCTGGGCATCGCCGACGGTCTGAACCACTGGCCCGCCACCGACCTCACTCTGCCTCCGACCGGTGCGCTCACCCTCTACACCGACGGCCTGGTGGAAGGCCTTCGACTGGGATCCAGCGAACGCCTCGGCATCGACGGACTCCTCACCCCTGATCGCCGCCGTCACCACCCACAACGCGCACCGGCACACCGACGACGTCGCAGTCCTCCACCTCGACTGGAGCACACCAGCAACGCTCGGTGACGACCGCCTCAGCGACACACAGCCGCATGAGGCCATCACGGCCTAGAGTCAGCGGCCAGGACCGAAGGCGCTTCGCGTCCAGTCGGCAAAGCTGGTCCAGGCGATCTCCGGATGGCCCGCGTGCAGGGCAGGGATGTCGACGCCGTAACCGGGCCCGTTCAGGAAGCTCCACATCGCGTGCATGTCGGGGTTCCCGATAGCCTCCAGCGGTACGCGCTCGTGCCGGACCTCGCGTCCCAGGGCGGCGCCGAGCGCGTCCGCCATCTGCGCGGGAGTGGGTGCGTCGCTGGCCAGCTCGATACGCCGCCCCAGGTATGGCGCGGGGTCAAGCAGGACCTCCGCCGCGAACGCACCGTGGTCAGCGCGGGCCAGCTGCTGCAACGGCCTGTCCGACGGTAGCGGCAGGTCGAGCGCCCCGCCGCGGATGCGCTCCGCTCCTCCCAGGGCGTTGTCGTAGAAGTACGTCGGCCCCAGGATCGTGTAAGGCACGTCTCCGGATACCAGCTCTGCTTCGATGCGGGCCTTGCTGTCGAAGTGCGGCACCCCGCTCTCCTTGCCGGCCCCGGCCACCGAGCTGAACACCAGATGCGGCACGCTCCTCTCCCTGGCCGCAGCAAGGATGGCCCGTCCCTGGGCCACCTCGGCGTCCACGCCGGCCTCGAAGGGCGTGGTGAAGGCAAAGACGCCTGCCACCCCGTCCATGGCCGCGGCGAGAGATGCACTGTCACTCAGGGAACCTGCGACAACGGCCACGCCCCGATCGGCCAGTCGGCGAGCCGCTTCCCGCTGCGGGTCCCGGACCATCGCCCGTACCCCGGCCCCGCGGGTCAGCAGCGCCTCGGTCACGGCCCCGCCCTGTCCGCCGGTCGCGGCAAGCACCAGAATCGGCTCATCAGCCATCGCGGGAACTCCTTCTCTTTCTGACTGCACGATAATGGACTTCAGTGGAAGTAAAAATGTATCCGGCGATGACAGATTCGCCGGTGCGGCAACACGGAGCATCCGCAGAACATTCTTCCGGCCGGCAACTACGCGCCGGGAATGTCGCCGCCCTCAGCACGGTCGAAGAATTTCATCGCCATGAAGCCGTGGGCATAACTGCCGCCCGCACGCACCGCAGCGGCGATCATGATCGTCTCGGCCAGTTCCTGCTGGGTCGCACCCGCGGAGTGCGCAGCGCCGGTATGCGCCTCGATGCAGTAAGGACACTGCGTGGTCAGTGCCACCGCCACGGCCATGAGTTCCGTGTACTTGCGCGGGATGACCTTGTCGGCTCCCCGCATGACCTGCGAATCCCAGGCCGCGAACGCGTTGAAGGCCTTCGGGGCGCCGGCACGGATGTGCTTGGCGTAGTCGTGATCGGTGTGCTCGTGGTAGGACATGATCCGCTCGGGTGTATGGGGTGGGTGTCGGTGTGCGGCCGGTCAGCCGGCCTGCTGCGGAGCGACGTCCGCGCGGTGGATCCCGTCTGTGGCCGCGAGGTCTTCCCCGGCCACACGGTGTGCTTCTTCTAGAACCTCGAGTACCTGCTCGTGCGGGACGACCGCGGCGCCGGAGGAGTCGGCAAACACATAGTCGCCGGGCCGGATCATCACCCCGCCCACGACGACGGGGCGGCCGGCCTCGAACGGGGTCACGACTTCCCCGCCCCACTTCACGCTCTCTCCGCGGCAGTAGACGGCGAACCCACAGGTCGAGAGCTCGGCGAAATCCCGCAGACGGCCGTCCGCCAGGACCCCGGCGAGGCCGTGGGAGGCGAGCAGGGAGAGTTTCGTCCCGCCGGCCAATGACACGTCAGGATGTCCGTTGCTCGCGAGGACGAGAACACGGCCGCTTGCGCTGTCCGGCGTCGCCTCCTCCAAGAGTCGGCGGAAGTTGTACCGCTCGGATGGGAGAATGTCATGGCAGGTGGGAAAGTACGAGACCGTCGCCGCCGGCCCGAAGAGCACCTGGTCCGGCGTGGGGCTCACCAAGTCCGACAGGTGGCACCGGTGACGGTGGAATTTCCCCATGGCGTCAACGATGTTGGCGGTCGTGAGCTTCGCCGACAGACCTTTCCGCTTGAATTCTTCGGTCACGTCGATCTGCCCAGCGGGCGAATTGTCGAGGATTGGGCGGTTCACGATGTTCTCCGGGTTCGCACACTGCTTCCTCCCCTATGACCCACCGCCCGGAGAATGTGTGACACCCCCCCCCACGACCTGAGGGCCGCCGCACTCGCCACGCTGCAGGAGCGGCGGGAAGCACTCTCAGGGGGCTGCCGACTTCTGATCAAGCCGCGCGGGTGCTTGCGGGGCGCTGGACGGGAGCGACAGTCATCTGTGGGTGTGTCAGTTGGGTTGTACTCGTGAGGGGCATCTACAACGATTTATGACGATCGAGATAGACGCCCCCACAACTGCGCCTCACGTGAGCGCCGATTAGTTGTGTGAGGACCATCTGCCGCCCTGATGGCCCGCGGTCGGTTCGCGAGACAACCAACGGATGCCGCACTGGTCACACGGGAACGAGCGAGCCAGACATCGACACCCGGTTGAAGTACTCGGCCGCCGCACGTTTCTCCCCACACCACCGTGGAACACCGGGGTACGGCCAGGGAAGCTCTACCGCTCCAGGTCAGCGCGGAGGCTCCCCGGGACAGGCAGTGCATGCCCATAGGGCATCTGCATGGCCGCGGGCCTTCGGGGCAGGAAGAGACAGGGCAACGCTAGCGCGTGACGTCGAGACGAACTACGGCACCGATCTCGACGAGTTGGTCGGGCAGCGCCAGGTCGGAGACGCCCATGATGGTGCTGGTGGGACGGTGGTCGCCGCAGTACGCGGAGTGCAGTCGGGCAGCCGTGTCGAAGTGCTCCCGCAAGCCCCTGACGAGGACGGTTGTCTCGACGATCTGGTCGCGGCGGGCACCGAAGTGCTCGAGCACGCGGTCGAGGTTGTCGAGGGTTGTACTCATCTGGAGTGCGAAGTCACCGGTTCCGATGAAGGCTCCCGTACTGTCGTGTGACAACTGCCCCGAGATATAGAGCGTCTCGCCGGCCTGTACGGCCTGGCTATATCCGTAAAGTGTCTCCCATGGCATGCCGAAGTTGAATTCCCGGGACACTACAGTCACGATCTCTCCTCTTAATCCGATGGGTTCCGCGCAAGTCGGGTCGACAACTATGACCAGCATCGCCTCGCTGTTGTGACAGGCCCGCGCAGGTGCCATCCCTCACGACGGAAGGCAGCGTCACCGGAGAACGATGACGGTCTTTCCAGTGGCGTGCCCGGTACGGGCCTTGGCCACGGTGGCCGGTACGTCGGCGAGCGAGATTTCCGCGTCGATACGAACGCGCAGGTCTCCCTTGGCTGCGAACTCTGCGAGCGCAGTCAACGTCTCGGTTGTGGGGTCGTTGGAGATGTTGACGCCGAGAATCAGACTGGCGGCCAGAGCATCGGGGTCGGTGGCGTAGTTGGTACTGATCAACGTCCCACCCGGGCGAAGCAGGCTGACCATGGGGCCGATGTCGCCTCCGGCGGGAGTGATGAGATCGAGGACAGCGTCGATGCCGCCGGGATAGGCGGCGGCCACTTGCTCATGCGTGGGAGCTCGGGTGAAATCAACCACGGTGTGGGCACCGAGATCGCGCAGGTACCCGGCGATGTCGGGAGTTCCGGTGGCCAGAACGCGGGCCCCGGCCCGAGCGGCGAACTGGATGGCCGACTGCCCCACCCCGCCGCTCGCCCCGTTGATCAGAAATACACCTGTCTGGAAGAGACGTGCGGCTGCGACAGCCTGGTAGGCGGTCACACTCGCAGTGGGAAGTGCTGCGGCGAGCGCGAAGGACAGGCCTTCCGGGATGCGCGAGACCTTGCCGTCCTGCTCGGCGAGGGTGAACTCGGCGTAGGAACCCAAGCCCTGAGGTAGGCGCATGAACTGTCCGTAGACGCGGTCGCCGGGTTGGAAGCGGGTCACACCCGGGCCCGTCTTCTCGACGACGCCCGCTCCGTCTGACCCCATGACCAGGGGAAAGGTATGCGGTGTGACGTCCCTGAGGGCGCCGTCGGCTACTTTCCAGTCGAAGGGGTTCATCCCGGCCGCCTCTATACGCACCAGGAACTCGCCGGGTCCGGGTTCGGGAGTGGGCAGGTCCACCAGATGTGGCCGGGCTGCGAAACCTGGGACGACAATGGCTTTCACATCGAGAACCTTTCAAAGGGGTAGCGTCATATCTGCATGCATGGCGCGATGCGAACGGCACGGAGCCTCGTCCGCAGCGCGCGTCGGGCAAGTCGTGTCACTTTGGAACGCGTTTGTGTGGGACAGCAGCCCTGTCCTACTGGGCAAAGCGTTCAGGCCGTGCCGGCCGCCGGGAGCTTGGGGCACGCCCTGATGCTCGAGGCGCCTTCCGGAAGGAATGGCGGCGTCACGTCCTGCAGCAATGTGACCTCGGGCGGGAGCGGGTCTGAGTGGGCGTCGTGCTGGGCGTTGCCTTGTCCGTCATGATTCATACCTCCGTGGTTCCGCCCGGAACGAACCTTCTGCGGCTGATCGCGCTTCCGACCCCTTTGCCGATGGCGTTTCGACGGCGCATTTACCGTGCGGGCTCATTCAAAGCGTTCGATACGATGACCACCGACCGTTCGCATGTGTGACGTGTGTGCAGCGCGCACCCGAAGAGCCGTAGCGGCGGCGTGTGATCGGACGAGTCAACGCTTGGTAGAAGTCGTCGAATCGGCCGATCTTGAAGCATGCAACGTTCCATTGGCGGAGACGTCGCTACTGCCCTACCTGATCGCTTACGGGAACCGCCGATGCTTTCTTTGCGGCGTCCCCGACTTTACTGATGGGTCGCCAGTTCTCCGTGTGCGCCAGGGGCGCCTCAGCCAGGAACTCCCTGGCCCGTGCGACCAGGCGGTACGTGTCGGCTTGAGACAGGCCAATGATCTCAGCGACCCGCTCATATGAGCAGTCGTACGCCTCGCGGAGCACATAGCCTGCCCGCTCCGTGGGAGTGAGCTGCTCCATCAGCGTCAGCTCCGCAACTCCTAGCGCCTTCCCATTCGCGGCGCCCGTGGGGAGGTCGTTTGTGGTGGCGACGGGCTCCGGCAGCCACAAGCCGACATAGTTCTCCCGGCGGACTCTCGCAGCGTGCAGTTCGAGAATCGCCAGCCTGGTCACCATCGTGATGAGGGATGCCTGCACGTCCTGCACCTCAGTGCGGCCGGAGTTCCCCCAGCGCAACCAAACGTCCCGGAGGACGTCCTCGGCTTCGCGAACACTGCTGAGCATGCGATAAGCGATTCCGAACATGAGCTTGCGGGCGTTGTCGAAGACGAATTCCGCTTCCCGGAGGTCATCCGGTGCTGGGTCCGGATTCTCCTGGTCCGATCGAGCGCCCGGGGGTTGGGGCGGCATCGTCGTCTCCAGGCTGGGCGCGAACATCGGGCACTCCTTTGAGTGGATGGCACCCATTGAGGGCGATGGCTCCATCCTCGGTCCGCGATACTCCTCCCCGAGCCCTGGAAGTCCGTGGTCACCTCCGTGGGGGTCCCGGTGTCTCGTGTGCCGGCTCCCTGCCGGATCGTGCGGTGGCCGTGTCGGGGGCCATCGGGAGAGCGTTTCGCAGCGCGCGCCGTGAGCTGATCCCGAGCTTCATGTACACCTTTCGCAGGTGCCACTCCACGGTGTGCGGGCTGATGAACAACTCCGCTCCGATCTTCGGGTTTGTCATGCCGTCGGCGGCAAGTGTCGCGATCTGCGACTCCTGGGGGGTCAGGGCGCTCGCCGGCTTGGCTTCCCGTACCTTGACGCGTTCGCCGCAGGCGAGCAGCTCACGGCGAGCTCGCGCAGCGAACGCGTTTGCCGGCATCCCGTCGAACATTTCGTGTGCCGTGCGAAGGTGTTCTCTGGCCGCCGAGCGGCGGTTGGCCCGGCGTAGCCACTCGCCGTACAGCAGGTGGGTGCGTGCCGTCTCCACGGCGACGGCCACGCGGTCGCGGCCGAGCTGCTCGATCGCGGTCCGGTACAGACCATCGGCCTCGTCGCCCTCGGTGAGAAGAGCCTGGCTGCGAGCGGTGACGCCACGGGCCCATCCGGTATCTGCGGCGCGGGTGAGTTCGACCAGCCGGGCGAGCGAGTCGCGGGCTTGGCCGAACTCGCCGCACCGGGTCGCAGCCTCGACATGTTCGACCAGCGACAGGCCGGTGAAGTTGAATCCGTCGTGTTCGATGCCGGAACGAGCCGCGACCAGGGCCTGGTCGTAGCGTCCCAGGCCGTTGAACAGTACGCCTTGGATGTAGCCCGCAGCGCCCAGTAGGGACACTTCGCCACGTTGTGTGGCCCTCGCCTTGGCTTCCTCGATGATGCCGGCGGCAGCGTCCTCGTCGCCTCGCCACGCGGCCAGGACCAGCGTCGCGTATTTGTGCGGAGCGTGGCCGGTCGCGGCGGCGATTGCGTCGGCTTCGTCGATCATGCGGCCTGCCCCGGCGAAGTCGCCGGTGTGAATACGCACTCCGCCGGCGTAGATCAGTGCGGGTGGCAGCACGCCGAGCGCTCCGATGTCGCGAGCCAGGCGCACCGCACGAGTCGCCAGTGCGTCCCATGCCGTCAGGTCCCAGGCGTAGTGGATGAAGGCCTCCAGAGCGACTGGGGCCAGGAGAAGCCAGCGCATCGTCGCTTCCCGGGTGCCGAGGTCCTCGTGCAGGAGAGGCTCCAGTGCACAGCGCAGTGCCGGCCCTCCGGTCGCGTAACCGCCTGCGAGCAGGGTGGCCACACCGTCCAGGAGCTGGTCGGCGGCCTTGGATCCCGAGGGGGGCGCCCCGGACCCGCGGGCCGCGATCGCCGCAGCGCGGGCACCTGCCGGGCCGTGGACCCTGCCTGCGAATATGGTCGCGCCGATTGCCTCCAGGTAGGTCTCCCTGGCGAGCGGCGACTCGGCGGCAGTGAACTGCGCGGCGGCATCGAGGAGCAGCGGTGCCGCTTCGTCGCTGCGGCTGCGGGCGAAGAGGATCCGGGCACGCAGGCGGGCCAGGCGGGCTCGGTCCAAGGGCGCGAGGGGGTTCAATTCGGCGAGCGTCGCCTGCTCCGTGGCTCGGTCGGGCGAGGCGGCCGAGAAATGGGCCTCGGCGGCCGCGAGAGCTCGGCGCCCCCGCAGCCAGGGGTCAGGCGTCACCTCGGCCGCACGCTCCAACAGAACCGCCTCGGCTGCCATGCCACCGCGCTGCCGCGCCCGGTCGGCGGCCTGCTCCAGCCCCGCGGCGACCTCCTCGTCCGGCCCGTCGACGGCCTGCGCCGCGTGCCAGGCGCGCCGGTCGGGATCCAGGACCGGATCCGTGGCCTCCGCCAGCGCCCGGTGCGCTGCTCGGCGTTCCTCGACGTCTGCTTGGTGGTAGACCGCGGAACGGACCAGCGGGTGCCGGAACCGAAGGGACTCACCGAACTCGATCAGGCCAGCCGCCTTGGCCGGTGCGGCATCGGGAGTGATCTTCATGGCGGCGGCCGCTCGGACCAGCAGGCGCGCGTCACCTACGGGTTCCGCCGCGGCGATCAGCAGCAGCGTCCGGGTCGACGGCGGCAGCGAACCGAGCCGGCCGACGAAGTCCCGCTCCACGCGACTCGACACCGGCCCCTGGGCACCCGGGGAACTCGAGCCGAAGCCGTACGCCAGTTCGGCGGCGCTGCGGCCGCGGGAGAACTCCAGCAGTGCGAGCGGGTTGCCATCCGTCTCGGCCACGAACCGGTCCCGGACCCGCTTCTCCAGCCGCCCGCCGACGGCGGCCTCCAGGAGCTCTCCGGCCGCGGCGGCGTCGAGACCCCCGAGCCGCATCTCCGGCAGACCGCCCAGTGCGGCCTGCCCCTCGGGGTCGCGTACCGCGAACGCCATTGAGACCGCCTCGGCGAGCAGCCGCCGGGCCACGAACTCCAGTGTCTGCAACGACACCTGGTCCAGCCACTGGGCGTCGTCGACCACGACGAGCACCGGCCGGGTCTCCGAAGCCCGGGTGAGCAGCGTCAGCACGGCGAGACCGACCAGGAAGCGGTCGGGAGGATCTCCGGCCGCCATCCCGAACGCCACGCGGAGGGCATCACGCTGGGGTCCCGGCAACGCGTCGACCTCGGCCAGGAACGGCGCACACAGCTGGTGCAGGCTCGCGTAAGGCAGCTCCATGTCGGCCTCGATGCCCCGCGCCCGGGTCACGGTCACCTCTGACGCCCGGGCGGCCGCGTACTCCAGGAGCACCGACTTCCCGATGCCCGCCTCGCCACGGATCACCCGGACCCGGGACTCACCTTTGCGCAGGCCGACCAGCAGGTCGTCGAGCTCCTTGCACTCGCGATGCCGGCCAACCAGGTCGGGAAGCGGGCTGGCGGTCATGCGGGGGTTGTCGCAGAACGCGGAGACGATACGACGCCGTCCCCCTCGATGTGGTGCGAGCCCGCCGCCAAGGGGGCGTTCGTCGGGACAGACATGTTGTTCTCCGAAGTCCTGCGGGTGGCGATTGCAATGACAAGACGCAGGAGAGTGGCCGAAGTTCGATTCAAGACGTATGGCTCACGTCACAGTTGCCGCTGGGGCGGGGTCGTCAGCCTTCGGTGCCACATCCCAGGGCCGACGCCGGGTCCGCGACCTGCCGCGCCCTAGGGTGGAACAGACGTAGTCGGTGCACGCGTCCGTCGGCGTCCAGGCTCATCAACCACGCCACCGCGGGCGGGCAGTGGTCGCGGTCGTCCGCCGGATTGAGGATGTCTGTCTCCCAGACGGTCAGCGACCTGCCGGCCACGGTGTGCACCAGACGCTGGCGTACACCGGCTGCGATGTCCCGGTTCATACTGCGCACGAGGTGGCGCCGGTCACCTACGGCGTCTTTGCCGCGCATCAGCATGACGTCCGGGGACCAGCGCTCGGTGAGCAGGTCGCCGAAGTCGCCTCGTTCGGCGGCGGCAAGCGTTTCGTTTGCCTCGATCTCGCTGGCGCGGACGCGCTGGGACGCTTCCCCGTGCGCGGCGTCCGTCGTAGCGGCGAGCGCTTCAGCCAGCTTGGTCCGGCCCTGGCTGATGCGACTGCGAACCGTCCCCACCGGAATGCCGCAGGCCTCGGCGATCTGCTCGTAGGAGGTGACGCGGAGGCTGAAATGGCGCAGTACCAGGGGCAGGCGTAGCGCAGGAGAGAGGTTTTCGATCGCCTCCCAGACCCAGTTCCGCAGCGTGTTCTGCTCAAGCCACTTCTCAGGGGATGCCTTGGCGGAGACCACTGGCACATTGGCCTGCGGAACCACGTGAGCTGCGTTTCGCAACAGTGAACGACAAGCGTTGCGCACGATCATACGCAACCACGCCCCCACGGCCGTCGGGTCGCGGACTTCGCCCACGCGTCGGAGCGCGGTCACGGTGGCTTCCTGCATCACGTCGTCGACGTCGGGGCCCGGCCCGAGAAGACTCAGCGCCACGGCGATCATCCCCGCTCGGTGTCGTTCCAGAAGCAGACTCAGGGCAGTGATCTCCCCGTCCTGGGCGGCATATGTGAGCTTGGCGTCCTCGATGCGCGCGGCATCCGGTTCGTCCATCACCGTGCTCCTTCGCGTTCACACTGTTCTGGTTCGCTCATCGCCTCGATCGCTGTCAGGGGCTCGCCGCGGCCGAGCCGCTGGCTACGGTTCATGCGAGTAGCCCTTGGTGGGACAAAACACACTGTCAATGGTGTGCAGTCCGGTTCAGGATCGAGCGACGAGGGGCTGGATGCCCGGACGGCAGGTCCTGGCGGGAGGCCCGGCGGCGGGGGGTCCCGCGGGGATCTCTGTGGCTCACTCCAGCGCCTACCTCGGCCAGTGGGCGCCCCGCCGACTGGCCGGACGCACCGTACCTGCGTTGGAGCTCATTTCGCTATCGCCTCACTGGTCTCTGACCTCTCATTCACCTGCGCGCCGACGCGTGGGTTTCACGGTGGCTCGGGGTGCACTGCACAGCGAAGCACCGGCCCCAGGAAGGTGTCAAACGGGTCGACAGTGGACAGTGTGACGGTGAACAGGTCACCACCTGATGAATTGCGCATGCCGATACCACGATTTCGCCCCTAACCCGCTCTGAGCCGGCAGGACGGGTACAGCCGCCTGCGCCTGCGGTGATGCATGCCACCGACAGTCTCGAATGGCCCACAGATGAACGAAGGTCGACAGCGCCCCGGATAGCTGGTCGCGGTGGCGACGACGTAGACACCAAACGAATCGCCCGCACTGCCGGCGACGACTCCGCGGTGGGGCACCCCCGGCAGTACCGGCCCAGACCAACACTGCCGGGCGTACAACCCGGAGCGACCTCTCACCAGGCCGGATAGCAAGTGCAGGTGAAGCACTGGCGCTAGGTCGCAGCAAGCGATGACCGAGAGTTGGAGGTGGCGGGTATCGCTTGTTCGACCCATACGACCTTGCCTTCCGGCACCAGTCGAGATCCCCACCTGCGCGACATCTGAGCGACGAGGAGGAGGCCGCGCCCATTCTCGTCCGTGGAGCGTGCTCGACGTGGGCGCGGGGCACAGGCGTCGGAGTCGGACAGCTCGCAAGTCAGAACACCGTGTCGTTTCAGGCACAAACGGATCGGACCGGTGCTGTGCCGTACGGCGTTGGTGACCAATTCGCTGACGATCAGCTTCGTGGAGTCACTGAGACTGTCCAGGCCCCATGTGGTCAACTGACCGGCCGCCAGGTCGCGGGCGCTTCTGACGGCGGTCTCGTCGTTGGGCAAGGTCCAGGAGGCGATCTGGGCCGCGTTCAAGGATCGGGTCCTGATGAGAAGCAGGGTGGTGTCGTCGCACGATGCCTGCCCGGAGACGGTGTCCGTGGCGCGCGTGCAGAGTTCCTCCAGGGGCCGGCCTGGTTCCGCGAGTATGGCACCCAAGCGACGCATGCCGCACTCGATGTCGCCGTCGCGGGTCTCGATCAGGCCGTCGGTGTAGAGGGCGAGGAGGCTCCCTTCGGACAGTTCCATTTCCACGGTTTCGAAGGGGTCCCCGAGACCGACGCCCAGGGGCGCGCCAGGGGGGAGGTCGGGGAAGGTGACCCCGCCTTCGCGGTCGACGATCGCGGGCGGGGGATGTCCGGCCCGGGCCATGGCGCATACGCGGGTGGCAGGGTCGTAGACGGCATACAGGCAAGTGGCGCCTACGGCGCCAGGCATCGAATTCAGGTCGTCGCCGTCTGCCTCGGCCATTCGCTGGACGGTGTTGTCGAGATGGGCCAGCAGTTCGTCGGGAGGCAACTCCATGTCGGCGAGCGTGCGCACGGCGGTTCGAAGCGTGCCCATGGTCGCGGCGGCGTGCAGGCCGTGCCCGACCACGTCGCCGACGACCAATGCCACCCGTGCACCTGACAGCGGGATCACGTCGAACCAATCGCCACCGACCCCGTGGTCCATGTCGGCAGGCAGGTAGCGCGATGCTGCCTCGACAGCCGTGCCGCCGGTCAACCTGCGCGGCAGAAGGTTGCCTTGCAAGGTAAGGGCGGCGGTTTGCTCGCGCGCGTACCGACGGGCGTTGTCCAGAGCGACGGCGGCACGATTGACGAACTCTTGCGCCAACAGCAGGTCGGTTTCCTCGAATGGCGTCCGGTTTTCGGTGCGGACGAACATGACCACTCCCAGCAGCGCGCTTTGTATATGGACGGGCACGACCATCAGCGAGTGCATGCCGGTCTCGCGGAACCGCCGAGCCAGCGCCGGGCGCCCCTCGACCCAAGGTCGCTCTAGGTGCTGCTCCAGGTGGGGTTTGCCAGTGCGCAGGACTGCGGCCAACGGTGACGCGGACGACATGGGTACCGACTCACCGCGCCGCAACGGGAAATCCGGCACACCCCGATGAATCGAGGCCTGCCCGGCACGACGCAGCACGGGAACACCACGGTCCGCGCCGATGTGGACAGCCGGCTCCTGGCCGAACGGGACGGACTGCTCCAGGTCAACAGCGACGTAGTCGGCGAGCAGTGGCACGGCGAGGTCGGCCAGGCCCTGGCTGGTCTGCATCACATCGAGGCTTTCACTCAACCGTGTACTGGCCTTGGCGATGGTGGCAAGGTCCTCACGTATCCGCCGGCTCTCGGTCACGTCGGCGCTGATCACGCATACACCGACGGTTTGGCCGTCGGCACCCAGGAGGCAGTGATAGGCACCAGCGAACGAGTGCTCCCTCCCTGGGGCAGCGGGCAGCCACGCCCGGTACTCGTGCACTTTGGTGTCGCCGCCTTGGAGGACCTGCCGCATGAGCGCCTCGATGGCTTCGGCCGTGGCGCCAGGTGCCGATTCGGTGAGCCGACGCCCCAGGCGCCGGCGAACGGGGACGCCGTCGTGCTGTTCCATCACGTCGTTGGCGAACATGCACCGCAGGTGAGAGTCCCGGATGACGACCCCGATCTGCGCGCGGGCGAGGAGCGGGCCGCGCGCCAACGTGCTCAGCACATCCCCGGACAAGGCCCCTGAATCAGTCAATGAGGCCAACCAGCGTGTGGTCCCGCCCTGACCTGGCAGTGCCGTGATCCGCAGACTGACGTCCACCAGGTTGCCGTCGTGGCGGCGCACTGCTGACGCCCCCGGCCAGCCGTTCTCAGCAAGGAGGCGCTCCACGAACGCATCGGTGGTGGTCGCTGCTCCGAAGGACGGCACCACCAGGGCGGCCGAGCAGCCGACGATGTCCCCGGCACCGTAACCAACGAGCCGTTCGGCGGCCTGCGTCCACCCGACAACCGTGCCCGACTCGTCCAGCAGTGCGAAGGCGGTGTCCGATATGCCGAGCCCATCGAATTCATTACCGAAAGTTATGCACCGGAGGCTGTCCGTCGTCATCGGAGTGCTGTCCTTGCGTCGCCGGGTGGGGAAGGGCCCGTTTTCGACCCTTTTGGTTGAATGTCAAACCGGCTCCCCGTTTCGTGACAAGCTCCCGAAAACGTTACGAACGGCCACTACTCGATTACGTTCAGCATCGCGGCAGACCGGCCGGGACATGGCCTGCGTGCTGCATGGCGTTGCCCTGGCGGCATATCCACCGGCGGGAGCGACGCACGACACAGGGGTTATCGCCGGCCGAAGGCGACGACTCAGCGATACCGCACCACTCACAGAGATGCTTGCGGCTCCACAGAGCGGCTCCTCTATGCATGGAGCCCGCAGCTCGCGAGCGGAGAGAGCGCCTGACTCGGCGCGCGCCCCTCTGTGCCCGCTAATAGCATGGTGATCACGAGTTGGAGGACACTCATGCGCACGCGCGAGAAGTCAGACTCCCTTGAGCAGGCAACGAGGGATTTCATGGCAGCGCGTCCCCAGCTTTTCGGCATCGCCTATCGCGTCCTCGGCAGTGCCGCGGAGGCCGAGGACATCGTCCAGGAGGCGTGGCTGCGATGGCAGGCCATCGAATATGCCGACGTCAAGGAGCCGACGGCGTTCCTGACGACGATCACCACCCGTCTGTCGATCAACTGCGCCAAGTCCGCCAGAATGCGACGCGAGTCCTACATCGGGCCCTGGCTTCCGGAGCCGGTCGACACCAGCGCGGATCCGCAACTGGGGGCGGAGCGGGCAGAGGTCCTCGACATGGCGGTTCTCTTCCTCCTGGAGAAGCTGAACCCCGTGGAACGGGCTGCCTACGTGTTGAGGGAAGCCTTCGCCTACCCGTACAAGAGGATCGCAGACATCCTGGAGACGAACGAACCCCATACGCGTCAATTGGTGAGCCGCGCCCGGAAGCACCTGGCAGCGGAACGCAGAGAGCCGGTCAGCCCAGCCGCTCACCATCGTCTGATGAAGGCGTTCGTCGCGGCGGCGCGATCCGGTGATCTGGCGTCACTGGAGAAGCTTCTCGCTGCCGACGTGGTCAGCTATGCCGATGGCGCAGGGATGCGCGGGGCGTCCAAGATCCCGATCGTGGGGCGACCGCATGTCTCAAAGACCCTTGTCGCATACTCGCCGCGGTTCTGGCCGGAGAGGGAAATCCGCTGGGTGGAGGCCAACGGAAGGCCGGCGGCACTGGTGACATGTCACGGTGCCGCGGTGGCTCTCGTGACGGCCGATGTGTCGGAGCGCGGTATCGAACGCATCATGTGGGTGGTCAGCCCGGCCAAGCTGGCCGGCTATGTGGCGACTCTGGCCGGTTGAGCCGGTCAGGAGCTTCACCCCGGCCGGCTCCCACTCGTGCTCTCAAGCCCTGTGGAGCGTCGTCGGGCTGCACGCGAAGGGTGCACTTGCACGTTCCCGGCGTCATGCCGAGGGCCGCTGCGGCCGGGGCGCCGTGCGACCGCTACCCGCCCCTTCGCTTGCGCAGCGCGGAGGGGAGGCCCCGCCGACCATGGTGGCACCGTCACCAGTCGCGGCCTCGTGCCCGCAGAACACAGGATCGCACTTGAGGTGTGGCACGTCGCCCGAAACGCGAGCCACGCTCGTGTCCGCCCCTTTGGCGGCTGGTGTTCAGTGGGCTTGATCCGCTTTGACGGACTGGGCTTGATCCCCTTTGACGGACATCGGAGATCAGGAGTTGGACGGCGCGGCGAGACGACGCATGGCGTCGGCGCCACCGTGCACGTCTTCGGCCCAGGGCAGGGTGCGCGACGTCGACGCCGGGTCGAAGTCGTCGCCTCCCCCGCCCCGTTCCCCCACCTCGCCCACGGTTTCCCCGTCCGGCAGCCGGTGGGCAACGGGAAACCCGTCGACCCCGCCGGGCGGCGCCAGGAGTCTGTGTCTCGTCGGCGCACGGCACGACCGTGGCCGGCGGCAACCGAGGGGGCGCCCTCTCCGGTGCCGCACGGGGGACCGGGCGGCACCGGGGATCCGGGGCCATGACGTGGCAGGGGGAATCGGGCTCCATGAGACGTGCGCTCATGTCGCTGTGCGCGGTGGCCGCGCTCGCCACCGCCGTGGTGACCGGTGACGGCGCCGGCGATGCCGGCGACGCCCGCGGACAGACCCGTCAGCACATCGGCGTGCGCACACCGGCGCTGACCTGGCGGCAGGAGGTCCGCGTCAACGACGCCATCCAGCGGCTGACCAGCCGGTGCATGGGACGCCAGGGCTTCGCCTACCAGGAGGAGCGCGATCTGACGCTCCAGGAGAGCCGGCCCGTGCGCTTCGTCCAGGACGACCTGACGTGGGCGCGCACCTACGGCTACGGCAGCCGCATCGAGACGAAGGGCGCGCGGCTGCGCGAGCGCAACGTCAACGGAACCTACCGCCAGGACCTGTCCGCCACGCGCCGCGCCCTGTTCGACGAGGCCCTGGACGGCGGCGACGGCGCCCGCATGCTCACCGCCCCGATGCCGAACGGCGGGGAGATCCGCAAGCGTATCGGCGGCTGCACCGAGGAGGCCGAGCGCACGCTCTACGGCGATCCCGCCGAGTGGTTCCGCACCAGCAAGATCGCGCTGAGCGCCAACTCCCTCTACTCCGGGCGGCTGTTGAAGGACCCGAAGCTCACCGCGGCCGTCCGGGCGTGGTCGGCGTGCATGCGCGAGGCGGGCGAACCCTACCCGGACCCCCAGGCCGCCCAGGAGGGCGTGCGGGCCGCGGCCGTGCGGCTGGGCGCGGCACGCGCCGACGAGGCCTTCGCCGCCGAGCGCAGGACCGCCGTCGCGGACGCCGACTGCGCGCGCCGCACCTCCCTGCGGGCCGTCGCCACGGCCCGGGAGAAGCACTACCTGGACCGCCTGCCCGACCGCTACGTCAAGGACATCGACACCTACCGCCGTCTCGGCCGGCAGGCCTACGACCGGGCGGTGCGCATGGTTCCGGAGCGTGACTGACCATCTCGCGCACGGAAGCGCCCCGTCCACCGGCGAGGGCACCCCACGGGCACCCGACGCCCCGCCCCGCCGGCGCACCACCACCGGGCACCATCGAGAAACGAGGGGAACCATCATGCGCAAGTTCACCGTCTCCGCAGCGCTCATCGGGCTCACCGCCCTGGGCGTGACCGTCCCGGCCGCCACGTCGCAGGCCGCTGAGAGCGGCGCCGCCGGCGCCGTGTGCGACAGCAAGTGGGGGGCGCGCAACGGCAACATGTACGCCTGGGACGGCTACGACTGCAACGGCAGCCCGATCATCGTCGCCGCCGGTGACAGCTCCAACTGGGGCGGCGCGAACGACCGGGCGTCCTCGGTGATGAACCGGGGCTACACGGGCAACCTGTCCATCGTGAAGTTCTTCTACCTGGCGGACCACCTCGGCGGTCACACCTGCCTGTACCCGGGCGAGCTGTACGCCGACAACCTGTCCGACAACAACTTCACCGACGGCCACGTCGTGGACAACAACATCCGGTCGCACCAGTGGGTCAACGGCGGCTGTGGAGCCACCCTGACCTGATTCCGCCCCACCGGCGAGTCGCGCGCGGGGCCACCGCCCTCACCTGGGGGCACGCCCTGCCCGGGCACCGTAGGGACGCACGTCCGAAGCCGTCGACCCGGCTTCGGACGTGCGTCTTTGCGCCACAGCGAACAAACGCCGGGATGCCCCAGCCGTCCCCCCAGTAGCCTTGACGTGCGCCGTTGCACGGCCGTACTGCCCCGGGGGGACATCGTGGTCGACCCACGCCACGCGACCGAAGCAGACCACCTCGCCGCGGGGAACCCGGATGCGCCGACCACGCACTCGTTCCCCGCGCAACTTCGACGACTCCGGCGCGAACGCGGCCTTTCGCTCGCCGACCTGGCCCGCAGGACCCACTACAGCAAGGGCTACCTGAGCAAGATCGAGACCGGCGCGAAGCGGGCGACCGTCGACGTCGCCCGGCTCTGCGACCAAGTGCTGCGCGCGGAAGGGGCGTTGCTCGACCTCGTCGAGCGCGCGCCCCGACGTGCTGCGGGCTCGCGCAAGGAGGCGGACGGGACCGGAGCGCAGTCCGAGGGGGCATGTCCCTACCGGGGGCTGTCGGCGTTCGGACCGCAGGACTCGGCGTGGTTCTTCGGCCGGGAACGGGCCACCGCCGTTCTGGTCGAGCGGATCTTCGAACGGCTCGGCAGCGGACCGCTGATGCTCGTCGCGCCGTCCGGCGCGGGGAAGTCGTCCCTGCTGCAGGCCGGTCTCGTCCCGGCGCTGCGGCGCGGTGACTTCCCGATGCCGGGGGCCGACCGGTGGCCCCTGGTGACCCTCACCCCGATCGCGCGGCCGCTCGAGGAACTGCTGGAGCGGACCGGGAAGGCCCTGGGTGAGGACCTGGGTATCACCGCCGAGCAGCTCCGGCGCGAGCCCGCCGCGCTGCTGGAGGCCATCATGGCCCGCTCGGGCGGGTCAGCGGCAGCGCCCGGGGGGCAGCGCCCGCCGCCGTCGCGTCCGGTGGTGATCGTCGACCAGTTCGAGGAACTCTTCACCGCCTGCGCCGACGAGGACGAACGTCGCGCCTTCGTCCGTGTGCTGGCCGCCCTGGCCGGCCCACCGCCGACGGCGGACCCGCACGCCCCCGGCATCGTGGTCCTCGGGGTCCGCGCCGACTTCGTCGGCAACTGCCTCGACCTGCCGGACCTCGCACCGGTGTTCACCGATGGACTGTTCGTCCTGCCCCCGATGTCCGAGGCGGAGCTGCGCGCCTCGATCACCCGCCCCGCGGAACTCGCCGGGCTCACCCTGCAACCGGGTCTGCTCCCCCTGCTGCTGCGCGACGCAGGGCTGCGCGGCGAGCCCGGCACCGCCCGCGGCGACGGCAGCGGCGACGAGACCCCCTCCGGCGCGCTGCCCCTGCTCTCACACGCCCTGCTGGCCACCTGGCAGCAGCGCGAGGGCGCCGAGCTGACCGTCGCCGGGTACGAGCGGGCCGGAGGGATCCAGGGCGCGATCGCGCGGACGGCGGAGACGGTGTTCGCCCGGCTCTACCCGGCGGAGCAGCGCACCATCCGCCGCATCCTGTCCCGCCTGGTGTTCGTCACCGACGGCAGCGGCGTCACCCGCCGACGTGTGAACAGGGTCGCGCTGATGGGGCAGTTCACGGATGCGGAGGGGGCCGCCGCCGCGCTCGGCGCGTTCGTGCGAGCCCGGCTGATCACCCTCGACCGCGACACCGTCGAGATCACGCACGAAGCGCTGCTGCACGCCTGGCCGCGCCTGCGCGACTGGATCCACGCCGACCGCGCCGGACTGCTGCTGCACCAGCAACTGGCCCACGCCGCCGCCGCATGGGAGAGCGAGGGCCGCGACCCCTCCGCGCTGTACCGCGGCACCCGGCTGGACGTCGTGCGCACCTGGGCCGACGAGTCGGACGGATGGAGCCGCCTGAATCCGGGCGAGGAGGAGTTCCTGCGGGCGAGCCAAGTCGCCGAGGACGGCCACCGCGGGCAGCTCGGACGCCAGGCCCGGCTGCGGCAGTACCTGCTGGCCACCCTCGCCGTCCTGCTCGCGCTCGCGGTCACCGCCGGAGGGCTCGCCTACCAGCAGCGCGAGAGCGCCCGCAGCCAGGAACGCGTCGCGCACTCCCAGGCCCTCGCCGTCCGCTCGGCCTCTCTCGCCGGCGGCCGCCCGGAGGCGTCGATGCTGCTGGCGGAGCAGGCCTTCCGCACCCACGACACCCCCGAGGCGCGCGGCGCCCTGCTGAGCACCCAGTCCCAGCCGTTCGCCGCCCGGCTCGACGATCACCGCGGGCCCGTCAACACGGTGGCCTTCGCCCCGGGCGACAAGCTGCTGGCGACGGGGAGTTCGGACGGCACGGTGATCCTGCGCAGCATGCCCGGGCACCGCACGGTCGCCGTGCTGCCGATGCGCGGGCCGGTGCGGTCGATCGCCTTCAGCCCTGACGGCCGCACCCTCGCGGCGACGTCGACGAGCGGTCCCGTCCAGCTGTGGGACGTCGCCCGCCGCCGCGTGACGGCGACCCTCCCGGCAGCCACCCGGGCCGCCCGCGCGGTGGCGTTCGCCCCGGACGGGCGCGAGGTGGCCGTCGCCACCGCGGGCGGCACGATCGAGGTGCGCGAGAGCAAGGGCGCGTACCGCGTCACCGCGGCGCTGCCCGGTCACCGCGGGGCCGCCTACGGGCTCGCCTACTCCCCCGACGGCCGCACCCTCGCCTCCGCCGGCGCCGACCGCACCGTACGCCTGTGGGACCTCCTGCGCGCCCGCTCCCTCGACGTGCTGCGGGGCCACACCGACGGGGTGCTGGGCGTGGCGTTCTCGCCGGACGGCCGAGCGGTGGTGTCCGGCGGCATCGACCGGACGGTGCGGCTGTGGGACGTGGGCACGGGCCGCCTCACCGCGACGCTGTCCGGCAGCAGCGACGACATCAACGCCGTCGCCTGGACGCCCGACGGTGCCACGGTCGTCGGCGCGGTCGGCGACGGGACGACGCGGCTGTGGGACGTGCACAGCGGACGGCAGACGGGCGTCCTCGCGGGCCACACCGACTACGCGCTCGGTGTCGCCGTCACATCCGACGGGGCCCTGCTCGCCACGGCCGGCTTCGACCGGTCCGTGGTGCTGTGGAACCTCGCGGGCCCGGCGCTCACGGCTCGCCCGTTCACCGAGGTGTGGCAGGCCCAGTACAGCCCCGACGGCAGCCTGCTGGCCACCGCCGACACCGACCACACCGTGCGGCTGTGGGACGCGGGCCGGCGCCGGCTGGTGGCGACCCTGCGCGGCCACACCGAGACGGTCTTCTCGGTGGCCTTCGCCCCCGACGGACGCACCCTGGCCTCCGCCGGCTCCGACGGCACCGTCCGCCTGTGGGACGTGGCCGGGCACCGGCTGCTGGACACCCTGCCGGGCCACACCGGGCAGGTGTTCGCCGTCGCCTTCGCGCCCGACGGCCGCACCCTGGCCTCCGCCGGCAGCGACCGCACGGTCCGGCTCTGGGACACCTCGGACGGCCGCCCGCTGGCCGTGTTGACCGGCCACGACGACTTTGCCAACGATGTCACCTTCAGCCCCGACGGACGGCTCCTCGCCAGCGCCGGCGACGACCTGACCGTCCGGCTGTGGAACGTCGCCACCCACCGCCGGCTCGCCACCCTCACCGGCCACACCGGCGCGGTGCGCAGCGTCACCTTCGCGCCGGGCGGCCGCATCCTCGCCAGCAGCGGCAACGACGGCTCCGTCCGGCTGTGGGACGTGCGCCGCCAACGCACCGAGGCGACCCTGACCGGCCACGTCGGCTCGGTGCGCGGAGTGGCCTTCTCCCCCGACGGCCGCACCCTCGCCAGCAGCGGCACCGATCGCACCGTGCGCCTGTGGGACGTCGGCGGGCGCCGGGGGTGGGCGACGCTGACGGGGCACACCAACTCGGTGTGGAGCGTCGTCTTCGCCCCCGACGGCCGCACCCTCGCCAGCAGCAGCACCGACGGCACCGTCCGGCTGTGGGACCTCGACCCGCAGGCCCGGCTGGCAGCGATCTGCCGGCTGCGCGCGGGCCTGGACGCCCGCGACCTCGCCGCCCTGCTGCCCGGTGTCCCCGCGTCCGAGCTGCCGCGGGCGGCCGCCTGCGGCCGCCGGGGGTGACGGCCGCACTCCCAGTGGGCGCGGGTTTCCCGAGGGTTTCCCGTTGCCCACCGCAGCAGGGCGACGCCCGCACCTCGACGGGCCGGGGGCGCGGCCCCCAGGCTGCTGTCCGACCAGTTCCGCACACCACCAGAAAACGGGGGTCCTGGCATGGCCTGCCGGACAAGAGTCGTCCACACACTGATCGCCCTGCTCGCCCTTCTCCTTGCCGCGCCGACCGCCACCGCCGCCGCGGGCCCGCCGCACGCTCCGCAACGGGACGCCGCCGCGTGCGGCGCTCTCGCCACGGGGGCCTCCGCGGCCGCCGAAGCCGCCATCGCCGCCGCCTGCGCCGAGGTGGCGGCCGGCACCTGGTACACCTGGGGCGGCGGCCACGGCGCCCAACCCGGCGCCACCTACGGCCAGATCGACCCGACCGACCCCGACAGCGCGCACGACCCCGAGCGGCTCGGCTTCGACTGCTCCGGCCTCGTCCGCCACGCCTACGCCCGTGCCGCCGGCTCGGACATCCTCAACGGCACGGCCAGCACGCAGTACTACACCCACCGGGCGGCGAACCGGTTCACCGCCGCGCAGGGCCTGGCGCCGCTGCTCCCCGGCGACCTGCTCGCCTGGGGCCGCTCCGACGACCTGCACCACATCGCCATCTACCTCGGCGCGGGCAAGATGGTGGAGGCCAAGGAGTCCGGCACCCGCCTCATGGTCAGCGACGTCCGCCTGGGCGGCGACTACTACGGCGCCGTCCGCGTCAACACCGGTAAGGTGACCGGCCACATCCACCGCACCTGGGGCAGCGGCGTGTGGACCAAGCAGGCGCCCTCACTCGGCGCCGGCCGCGTCTACGCCTTCCCCGGCCCGACCACCATCCGCGTGCAGTGCCAGAAGCACGCCGAACTCGTCGAGGCCGAGGGCTACTCCAACGACGTCTGGGCCTACCTGCCCGACTACCAGGCCTGGATGACCAACATCTACATCCAGGGACCCGCCTGGCTCGACGGGGTCCCCGACTGCGACACCGTGCCGCCCAAGCCCTGACGCACCGGGGCGCCGGTCGCCGCCACCCGCGGCCACCGGCGCCCGCACCCTCGTGCGCCCGTTACCGCTCACAGCAACCGCGGCGCCTCAAGCTCGTGCGTCGTCAGCGCGCCGCTCTCGTCGCACAGTGGAAACCACGCCGCCTCTCCCCCACCACGGTCCGGCTCACCGCCCGGCACGCAGCTACCCGGAACCGACGCCCGAGACAGCCATGCCGGCTGACGGGCGACGGCGGCCGACGCGGCTCCGGCAGGTGCCGCTCGCTGAGCAGCCGGCGGCGGCCACGGCGCCGTCCAGGCCGCCGAGCGAAACATGGGCCGATGCCGAAGAAGCCCGCCCATGACCTGACGCACGGCTACGATCACGACCGCCTGGACGTAGATCCAACCTCCCCGCCCGACGACCCGCCGACGGGCTCCGATGGCTCGCCCTGAGCGACACAGGGCCCCACGCTGCCCCCGGGCCCTCAGGCATGTCCGTCAGTCCGACGCGCGCCGGGATTGCGGTCTCACGTCGACCGCCCTCCACCCATCTCACGTCACGCGGGGCCGCCCACCACTCCCATGCCCGCCTCGTGCCAGCTCGCCCGTATGACGTCCGTCGGTCTGTCCCCAGCCGCCTGGGCCACCGGTCAGCCCGGAACCCGGCGTCGGCCTCGCCCGCGCCGACCACTGGGGGATCCATGTCGGCGAATGGGATCCGGCCCTCCACACGGTCCGATCTGCGTGCCCGAGCCGTGGCGGTGCCGACCCTATTCAGCGCTGCCGCGCGAGAAGCCGCGGGGCGCTCTCTCGCCCCGCTGGCCCGGGGCTCGGCATCACCGTAAAGTCGATCATGTGGGTGATCTGCCTCCGGATCTGGATCGGCTACAGGTGATCCGCCTCTACCTGCAGCTGCAGCTCGACGCTGTCGACGCCAAGATCCGCGAGAGTGAGGAGCAGAAGGCCAAGGGTGGCGCCCTTGGGTCACCGAAGCCACCGAAGCCGGAACCCTTCGGTGACAGCGATATCGGCTTCCGCATCCAACACGTGCTCAGAGGCGGAACCCTGGGCGCTGTGGTGCACCGCGACGACTGCCCGGACGCAGCCGGCGGCCGGATCAGCCGGCACGAGGTGGAAATCGCCCTACGTATGCCTGAGGTGACGATGTGCCCTCGATGTCACCCCGGCTCTGACTGACGGCCCTGTGGAGTCGTAGTGATCACTGCGGCAGGTCCTGCGATTCCTGTGGCCCCTGTCCGCGTTCTTGTCCGGCCTGACGGCCGGGCCGCCCGACGTCATCCTTTGCACACGACTCCAGCGACCCGATCACCCTCTGCGACCGACCCGCCGGGGACGCGCCCCAGCGGGTGACAGAGGGTACGCCGGACCCTCGGTGTGGCATATCGACAAGGGTGAGCAAAGAACCTCAGCAGCCGCCGGACGCCGCCCACCGGCGCCCGGCGGGGGTGAGCGATGAGACGGTCGAGGCTCTGGGATCCCTTTCCAAGGCCCTGGAGACCACCGAGCGCGCCCGCGGTCACCTGTACGCCTTCCACCAACTGACGGGAACGGCCGACCTCGAACTCGACCGCACCGTCCGACTGCTGCGGGAAGCCGGTCACGCGTCACATGCCGACGCCGTCGAACGGGAGATCCTGGGACGCAACGTCATTCCGGGGCACTGGACCTTCGAGATCATCGAGGCGTACAACCGCACGTACTACCGGCCCTTCGCAGACCTGGAACGCGAGCTGATCGACGAGCTCGCCGAGGGCCGGGACCATCTCTACGAAGCCGAACTCAAAGAGGCCCGCCACACCCCTGTGCAGCCCGATCAGACCTCCAGCGAACGCCCCTGAACGCGCGCTTGGTCATCTGCTTGCAAGATGCCACCCTCACCGGCCGCAGCAGGCCGCTCGCGCGGGCCAAGTCGACGCGTTGCCCTCAATCGGCCGGACGGAAGATCCGCCGACAGTGCGGCAATTGCCATGAGCTCGGTGGCCGGCCTGCAGCGGAGCGTAGGCATAGGCCCGAAAACCGTCCCTCCCCTCTGGCGTACCTCGGCAACAGCGGGGTCCTTGCCGTGAGAGAGTCGGGGCTCTTCTCTTTGCGCTACAAGGGAGCGGAGCCGCAGATGCCGTCACGCGCGCCGGATGATCAGCACAGCCGCGTCGTCGATGTGGTCTACCGCAACCATGGTGTCGAGGATTCGATCAGCGGTCTCCTCGGTGTTCAACCCATCGTGGGCGGCTTGCGCCGCAACCGTCGCGACTCGCTCCAGCCCAGCTTCCAAGGGCAAACTCGGGCCTTCGACCAAGCCGTCGGTAACCATGATCAGCGCGGCGTTCTTGTCCAGGCTGAAAGTTCCCCCGCGGTAGTCTGCGTCGGCTAGGACTCCGAGCACCGGACCGCCCGGCAATTCACGGATCCTGTGCCGGCCGTCGTCCCATACGTACAGCAACGGCACATGGCCTGCGCTGGAGCCTGTGACCCGTCCGTCGCATGGGTCGATATACAACATGGTGCAGCTGGCGAATCGCGCCGCGTCCATCGTGACGAGCAGGTCGTTCGTGCGCGTCAGCACGGTTGCCGGGTCGGGTTCGCAGGCGGCGATGGCACGCATGGAGGCACGCACCTGTCCCATGGCCGCGGCGGCGTTCACGTCGTGCCCCTGGGCGTCGCCGATCTCGAAGGCGATCGCGCCGTCGGACACGACGAAGGCGTCGTACCAGTCTCCGCCTATATCCAGCCCGTCCCGGCTCGGTCGGTAACGGGCGGTGGCCTCCAGGCCCGGGAGGTGCTTCGGCAGCGTGGGAAGCATGGACTCTTGGAGTGCCATGGCCAACTCGACTCGTACCTCTCGAGACCTGACGCGCTTCAGTGCCTGGCCCGCAAGGTCGGCCAGAGTGCTCATGAGGGCTCGCTCATCCGGGGACGAGTGGTGCTCGCCGTCGTAGGTCACCGCCCAACCCCCGAGCGGCTGACCGGCGACCGGGCTGAGGGAGGCGATCGAGACGGCGCAGCCGGATTCGAGCTGGTCGAAGTACGGCACCATGGCCCCGCGCGGCCAGCGGCGTATGTACTCCTCCTGGTTGCGCATGAACTGTGGCTTGCCCGTTCGTATCGCATAGGGCAGTGGGCTCGGATCGTCCAGCGACACGCCGTGCACGGCGGCCACCAGCCTCGGGATCCCGGCATCGGAGGAGACGCAGAGGCGGCCTTCGGCAACGAGCGCCAGTGCGGCGCCGGTGCCGCCAAAGGTCGCCGCAAGGCGTGTCAGGAGGACCTGCTGTACCTCTTGCTCTGTGGCCGCAGTGATCAAGGCGGAGGAAAAGGCCGCTATCTCGGCGGCTCGCTGCCGCGCAGCACTCAGCGCGACCAACGCCTTGCGTCGGCGCGCTTCCCGCTTGGTATCGTCGCGGATCACCCCGAAGACCCGCAGAGGGCCGCCATACCCCAACTGGACTCGACGGGCCTGGCAAGCCAGAAGGTGCCAGCCGTCACCCTCGGTGAAGAACCTCAACGTGATCCAGGGGGACCGGGTGGCGGTCGAACGCACGAGCCGCCGTAGAGCCCCCCGGTCATCAGGGTGGACTCGCCGAACCACGCTGGACCACGGTACTGAGGCCTCCGGGAACAACATTGCCAAGGCGGGTGCGCCACCCAGCCACTCCAGTTGGTGCTCCTGGGGTGAATACATGCACACACCGAGGTTGGCGGCCTTGGCCGCCAACCGGAACGGAATCACAAGACCGCCCAGGTCGTTCCCCGCGTTCAACGAGTGCACCCACAGCAGTTGCTCGCCGTCGCCCTCAGGATCCCTCGTCAGTCGCGCCTCCACCAGGCAGACCAGCCGTCCAGCACCCGGTCCCGGAAACTCCAGCACCCGCATCACGACCGTCATCGTCGTGGCAGCGTGGGCCACGAGGCTTTCGACCGCAGTCCGCTGGCTCTCGGGCAACAGATCGGCCAAGTTGCGACCCACGCACTGGTCCGCCGGCCTGTCCAGCACCTTTGTCATGGCCGCGTTGAGGCTGTGGACGGCACCGCCCAAGGTCAAGAGAGCCGAGGGGGTAGCCCTTCGGAGAAGATGGTCCGAGGCGTCCATCAGTGACTCCCTGACGCATAGTGAAACCGCTTCTTCAACCATATTCGCGCATATTGCTCCATGATCTCAGCAAAGCGATTCCTCGACCGCGAACGTCGAGCGGTGACGGGAGCGCGGCGCCACCGTGCCGCTCTCGGCGGGGGACCGCGGCCGACAACTCGCAGCGACGGCACCCGAGGCTGTCGAGTTGTGTCCCCGCCGCTGGGCCCGTCACGCACAGTGAACGCAGCCAGTCATCGTTCAAGCCGACACCTTCTTCTGATCGCGCTGGTAGGCGGCGAGGAGAAAGAGCCAGATCTCGCTGATGGTGGGAAAGGGGGCTATCGCGTGCCTGAGTCGTTTGAGCGGGATCTCGCCGGCGACCGCGATGGTCGCCGAGTGCAGTAGCTCGCTGACGCCGGGGCCGACGAAGGTGGCTCCGAGGAGGACTTCCCGGTCGAGGTCGACGACAAGCCTGGCGTGGCCCTGGTATCCGTCGGCGTAAAGCTTGGCGCCCTGGGCGACGTTGAAGTCGAGGTCGACAGTCTTGATGCGGTACCCGAAGCGCTCCGCCCGCTCGGTGCTCAGGCCCACCGTGGCCGCTTCGGGGTCGCTGAAGAACATCTGGGGTACGGCGTGCTCGTCGGCGGTGGTGGCGTGGTCCCCCCAGGGCGTGTCGTCCAGCGGACGACCCGCGGCACGGGCACCGATCGCGTCGCCGGCGGTCCGGGCCTGGTATTTGCCCTGATGAGTGAGCAAGGCACGATGGTTGACGTCTCCCAGGGCGTAGAGCCAGTCGCCGTCGACTCCCTGCACCAGACAGGTGGTGTCCACATCGAGCCAGGACCCGGGGGTGAGGCCGACCGTGTCCAGGCCGATGTCGTCGGTAACGGGTGTGCGGCCGGTGGCACACAACACCTCGTCGGCCTCCAGCTCGCCGCCGTCATCGAGGGTGAGGGTGACCGGACCCTCCGGGTCCGGACGGCGCAGGGCGGTCACCTGGACGCCGATCCGCACATCCGCGCCCGCCTCTCTCAATCCCTGAGCGACCAGTTCACCGGCGAAGGGTTCCATGCGGGGAATCAACCGGCGCCGGACCAGCAGCGTGACCTGGGAGCCGAGGCCCTGCCAGAGAGTCGCCATCTCGATGCCGACTCCGCCGCCGCCGATGACGGCGAGGCGAGTGGGCACGCTGCTGGATTCGGTGGCCTGCCGGTTCGTCCAGGGACGGGCCTCGGCGAGGCCCGGGATGTCGGGCAACGCCGGCCGGCTGCCGGTGGCGATGGCCACCGCATGCCGGGCTGTAAGGATCTGCCGGGCACCGTCGTCGCGGGTGACGCTGATTCGTCGGGGCCCGTCGAGACGGCCGTGGCCACGGTGGAGGTCGGCTCCGATGGACTTGAGGAACAGAGTCTGTCTGGTGTCGTCCCAGTCGTGGACAGAGCGGTTGCGACGGGCGAAGACGCCGTCGGCGTCGACCTGACCGGTCACGGCCTGCCGGGCACCGTCCACGCGCCGGGCGTCGGCGATCGCGATGACCGGCCGCAGCAGCGCCTTACTGGGCACGCACGCCCAGTACGCGCAGTCACCACCGACGAGTTCCCGTTCCACCACCGCTACGGAGAGACCGGCGGCACGGGCGCGGTCGGCGACGTTCGCACCGGTCGGGCCTGCGCCCAGCACGACCACGTCATAACGGGCACGCGCCTGGGTTTCGTGCGATTCGCCCATGTTCTGCCTCGCATTCCTGGGTTGTCCGACGACGGTCGAGGCGGCGGTGATACAGCCCGTCGAACCCGGTCGGTCAGGCCTGGTCGGGTGTCGATCGGGCGTGTGCGTGCGGGGTGAGGAGCGGCCATTCGGTGTCGGTACCAGAGAGGACACCGACGGTAGTTCTGACAGTGTTCAATGCCGGATTGCCTGCGAACTCGCCGGTCTCGGCATCGGTGACGCCGACGCCCATGGTCCGGGCCGCCTCACCTGCGTCTCGCCGACATGCCGCGGAGGATACGGGCCGAGGCAAGCAATGCGGCTGTACGGCGGACTCTGCGTGGCGGGCAGTTCCGCTGCACCCAGCGTGGTGACGCCCGCCCCTGCGTAGGCGTGGACGGACAGGCAGTACGTGCAATTGTTGTCCTCTGCGGTGGCGATCGCCAGCGTGGCGCTGCACGAGGTGCCGACGACGGTGATCATTCGCGATAGGTCAGCCAACAAGTCGTCGGGACCCAGCGTCACCGTGCACGTCACGTCCGACCAGGCCGTCGCCGGCCGAGCGATGGAGGCAGGTCGGGCAACCCTTTCTCGTCTCTGAGGGAAGGCAGCCGGGCTCGAGTCCGCCGGCCGATTCTGGGGTCTGCCCGTGCACCACAACCCGGCCGGGCCCTCGCTCGCGATCCCTGCACCGCTGCGAGACGGTAAGAGTCCGGGCGATGCATGACGCGAATAGGAGAGAAAGAACACTCCAGCACCGTCTGGGAGGTAGGCATGCCGGAGTACAGCAAGAACGCACAGCGCATCTCACAGCTCACCGACCTGCAATACCGTGTGACCCAGCAAGACGAGACGGAGCCCTCGTTCTCCAACGCCTACTGGGACAATGGGGCACCCGGTATCTACGTGGACGTCGTGTCCGGGGAGCCCCTCTTCGCCTCGGTCGACAAGTACGACAGCAAGACTGGATGGCCCAGCTTCACGAGGCCTCTGGAGGCAGGCCACGTCGTCGAGAGGCCCGACACCGCCCACGGCATGCTCCGTGTCGAAGTGCGGTCGACTCAAGGCGACAGCCACCTCGGGCACCTGTTCCCGGACGGGCCTCGCGACCGTGGAGGACTGCGGTACTGCATCAACTCCGCTTCTCTACGCTTCATCCCCCTGGAGGATCTGAGGCAGGAGGGCTACGGCCAGTACCTGAGCCTCTTCGCAACGACGGGAGAGGACGCCGCCTAGAACCGATGGCCGACAACCAGGGCGGGGCCCCGGAGCCTCAACGGCACGGCGTGCCCGTCCTGGGGGCTCGGGACCCTTAGGGCCCCAGAGGAGACCGTTACGGCAGTACGGAAAGCGCTCATGTGCTGCAGCTCAAGAGGTCGGATCACCTCCAAGGAGCGAAGCCGGCCAAGCCGATCCCTCCCCTCCGATGAGGTCATCTTCCGCCGCACTGAGCCAGAAAACGCCCGCCGGACCGCACGAGCAACGGCACCGTCGGGCCTGAGAGAAGGACCTCACAGTGACCAGCACTATCGACAGCCTGCACCCGGAAGACGGCACGATCGTGCCGCCCGACCAGATTCCCACCGCTGTCACCGCAGGCCGCCTGGCCTACGGTGATGGCACGAGCCAGACCTTTCGATCCGACGGAAGCACCTCCTACTTCGAGGCGGGACGTCAGACGCAGGGCACCTGGTCCGACGACGAGAATGGCCGCTTCTGTTCGTTCTGGCCGCCCTCCTATCAAGCATCCTATGATCTGCGATGGGTGGTGGAAGGCGGAGCAGTTGTCGGCCTCCGATTCGCCGACCTGAAGAGCGGTGCCGGCTTCGACGGCCGTTTCCAGTAGCGTATTCGCGAGCCGGGCAAGCCCGAAAAAACAGGTGACCGACCAGCCTTTTCGCGACCATCTGCGGGACTGTGATCGGCATCAGAAGAGTGGTGGAAGGCATTCTTGGCGCCCCGACGATGACAGCACGCCGTCCCCAGCAACGGCCACGGACTACTCGGTCGACACCTACGGGACCGTCATCGTTGAACTCCACCGTCGGCAGCGGGCGGTGGAGGCCAAGAAGTTCCTGTTCACGACAGACAATGCGGCACCCCGCCGAGCTCGCGGGCTTCAGATATGCGACACATACGCCGCTCCAACACCCCCGCGATCAGGGCACTGCTGAGCAGAAATCCCCGCTAAGCATAGTTGAGGTTTCGCGCCAAATAGAATCGGACATACGATGAGCGATACAATATACACCAACCAACGGTTCGATCCCGACCTGACGTCGTTTCACTCCCTTGCCGGGGAGATGGCGAAATCCTTCGGATACAAGGCCGAGCTCACCATAGACGGTCAACTCGCGCAATTGATCAGGTTGCGTGTCGCACAGCTTACGCCCTGTTCCTACTGCCTGATCCTGCATACGAGAACGGCATTCGAAAAGGGAATCAACCCGGACAAGGTCGCGCATCTCGCAAGCTGGCGTCAGAGCGGGATGTTCCACGCTTCCGAACGGGCCGCGCTGGCGTACTGTGAAGGGCTGACAGACTACGATCTGAACACGTTTCCGGCCCTGCACGAAGAGCTGACCAACCACTTCAACGAAACCGAGATCGCGGAACTCGCCGCCGTCATCATCAACATGAATGTTTGGACGCGACTGAAGCTCGCCCAAGGCGCCACACCTCACGCCGTAACCGAGGACGCGGATCCGGAATCCAGCTGAACGCAAGTGTCATTTCAACATTTCGTGACGGACAGTCGGTTGTGCTGCCGGGGGCTGTGGCAAGCTTTGAAGCGGAGTCCGACCGACGCTAACCTCTGGCCGAATGTGAACTGGTTGTGACTTCACAACGTGACGTCCGACCGAAGCTCGGTGTCTCACCCGGCTTGAAGAGCCATCACGCACGGGATGAGTGCCTCGAGCCTGACTCGGGCGGACATGAGGGCAAATCTGGCCAAGCAAAGGGATCGATGAGGGGAAAGAATGATGAAGGCAGTAGTTGGGGAGACCGTCGTGGCCGAGGCCGCGAGCGAGACGGTAATCAGCATCGAGGGAAATACCTACTTTCCGCCGGATTCAGTTGCGGCCGGCGCGCTCCGCGAGAGCTCAACCCCATACACCTGCCCGTGGAAGGGGCGGGCGCAATATCACGACGTTTTGGTCGGTGCGATGACGCTTAGGGACGCCGCTTGGTCTTATCCGGACATCAAGGAGTCGGCGGCGACCCGTGTCGGTCACGACTTCAGCGGTTACGTCGCCTTCGATGTACGCCAGGTGCGGATCGAGATCTGACAGCACACCGATAGCGCTGGACGATGGTGGGTGCCGTCGTGCGGGTCTCTCTGAGCCCGTATGGCGCGGCGCGGGCCGATCAAGGAGAGGAGTCCGTATGGACGCGTGGTGGCGTGACCGGCTTCATGTGCCCAGGCGGACGGCCACTCCATCTCCGTCGGGACGAAGCCCGACGCATGGATCCGAACGATGACGTCGTTGATCGCTGCGAGCGGTTCAGGCCGCTCCGTCAGCTTCATTCCGGCCGTTCCCGCGGCCTGGTCGGTGACCACAATGGCTTTCATGGAAATAGCTCTTCCGGATAGGTGTGCGGAATTCCACCTACCGGGTGGGTTTTCGAGCGAAGGTAAACAAAGTTACTACGTGTCGAAGTGCGAGACCGGGGGCGCGGCGGCAGAGAGCCGGAAGCAACGTTTCACTATGATATGCGTGGACGACCGCGTCAGCTGCTGAAGGGTTTCCTGGGCATGGTCTTGCGGGGGTGGAAGTGCTTACTCAGCCTATCGAAATTCATGTCGATCTGCCTTCTTCCTCCGGCTGGGCAAGACGATGGCGCTGGGTCCTTCGGGGAAGGTGACTTCCCGGCGACGCAGTCTGTCTATTCCACCGGGGTGGACGACTCAGATCCCGGGTTGCGCGCGACGCCCGTCACTCAGCTTCCTGGCCCGCGCTGCTGGAGCGACGTCGCTGGTGCGCATTCAGCCCGCAACGCCGAGGTGTCCGCCAGCCATCAGCCGAGCCCGCAGTTTCCTACGGGCGTCGAACATCGTCTTGTAGAGCGTGTTGCGGTTCGTCTTCAGCTCACTGGCCAGCGTTTCCAGCGGAACCCCGTTGATGACGGCGGTGAAGACCCGCCGCTGGCGGGCGGTCAGTGCTGTCGCGACCGCGTCGCGCGTGGCTTCGACCAGCTCTCTCGCCTGCCAGTGACCTGCCGGGTCGATACCGGAGCGGTCGGGCACTTGCGCCAATTCGTCAAAGTCGAGTCGGGTGTGTGAAACACGCCAGAAGTGGCGGTCCAGGGCATTGGAAACTTCGAGCACGACGAATCGAAATGCCCATGTAGTGAACCTGGCGTCGCCTCGAAATCTCTGAATTTTTTCCGTGATTTTCATCAGCGCGTCGGCTGCCGCCTGGTAGGCGAGATCGTTCAGCTCGGGCCCGCCAATTCGGTATCGGGGCCCTCGGCGGAACATTTCATTGATGGCGATCCGCACCAGCATATCGTGAAGCCGCGCGCAGGCCTGTTCGTACTGCGGGCCGCGACGGCCCTCGATCGCGTTCACCCACGCGGCGGATTCCGGGTCGAGTTGCCCTCGGCTCGTGGCGAGTCCTGCTGCCGGTGCACTACCGCTGGTTCCGGCTTGTGCGTCCGGAGTAGCGCGGCACGACTTTTCAATGCCTGCACGGTGCATGGTTCTCAGTCCCCAGGTCCTCTTGTGCGGACAAGCCAATCACGTGACCATCTACGGGCCGTCTACGCGAAATCTCTGTTTTCTCTCTCGTCATGCCTGCATCTTCACGACGGGGTTGCGGCGTACGTCGACGAGCGACTCGTGCGCAGCGTGGGACGCGTTCTTCCCGTACTGCCGAGACCGGCTACAGCCGTGGAGGCCTTCGACCGTTAGCGGGCGGTCCGCTGTATGCAGGGGCGTGTGCGGCGGCAGTCGCCATCCGAGTTGCCGCCGCTCCCTCCGGATGCATGACATCGCGGCGCCCACGTTGTCCCCTCGGTTCCGCGATCTCGCGGTCAAAGAGACCCTCGGGGATGGTGTGGGCGATGCCTACTCGCTCACGCAGCCACGTGTGGATGGTCCGGGATCTATAGCCCTTGTCGCTGCATGCGAGAGCAGAATCGGAGCCGATCTGATCCGATCCGGGGCACGCGGATGGTCTGCATGACGGCGGTGAGCTGGGTGCAGTCGCTGGTGTTGCCGCTCGTGATCGTGCAGCCGAGCGGGCGGCCCAGGCCATGGCAAGGGAGGTGGAATTCGCTGTTCAGGCTGCCCCCGTACCGTTCGAGTCTCGGGCTCCGGCGGCCTGCTGGTGAGCTGGCGCGATGGTGGAGTCGCCCGACGCCATCCAGTCGACGGCACCGGCAACGTCCGCCGTCGCCTGGAGAGCCCTCAGCATCCGATCGACGGTGCCGTCGGCCGCCCAGCGGCGGAACCGCGTGTGCAAGGTGGCCCAGGACCCGCATCGCCCGGGCGCTTCCCGCCAGCCGGGCCCGGTACGGAACTTCCATACGATCCCGTTAAAGACCATCCCGTCGTCCAGCCGCTTCCGCCGCGACTCGGCAGCGGGCAGCGGCGGCCGCACGAACTCCGGCTCGGCATCGGACAGTTTATGGCGACACATGACCCAGCCCTGAGCGCTACTGGGCATGATCGTTCGACGACGCGCTCCAGCTGCACCGACAGTCACTCCAGAGCCCCTCGGGTGTCGGGCACCACGTGGACGGCCGCCTCCTCGGCGGAGGCGGCACCGTCGTCGATGCCCACATCCCGCGCCCAGTAGTCGTCGCCGTCGTATCCCGCATCGAGAACGCCCGTGTCCCAGCCGACGAGACGTCCCGCGCGCTCGTCGCCGACCTGGTCGTCGATGAGCTCTCCGTCCGTGCCGATCGTGTCGCCCAGCCCGTCACCCTCGTCCGACGCGCTGACTTCCGGCACCTCGCGCCTGAGTCGATGCGCGAGGTCCTCGTGAGAGGCGCCCTCCCGCGCGGTGACGCCCCAGTCGTTGACGGCGAGGGGCCTGTCGGCGGGTGAATAGCCCCGGTCCAGGACGTCCTCGCCCAGCTCGTCCTCGTCGTACTCCTCCTGCGAACGCAAGGGGTTCGATGCGGCCAGGTCCTCGTAGGACGGGAGATTGTCCGGTGATGTCATTGCGGCCTCCATGCCGTCGGAGCCCCGTGACGGCTCAGTGCCGGCGCCTCGGTGACGGCGCGGCGGCAGAAGGCCATTCAAGCGGCCCGGTATCGACGCGGCGTCTATCCGGCATGGTCACCCGTGCGGCAGTCGGTGTCGGGGCTGCTTGGACTCAGGTTGTGGCAGGGGCGCTGGATCGATCGGCGGCCGGGCGCGAGGATCGGCCGCGTGATCATCCTGGCTGCCGCGAGTGCGCCCGAGCCTCTGCGGCTGGTAAGCCATCCCTCGGCGACCAGGTCGACACAGGCGTCGGTCACGGTGTTGCGGGTACGGCCGAGGTCGGTGGCGAGCTGGCGGGAGGAGGGCACCGTGTCCCCCGGCGAGGTGACCGGCGCGACAGCCTTCCGCAGGGCTTCGCCCAGTGCGCGGCGCGAATGCGGTGCCACAGCGCCGCCCATGCGGTGTGTCCGCCGTACCCCAGGGGGCGGACAGATGAGTCCGGCCGCGGGGCGCAGTCCCTCCGTCAGCCGGGCAGGATTGGGTGGTTCACCCGGAACATGTTGGTCGGGTCGTATGTCTTCTTGCCGTCTCAGCCTCCACCGAAGCGCTCGGTGCGTACGCGCTCAGGTGCATGCCCCAGGAGCACCAGGTAGGCGGCCGTCTTCTCGACGAACGCGGTGGGCCCGCAGACATAGCAGGTCGGCTCGAACTCGGGGGGCCAGCCGCCGCGGACCAAGTCCTCTGGGGTGATGCGCCCCGGCGGGCGTGGTGAGTCCTTCGGGGCCTCTCTGCTGTAGAGGTACGTCGTATCCAGCCCCGGCGCCCCCTGGTGGAGCTCCGAGCGGTACAGCAGGTCCGACGGGGTCCGCGCCGCATACAGCAGCCGGAAAGGGATCCGGCTGCCGGCCGCCTCCCGCGCGCGGATCATGCACATGAGAGGCACGATTCCTGATCCGCCCGCCACCAGCAGAACCGGCTCCGTCTGCTGCTGCCTCCAGATGAACCAGCCGCCGACAGGCCCGCGCAACTCCAGCCGGTCCCCGGGCACGAGCTCGTCCACGAGGTAGGGCGACACTTCCCCGCCGGGTGTGCGCTGGACCGTCAGCTCGAGGATCCGGCCGTCGGGGGCCGAGGCGATCGAGTAGCTGCGCTGGGTGCTGTAGCCGTCCTCCGCGGTCAGCCTGACGTCCACATGCTGGCCGGCCAGGTGCCCGGGCCAGCCCGGCAGATCCAGTGTCAGGCTGACCGCCGTCGCCGACTCCACGCGCCGGCCCGTCACCTCGGCGGTCCGCCACCGGAGCCGGTCGCCTAGTCTCCCTGGTACCGCTGCTCTCGCCATGGGTCTCCGTAGTTGTGGTACCCGGCGCTCTCCCAGAAGCCGGGCACGTCGCTTCTCCGCAGCTGGATCTCGCGGACCCACTTGGCGGACTTCCACAGGTACAGGTGCGGGACCAGCAGCCGGGCGGGGCCACCGTGTTCGGGGGACAGGTCCCCGCCTCCGTAGCCGTAGACGATCCACGCCTTGCCGTCGACCAGATCGGCGCAGGGAATGTTCGTGGTGTAGCCGCCGTACGAGGTGACGAGAACGTGCTCCGCGGTCGTCTCCACGTCCGCGAGCAGAACGTCCAGCGACACGCCTCGCCATTCGGTGCCGAATCTCGACCACTTCGTCACGCAGTGCAGATCGACGGTCGGGGACTCTGCCGGCAGTGCCATCAGGCCTGCCCAGTCCCACACGTGCTGCGCCCCGGCCTCCGTGGTCACGGACAGCTTCCAATCGTCCTGCCGGATGCGGGGAGTGGGCCCGGCGGACAGCACCGGGAAGCCAGTCGTCTCGTACTGCCCGGGTGGCAGCTTCGTGCCGGCCGACGGCCTTCTGCCGTGAAAGCCGCGCGATATCAACGCCATGCTCGTCGCCGTCCTTGTTCGTCCAGCGGGGCCCTTGCGGGCCCCTTGGGTACGTCGCTTCTCAGGTGGCCTGCCACACGGGCTCGTTGGTGCGCGGGCAGCCTTCGTCGACGCATGTTGGCCGCTCCGCCCGGGGTGACCGCCCCGGGCGGGGCGTGAGAGATACGTCTAGTAGCGGCCTGCCATGACTCCGCCGTCGACGTTGAGGATGGCGCCTGTGGTCCAGCTCGAGGCCGACGAAAGCAGGAAGACGATCGCGGAGGCCACGTCCTGCGGGGTGCCGACCCGGGCGAGCGGGTGCAGGCCGCTCAGCTGCTCCATCGCATCGTCCAACTGGTCCGCGGGAAAGACCTTCTCGAACAGGGGCGTCCTGGTGACGGCGGGAGCCACGGCGTTCACACGGATGCCCTCGCTGGCGAGCTCGATGGCCAGGTTGTGTGTAAGGGCGTGCAGCCCGGCCTTGGCCATCGAATAGGCCGATGACGGTGTCACGGCGATGGCCTGGTGCGCCCACATGCTCCCCACGTTCACGATGGCGCCGCCCTGGCCGCCGGCGACCATGCCCCGAACGATGGTCTGAGTCAGGAAGAACGTCGCCCTGTTGAGGTCGTGGTAGGAGTCGTAGTCCGCCACCTCGTAGTCGAGGAACAGCTTGGGCAGGAAGAAACCCGCCGAGTTGACGAGGAGGGTGGCGTCGGGGTGGTCCTCCGCCAACTGCTTCTGTGCCTCTACGACCTGGTCCCGGTCCGCCAGGTCGGCCTCGATCGACCATGCGCTGCCGGAGCGCGACAGGCCTGCGACGGCGTCGTCGAGCTTCCGGCCCGGGCGGCCGACGATCACCGCGCTGCCACCCGCCGCGATCACGTCCTCGGCGGCCTTGAGGCCCATGCCGCTGGCGCCGCCGATCACGACGAGCTTCTTACCTTCGAAGTCCGTGGCCATACGAATCACTCTCCACTGAACGGCGAACACAACTTGCCTGTGTGCTTGCCTGTGTGCACTCGAGCCTGCCACCGCAGGATCTACAGCGGCTCTACGAGGCATCTACGGCCCCGATCGCAGCGGCCCCGCGGTCCGGCAACGGGAGCTGCGCAGACTCGTCCTGCTTGCCACCTCTGGTCTTCCGCCAACTACCGCGCGGAAACTGCGTAGATCCGCTGTACGGTCTGATGCAACCAATGCAGCGCCCCCTCCGAGCCCAGGACGCCGCCGCACACACGCGCGCACGCCGCCTGCCGGGCAGCGCATGACGGCGCCGCCCGATAGGGCACGCGCCCGCTTCGGGAACCGCCCGGTCTCGGCTACCGGCCGTGCCGTCGTCTCAGCAGGGTGCCCCCTGTGACAACAGCATCGATGCCGGCCCCCGCTCGCGCCGCGAACGGGCCGGCCGCCCGGTCGAATAACCCTCGCCCCGCCTTCTCCACCGCGTACGCGGCCACAAGCCGGTTCCAGCTGTACCGACCCGGGCCGACCTCCGAGACGAGGTGCGCTCGGGTCAGGCGCGACAAGACCTGGCGGACCCGGCCCTCGGGCCGTCCAGCCAGGTTCGCGATCTGCGATGCCGCGAACACAGGGTCCGGACAGGCGCTCAGGTCGCGGAAAAGCGCGGCTGTCTCCGTGTCGAGCAGGCGGTACGAGCGGGTGATGGACTCGCGGACGTCGAGCGCCCGGTCCTCCTCGCTCGCGAAGGCGTCCAGGATGCTGCGCTCCGGCGCCTCGTACTCGTCGGCCAGGCCCGCCAGACGCAGCTGCGGCCGATACGCCGCGCGGGCGGCGACGTTGGCCAGCGCCAGAGGCAGCTGCCCGGCCAGCCGGATGATGCGGTCGACGGCCTCTGGTTCAGCCGCCGTCCTCGCCGCGCCGAGCCGGCGTTCGAGGAGGGTGCGTGCGTCGCTCAGGCTCAGGGGCCCGAGTGTCAGGGGAAGCGCCTGGTACGCGGCGACGAGCGCGTGCAGCTGCATGCGGCTGGTGACAAGGGCCATGGAGCCGGCGCTTCCGGGGAGGAGATGCTTCAGCTGGTCCGTGCTCCATACGTTGTCGAGGACCACGAGCACTCGCCGGTCGGCCAGCAAGCCGCGGAACATGAGCCCTCGTGCCTGCGCTGTCTCGGGCATGTCCTCGAGCCGGACCCCCAAGGACCGCAGGAAGCCCTCCAGCACGTGCGCGGGGTCCCGCGGCTCGGCCTCCGGTCCGGCTCCCTGCAGGTCCGCGAAGAGCTGGCCGTCGGGGAAGCGGTCGGCCAGGCGATGGGCGGCGGTGACGGCGAAAGCTGTCTTTCCCACTCCGGCCAGTCCGCCGACCGTGCAGATGGCCACGGAGGAAGACGCCTCCGCAGCGGTGAACAAGCGTTCGACCTGTTCCTGCTCGCTCTCGCGACCGACGAGGCTCGGCAGGGCGGCTGGGAGCTGAGCCGGCACGTGAAGCCGAGGCGTCCGTGGCGCGCCCTTCGAGTGCTCGGCGCTCGGTGGCAGCTGAAATCGGCCCGAGAGGATGCGCTCGTGGACCTGCTGCAGATCCTGCGACGGGCTGACGCCGAGGCTCTGACGCAGCAGGTGACTGGTCGCGTGGTAGATCGTCAAGGCCTCGGACTGCCGCCCGGCACCGTAGAGCGCGGTCATCAGCAGGCCGCATATGCGCTCCCGAAGTGGATGCTCCACATGCAGGGCGGACAGTTCTGTGACGGCCTCGATGTAGTGCCCTCTGTCCACGTCGCAGGCGAGCCGCTCCTCCGCACAGGCGAGGCGCAGCTCTCCGAGGACGCCGCGCCGCTGCTCCGCGAACGGCCCGGGGACCCCCGCGAGGGGCACTCCTTTCCACATCTCGAGGCTCTCCGTCAGCAGGCTCGCCGCGGACGCCAGGTCGCCGGTGCCTCGGGCCTCCCTGGCCCTCGCCGTCTTCTCCTTGAACCTGTTCAGGTCCAGGGCGTCCGGTCGGATGCGCAGCAGGTAGCCCCCGTCGACCAGGCTCACGGAGCTGTCGCTGTGCTCCCCCAGTGCCTGCCTGATCCGGTAGACGTACGTGCGCACGGAGCCCACCGCCGACGGTGGGGCGTCTTCGCCCCACACGTCCTCCACCAGCCTCGAGAGGCTTACGGGCCTGCCCGCCCGGAACAGCAGCGAAGCGAGCACGGCGCACTGCCTCGGCTGGCCGGCCCCGGCCTCGACCCCCTCTTTGTACAGCCGGACCGGGCCGAGCACTGAGAACTCGACGCCTGCGTGCATAGTGCCTACCGCCCTGGAGATCCTTGTGCGACTTCGCTGCTCGGCTGTCCGCCTGGGACCGCCCACCAAAGATACCGCAGATCGGGCCGATTTTTGGGACCAAACAGTCCCCTCTTGGGGTGAGAGGACGCACCTCCCTCACAGGTGGGAACCCCTTCGATGAAGGGTGGCAACCTCGGACATGTGGACGAAAGCGTCTTCTCGTCCCGCACACTCCGCCTCGCTGCCTCCGCCCGTCCGGAGGGCGGTGATGTCCGGTGGGGCGGAGACCACGGCGAAACCGCCTGCGGGGACGGCAACGGGACATCTCGGCGCCGCCTCGCGCCGGAACGGCTCAACGTCCCCGGCACCGACCTCGGGCGGAGTGACGCCGTCGGCGGGCGCGGCACAGGCCTTGCGCCGACCACTCCGGCGAGCACCGCCCCACGGCGTGAATCCCCAGGTCGTCCCCGACCACAGGGCCGGGTCCCGCGGCTCTCCCCCGCCCGTCCAGAAGTCAGGCCGCACGGGGCCGACCACCACGTGCTCTCACCCTGTCGATCGACGGACCTGATCACGTCATCGCTCCTGCGGAAGCCGTCGATGACCGCGTCCTCATCTGGACGGGAACCGAGTGCATGGGCGGGAGGGCCTCGGCTGACACCTGAAGGCCGCGACGCGGCACGAGCGATTTCGGGCCGCCCCACGGCGGTGATCCGACAGCGGTGCCGGAGGACCGCGTGCTCGCGCGGTTCCGGTACCTACTGCCGGATCTCTCCTCACCCGGGGCAGCCCGAGAGGACGTCACCAGTCCGAGTTGGCCGCCCCCGGACTCAGCAGGACCTGGTCGAAGGTGTTGCCGTCGTTGTCATCGGTGTATGCCATGGACAGTGCGCCGAACGGGGACGAAGCCAGCGAGAGCTGCTCCTGGCGACCGGTCGTGACCTGGCTGACGGACTGGGCCGGCAACCGGCCCGCGAAGGTGCCGTCGGGGTTGAGGCCCCGGGCCCAGACCGCCGGATCGGTGCCGGCGACGCTCCAGCCGACCACGGCGTCGCGCTGGTCGTCGATGCCGACGGTGGGGTTGCCCGCTCCGGCTCCGCCGGAGACCTCGACCTCGGCCGAGCCGGCGGTGCCGGTCGCGGTGAACGATCGGGCCCACACGCCACGGGTCCCGGTGTGATCGGACTCCCACGCCACGGCGAAGTCGCCGTTGAAGTCGGCGGCCACGGCCGGGCGCTGCTGCTGCCTGTCGCCGAGGCTGTTGGCACTGCGGCGGCTGAGTGCGACCGCCCCGTTCGCCTTGGCCAGCTTCACCAGACCGATCTGGTAGACGCCGTCGTTGTCGGTGTCCTCGTCCCAGACGACGACGGCGTCGCCCGAGGCGGAGGTCGCGACGTCGGGGTTGTGGTGCGCGCCGCCGGCCGCGTTGACGGTCGCCTCGTAGGCCTTGGTCGTGGTCCCGGTGAATCCGGCCGCCTTCACCGTGGCCGCCGCCGTGCCCTGGATGTCCTCCCACACCACGGAGAACGCGACCGTCGTGGTGCTGTTGGGCGCGCCGTCCGGATCGACGGCGACGCGCGGATGGATCTGCTGGCCGTCGGCGCTCGCGTTGGCCTGGCCGGAGCCGAGGAGCGCCCCGGCCGGGGAGAGCACACGGTAGGTGACGTTGTAGAACCCGTTGCCGTCCGGGTCCTCCGCCCACACGACGACGGCGTTGCCCCGGTCGTCGATTCCCACGTCGGGCTGGAGATGCCGCCAGGCCACGCCCGAGGTCCCGCCGGCCGAGAGCTTCTTCTCGTAGGCGGAGACGCCGTTGCGGTACATCCGCACCCACACGTCGCTGTGCGCGTTGTCGCCCGGATTGGTCGAGTCGCGGTCGTCCTCCCACACCACCGCGGTGTCGCCGAGGCGGTTGGCCGCGATCGAGGGGGTGTCCTGGTCACCGGCGGAGTCGCTGTTCGCGGTCGCCCAGGACGAGGGACCGGCCGCCGAGGCCGGGGCGACCGTGGCGAGGACGGCGACCAGGCCGGCTACGGCCGCGCCGAGTACGGAGAGCTTACGCATCGGCCAACCCCGGCTTTCCGTCGTGGATGACGAAGGTCCGGGCGGTGGTCGCCGGCGCGCCGTGTTCGGTCACCGTCGCCACCGACCGGAAGTCGGCTGTGAGCTGCGAGGGCGTGATGTGCGTGCGGACGTAGCCGCGGCGTTCGGAGTAGAAGCGCAGATGCGGGTTGAGCGATCCGTTGGGGATCGTCGTGGTGGCGCTCCCGTTGCCGGTGCTGGTGATGGAGGTGCAGACGAGCTCGGAGCCGATCGTCGCCGACGACGGATCGGCGTAGTCGGCCTTGAGGTCGTTGCCCCATGACGCGTGCACGTCACCGGTGAGGACCACCGGGTTGCGTACGCCGCGGTCGATGATGCCCTGCTGGATCCGCGCCCGGCTGCCCCGGTACCCGTCCCAGGCATCCATGTTCATCGCACCCGCCGAGTTCACGTTGCGGGCGAAGAAGACCTGCTGGCCTATGAGGTCCCAGGTGCCCAGACGCCGGCCCAGTCCGTCGAGCAGCCATGCCTCCTGAGCCGCGCCGGTGATGGAACGGGACGGCAGATCGGCGTCGGCGCAGACCTTCGTCCCGTCGCCGCAGGCCTGGTCGTCGCGGAACTGGCGGGTGTCGAGCATGTGGAACGTGGCGAGGGTGCCCCAGCGGACCCGGCGGTAGAGCTGGATGCTGTTGCCGGAGGGGGTCGCGGCGGCCCGCAGGGGCATGTTCTCGAAGTAGGCCTGGTACGCGGCGGTGCGTCGCGCGGTCCACTGGGCCGCCGTCAACGCGGGGCTGCTGTCGGCGCGGACCATGTTGGCGTAGTTGTTCTCCACCTCGTGGTCGTCCGGCACGACCAGCCACGGCGCGATCGCGTGCGCGGCCTGCAGGTCGGGGTCGCTGCGGTAGAGCGCGTAGCGGCGGCGGTAGTCGGCCAGCGACACGATCTCGCTGCCGAGGTGCTGGCGCACGGCGCCGGAGGTGGCGCCGCCCTCGTAGATGTAGTCGCCCAGGTGCAGGATCAGGTCGGGGCGGTCGTCGGCCATGCGTCGGTAGGCGGTGTAGTAGCCCTGCTCGTAGTGGGCGCACGAGGCGAAGGCCATCGTGAAGTCGCGCCCGACCGTGCTCGGAGCCGGCGCGGTGCGGGTCCGGCCCACCGGGGAGATGAATCCCTGGGCCCGGAACCGGTAGTAGTACTCCGAGTCCGGGGCGAGTCCGCCGGCCAGCACGTGCACCGCGTGGGCCTGTGCGTAGCGCGCGGTGGAGGTACCGGAGCTGACGAGGTTGGTGAAGTTCTGGTTGGTCGACACCTGCCAGTCGACGGTGACGTCGGCGTTGGGCATGCCGCCCTGACCGTCCGCGTTGGTCGGTGCGGGCGCCAGACGCGTCCAGAGAACCACGCTGTTGTCGTCCGGTTCGCCGGAGGCGACACCGAGCGTGAAGGGGAAGGGAGTGGTGGCGGCGGCCGACGGCTGGGCCATCGCCCCGATTTGGAGCGCTGCGACGCTCGCGGTGGTGAGCCCGCCTAGGATGAAGATACGGCGACTGAGGTTGCTCATGGCCGCAGATGCTCGCGGTCACAGGTGAACTTCCCGCCCTGCGACGGGGGCGGTCAAATGACATGACCACTCCGCGAGTTGGTGGGCTTTTATACGGCTATCGCGGGTGCCGAGGCTGGACCTCAGCCGCTGATCAGCCGTTACGGTCCAGCCGCACTGTTCACATCCCCGGCGTCCGTTAACCGCCCGTCCAATGACGGCCCTGACACGCAACCCGACCTTCATCTGGTGACATGCCTCGACCGACGAGGCGGGTCGCTCGCAGCGGCCGGAGAGAGCGCCGTCGTACCGGCAGGCCGGTGTGGGCCTGGCCGCCGAACTCGTCGGCGACGTAGGATCCGTGGGCCGTAGGCAAGCCACGTCCGAGGTCGGCGCGATCACGACCGCGCTCGCCGACCGGCGATTGCCACCTGCCGCGCCCCCGATGCTCCCGTGCGCCGCTCCGGATCCGTTGGACTGGTCGCAGACCGGGCAGCATGGTGGGGGCGGCTGGTTTCGGGGTCTGCGAGGTGCGAGTGTGGGGGGAACCGCTGGCCCGTCCAGAGCGTCGGCGCTGGATCTTCAAGCTGTACGGTCGATGGTCGATGCGGTCCTGGACGACTTCTTCGGCTCCCGCCTTCGCGGTGCCGGGAGAGAAGCCCAAGGGACCTTCGACCTCGCCGAGGTCGTGAGCGACTTCGTCACCCGCGGCGGGAAGCGGCTTCGTCCCATGCTGTGCCTGGTGGGCTGGCACGCCGGCGGGAAGACGACGGTCTCCGACGCCGTGCTGCGGACGGCGGCATCGCTGGAGCTGTTCCACGCCTTCGCACTGATACACGACGACATCATGGACCGCAGCGAGCTGCGCCGCGGGGCACCGACCGTGCACCGGGCCATGGCGGCACGCTACCCCGATCACCCGGCTCGCGACGATGTGGGGACAGGGGCGGCCATACTGGCGGGCAACCTGGCGCTGGTGTGGTCCGATGAGCTGTTGCACTCGGCCGGCTTGTCTGCGGCCGAGCTGGCCGCGGTGATGCCGGTGATCGACGTGATGCGCACGGAGATCGTCTACGGCCAGTACCTCGATCTGACCACTAGCGTGGACGCGCGCGGCGGGGTGGAGTCGGCGCTACGGGTAGCGCGCTACAAGACGGCGAAGTACACCTTCGAGCGGCCCCTGCACCTGGGTGCCGCCCTGGCCGGAGCCGGAGAGGGACTGCGCGCGGCCTTGAGCGCCTTCGCGCTCCCGGCCGGGGAGTCCTTCCAGCTGCGCGACGACCTGCTGGGCGTGTTCGGTGCATCCGAACAGACCGGGAAGCCGGTGCTGGACGATCTTCGTCAGGCCAAGCCGACGGTCCTGATGGCCCTGGCGTATCAGCGGGCGGACACCCGGCAGCGGCGTGTCCTGGACACCCTGACAGGCCGGCCGGACCTCGACGAGCACGGGGCGGAGCAGGTTCGACGTGTCCTGAGGGAGACCGGAGCCGTGGACACGGTCGAAGACATGATCCGGCTGCGACATCAGCAGGCACTCCAAGCCCTGGCCGGCGCGGCCTTCCCGGCACCCGCTGCCGACGCGGCCCGGAGGTTGGTGCACAGCGTCGTGGAGCGCGCGGCATGACGCGGCATCAACTCGACGACACGTCCCGGGCCGCGCATGAACGCGCGTCAGCGGAGGAGAGCACCGTGGCTGAGTACACCGCCCCCTCCACCCCGGACTCCCGCGATTCCGTCGGAGGCGGCCCGGACATCGTGATGCGACTGCCGGCGATGTACTTCCCCATGTCCTGGCGCCGCCATCCGGAGGTCGGGCTGCTCGAGGAGCGGGGCCTGGCCTTCATGGAGCGGCACGGCCTGTGCCGCGGTCCCGGACGCCGCGAACGGGTCGCGGGCACCAAGTCCGCCCTGTTCTTCGCGGGCAACTGCCCCGACGCCGGCACGGAGCGGCTCCAGATGGCCGTGGACTGGACGTACACGATGTTCGTGTTCGACGACTTCGCCTGCGACGAGGAATCCCCTGAGGACGCCTTCTCCTTCCTGGACCTGGCCGTACGCGTCATCCGCACACTGGAGAGCCCGACCGCGGGCCTGCTGCCGCCGCGGAATCCATTTGCCGGGCCCGTCAGGGAGCTGGCCGATCGGCTGCACCACCTGGCCTCTCCGACCCAGCGTCGCCGCCTGGTGGACGCGCACCTTTCCTGGTACCTGGGCGTGGCGTGGGAACGCGCGGCCCGCCGGCAGCGTCTGATGCCCAGCCTCAACGACTACCTCTACACCCGCCTCCTGTACGTCGCCGGATTCCCGACCCTCGCCTGGTTCCAGGTCAGCGAGGTGGACGACATCTCCGATCAGGAGATCAACGCCCCCGCCGTGCACGCGCTCACCGAGATGGCCAGCACGGTCGCCGCCCTCGACGACGACCTGTTCTCCTACGGCAAGGAACTGTGGTACGCCGCCCGGCATCCGGCCGAGACGGGGCCCGTCCTGAATCTGGTCGGCCTCTACCAGGCCCGGCCCGGATGCACCCAGCAGGACGCCCAGAGGCAGGCTGTCGCCCTGCGCGACCGTATCCTGGCCCGCTTCATCGAGGTTCGTGACATGGTCCAGCCGACCGCCTCCGAGCCGCTGCGCCGCTATCTGTCCAACCTGACCTGCCTCATCCGCGGCAATTACGAATGGGGCGTACGGGCAGGCCGCTACACCGATCCCGACGGCCGCCACCCCGGCGCCGTACGTGTGGCAACGAGCCCCGTCACGACCACTCCCAGCGCGACCGGCGCGCCTTCGGACATCCCTTGCATCGGCTGGTGGTGGCAGGCGCTGCCCACCGGTGCCTCGGCCGCCCACGAGCGTGCCGACTGACCACCCCTACACGCGGCTTCGGAGCACACATGAAGGACCTGCGTTCGATCCCCTCTGCCCCCGACGCGCTTCCTCTGGTCGGTCACCTGGTGCAGTTGCTGCGGAATCCGTTGACGTTCCTGACCTCCCTGCCCGCCCACGGGGACCTGGTCCGAATCCGGCTGGGGCCCCTTACCGTCGTCGTGCTCTGCGACGCGGAACTGACCCGTCAAGTCCTCATCAACGACCGCGTCTTCGACAAGGGCGGTCCCGTCTACGATCGTGCGCGGGAAGTAGCGGGCAACGGGCTCCCCACCTGTCCGCACAGCGCGCATCGTCGGCAGCGACGCATGATCCAGCCGGCCTTCCACCCCACCCGTCTCCACAGCTACGCGGACACCATGACGGGCTGCATCGATGAGCGCACCGCCGCCTGGCAGGCCGGACAGGTCCTGCAGATACCGAACGAGATGATGGCGATCGCCTCCAAGGCCGCGGCTGCCGCCTTCTTCTGCCGCAGTCTGCCCTCAGCCGAGCTCGGCCGGATCCTCGACGATGTCACCACCCTCATCAACGGCATGGGCCGCCGTATGCTGATGATCCCCCCGTTGGACCGGCTCCCCACCCCACGCAACCGTTCCTACCTGCGTGCCCGTGCCCGCCTGCGCGACACCCTCGACCAGATCATCGCCCAGCGTCTCGCGGAGGGCACCGACCAGGGCGACCTGCTCTCGGCTCTGATCGCGGCCCGCGACCCCGAAGAGGACGGCCGTGGCATGAGCACCGCGGAAATCAGCGACCAGACCATCGCGTTCTTCCTGGCCGGGACGGAGACCACAGCGGGCACCGTGGGCTGGGCCCTGGATCTGCTGGCCCGGCATCCCGAGATCGAGCAGCGGGTCCACTCCGAGGTCGACACGGTCCTGGGCGGTGCCGCCGCCACCCACACGGACCTGCCCGACCTGACACTGACCGCACGAGTCATCACTGAAACCCTGCGACTGCGCCCACCGGGCTGGTTCATCACTCGTCTGGTCTCGGCCGACACCGAACTGGGCGGGCACTCACTGCCGGCCGGCGCCACCGTCGCCTACAGCGCCTACCTCATCCACCACAGGCCCGACCTCTACGACAACCCCGAAGGCTTCGATCCCGACCGCTGGGATCCCAGGCGCCCTCAGCCGCCCCGCCATGCCCTCATTCCTTTCGCGGCAGGCGCCCGCAAATGCATCGGCGACACCTTCGCCACGACCGAGGCGACCCTCGCCCTTGCGACCATCGCCGCCCGCTGGCGTCTGGCACACCTGCCCGGCCACAGAACCCGCCCCGCCCTCGCCATGACCTTGAGGCCACGCGATCTGCGGATGCGGGCACAGTACCGTACCGTGACGCGAACCCCCCGTGCGTCGGCCGGGTGAGCCCGCCACGACCGTGTCCCGTGTGGTCGGGTGGACGAGCCGTTCGCAGCAGCGGACGGCGGCGGCGAGGTCGCGGGCGGGCCCGAAGGGGGCCGGGCGGCCGGCGGGATCAGCGGGCCGCCCACGCCTCCACCGAGGTCGTCACCGGGGCCCCGGTGAGCGCCGACTCCTCGACGGCCAACGCCAGCAGATGGTCCTGGCAGCCCTCGGCCAGCGGATACGGTTCCGGGCCGGTGTCCCGGACCCATGCGCCCGTACGGCACAGCAGGTCCACCACGGCCAGGTCGTCCTCGGACAGGCTCGCGCCCAGATAGTCGTTGCGCCACACCACCCGTCCGTCGAACGAGATGTGGTGCACCTCCGCACCTTCGAGGTTGAGGTCGGTGCCCGTGCGGCGACGCACCAGCGGCGACTCCACCGGCGTGCGCGGATCGGCCATCCGCACCACCGTGTCGTCCACGATCTCGCCGAGCGAGCCGCGCACCACGATCCGGCGGGCGCGCAGCGGATTCCACCACTGGTTGTCGGTGAAGTCGTACAGGGCGGTACGGGCCCCGCCGAAGTCCAGGAGAGCCAGAGTGGTGACGGCGTCCTTGGGCGTGAGGTCGGCCGACCAGCCGCCTGGGGACAGCGGGTCGGCGAGCGGGGCGGTGAAGGCCCGGGCCGACACCGTCACGGGCCCGCAACCGACATCCAGCGTGTGCCGGATCAGTGACATCGCGTGGTACATGTGCGTCGAGGACACCTGGACCGACGTCACCTCGCCGATCACCCCCTCTCGGACGAGGGCGATACGAGCGGCGTGGCCGGGCATCAGTGTGTACTGCTCCGCGACCTGGACGAGTGCGCCACCCCCGGCGCGCGTCGCCCCTCCCACGGCGTCCCACAGATTCCGAAGACCGCTCACGTCGGGCGCCGGCGGTGTCTCCGCGAGGACCGGCACCTCGTGCTCGACGAGTTCCCGTACGACCTGCGGCGTCACTTCCCACGGCACCGATGGGATCACGAACTCCGGTTCTCTACCGTACAGTTCAGCGACCGTCCGGTAGGCGGGCACCCCCCACTCCGCCTCCACCCGGGCGGCTCGTTCGGCCGAGCGCGTCACCACGCCGGCCACCGCCAGCCGTTCGGGCAGCGCCCTCGCCAGCCGGGCGAAGAACTCGGCCCGCCAGCCACTGCCCACGATGCCGAACCGTATGGGTGCTGCGCTCACGTGTCCGCTCCTTCTCGCGTCCGGGGCGCGAGTCTAACCCGGCGACCTGTACCGGGCGCCGGCCTGACGGCGCGACCCCCGGGGCGTACAGGACCCCGGACATGACGGCACGTGACGGGCCTCCCCCGGGAGGCGCGCGCCTGGTCCCGCACCGTTCAGCGAGGGCCGGGCCGCCCTCCGAAAATGGGCCGGACCACGCGAAAAGCGGGAACTCGCCGTCGAAGACGGCCACCGACCGTTCGCCTGCCCGATCGGGAACGCGCCGGACGTCCGAACGGAAGTCGACGGCGCTCATGGTGCCGTCGCCGAACCGCACGGGAATGAGTTCCTTGATCATCGGGCCGCAGACGCGGAGTGCTTCGTGAAACCGCTACATGGCCGGGTCAACGGGGGCGGCGTGCGTAGTCGGGCGCGCCACGGTCGCAGCGCGAAGCCGGTGCCTCATCGAGGTCCAGCGCGGCCTGGTCCCCCGCCCCTGCGAGCGCCGCGGCGTACTCCGCGGGTCACCCGGCCACCTCCGCGACACCGTCGATCAGCCGCTGCACGTCCTCGTCGTCGACGTACGGGGCGAGCCCGGCACGCACCGCGCCGGTGTCGCCGAGCCCCAGCAGCCGCGATGCCTCCAGCGCGTAGAAGTTGCCCGCGGGAGCGTTCACACCGCGCCGCGCCAGCCGCTCGTAGACCTCCCGCCCGGGCACTCCCTCCACGGAGAAGAACACCGTCGGCGTACGGCGTGCCGGCGCACCGTACAGCCGCACCCTGCCGATGCCCGACAGCCCCTCCAGCAGCCGCCTCAGCAGCTTCTGCTCGTATGCCTCGACCGCTCGCATCGACTCCAGCACCCGGCTGCGCCGGTCGCCCGCGGAGGACGCAAGTGAGGCGATGTAGTCCACGGCCGCGGTGGTGCCCGCGAGCATCTCGTACGGCAGAGTGCCCAGCTCGAAGCGTTCCGGCACGGCATCGCTGGAAGGCAGCAGCTTGTGCGGTCGCAATTCCTCCCACAGTCCCGGATCGGCCACCACGGCACCATGGTGGGGGCCGAAGAACTTGTAGGGCGAACACGAGAAGAAGTCGGCGCCCAGGGTGGCCAGGTCGACCGGCGCGTGCGGCGTCAGGTGTACCCCGTCCACGTACAGCAGGGCTCCGACCTCGTGGACGGCCGCGGCGATCGCCGCCACGTCGGGGCGTGTGCCCAGCAGGTTCGACGCCCCGGTGACCGCCACCAGCCGGGTCCGGCCGGACAGCTGTTCCCGCAGGGCGTCGACGCTCAACTCGCCGCTCCCGGGATCGAACGCGGCCCACCGCACCGCCGCACCGGCGGATTCCGCGGCCTGGATCCACGGCCGGATGTTGGCATCGTGGTCCAGACGGGTGACGACCACCTCGTCACCGGCTGTCCACTGCCGCGCCAGGGCACGGGAGACGTCGTACGCCGCCTGCGTCGCCGACCGGGTGAAGACGACGCCGCGCGGCTCGCAGCCGAGAAGGTCCGCCATGGCCTGCCGCGCCTCCTGCACGACCTGCTCGGCACGGCGCTCGGCTGCCGTCACCGAGCCCCGGTTGGAGATGCCCGAGCACATCACCGCGGCCATCGCCTCGGCGACCTGGCGGGGCACCTGTGAGCCGCCCGGCCCGTCGAAGTGGGCCACCCTTTCCCTCAGCGCGGGGAAGTCGTCACGGATTCGCAGGACATCGAGATGCATGCGCCTATCCTGCCGGAACGCGGATTCCGCGCGGGGCCGGGTCGCACAGGACGGATCCGACCCCGCGGCAAGCGGTTGCACCTGTGCCCTGCGCGTACGTTCCTGGGACTGCGAAGTCAGCAGTAGCCGGGGTCACACCCGGTGCAGGCCTCACCGCGCCAGTCGGGGGATTCATCCCTGGTGCGGTCTTCGGACTCACGACACCGTACGCGCGGCGTGAGCATGACCCATGGATATTGACCGGATGGTGCTGTCGGCGTGTTGTCAGGAAGCGTTGAGCTCGGAAACAACGCGGTAACTGGCGGGTTCCGAGGTGATGTGAAGGCGCGGATCGTCGAAGAGGCGCTGCAGCGCGGCGTGCCACTCGGGGTTCCCAGTCGCTTTGTCGAGAGCGGTGCCCGAGGTCCACTCGGCGATGTGGAGGAACCGAGTCTCGGGCGCATCGGCCAGCGGACGGTGCAGGCGGGAGCGGACGAAGCCGGGCTGGGTGGACATGATCCTGGCGTTCTCCTGATACGCCTCCGTGAAGTGGTCGGCTTCGTCCGCCGGCACGATGTAGCTCTTGACGACGGTCACCGGGCCGTCGACACCGGTCTTCGATTCAAGGGATTGACTCATGCCCACTCAGACCGGCGACGCTTCGACTGCGTGACACACGTCCGTCATTTTTGTCGCGCCATTACCTTGCCGACGGCAAGCCAACCCCCACCCGAACCAGGCGCTTAGGCGAGTAAGACCGTGTCCTACATGGCTATGCCGCATCGGGCAACGTTCGCCCTGCTGTGATGTCTGAGCTGGTGTTGTGCGCCGATGGGCAATGCCTCGGTCACACGTCAGTCGGATATGTCTTCGGTGTCGAAGTCACCGGCGGAGGTAAGGCTCTCGACGAAGGATCGGAAGTCCGGGGCGAGGGCGAGCTCTTCATTACGGTCGATGTCGAACCGCGTCACCCATGGTTCCCCGTTTCGGCCGGATGCCGGTAGTCGAGCGCAATCCAGTAGTGCCCGCGGCCGGAGAGGAGCACGGCAGGCGCGGGAAGACCTCATTCCTCGATCAGGTACGGACTGTCCAGCAGAGAGACTCGACAGCTTCATAGTCGGCACCCGCCCGACCCTCGACATCCCAACGTCACCCTGACCAGCCGAAGTCAGTGGCGCCGGTGGGCGCGCCGCAGGAAAGCGGTCTGCCGCCCGGAGGCCGCCGGCGGGTCGAGCCGGGCGGTGCGGGGGAAGCCGGCGCCCGATGCACACGGCGCCCACCGAAGGCAGCGGACGCACGCCGTCCCCACGGGTGCGAGCCACCGCACGGTGGTCGGCTCCCGCGCGCGGCGCAGCCCGGTGCTCATGGATGATCGCCTGCCTCGGCGGAGCGAGATCGTCACGTCGTGGGGCCATTGCGCGTGTTTCCAGACGGCGATGCAACAGGGACTGCGTGGAGGCGGTGATACCGCGATGTTTCGCCTGTGTAAAAAGGCCGTGGAAAGCAGGACGGCCGCCGGTCGGGTGACGTACCGAAACGTTCACCATCCCCAGAAAGGGGTCACAACAGCCTCTCTTTCGCAGCCCGTCGCGGGGCGGACAATCGCGGCCGTCCTCCGCCACACGGCCGTCGCCGGCCCCTTGACGAGGGGGCGCGAAAGCCTCGCAGGCTATCGACTTGCAGCCATAAGTTCAATGACTTTACAAATCCTCGCCAGCGATGGTCAGATGCGCTCCGAACACTGATCATGGAGGGTTTGTTGCGAGTTCCATCTCCCCGAAGATCTGCGGTGTCCCTTGCCGCGACTGTCGTTGCCGGCCTCATAGTCTCTCCGACCGCGTCCGGCGCCACGTCTTCCCTACCGTCGTATGCCGCCGCAGCCGGACAGGGCAGCGCGCACCGGGTGCCGGTCTCGGTGACGCTGATCACCGGTGACAAGGTGAAGGCGGCTCAGGAGCCCGGTGGTGCGGTGTCGGTGGACGACGTCCAGCGTGCGGCGGGTGCCAAGGGTTCGGTGCGTGTCGCCGTCGAGAACGGCGACACCTACGTGTACCCCGATGAGGCGATGCCCTACATCGCCACTGGTCGGCTGGACAAGCAGCTCTTCAATGTTACGCAATTGGTTGCCCAGGGCTACGACGACGCCCACGTCAACACGCTGCCGCTGATCGTCACTCAGTCCGAAGGCGCGGTCGCTCGCAAGAGCGCTGCCGCGAAGGACGCACTGCCGTCCGGTGCGAGTCTGCCCGGGGCGAAGGCCACCCTCCAGTTGCCGTCCATCAACGGAGCGGCCGTCAAGGCCCAGCGGTCGAAGGCCGCCAGCTTCTGGTCGGCGCTCACCGACACCAGCGGCCAGAACGTCGCGCGGTCGGCGGCACGGATCGCTGGAAGCGCGGACGATACGGGTGCCCCCGCGTTCGCCGCCGGCGTGGACGAAGTGTGGCTCGACGCCAAGGCGAAGGCGACCATGGCGGAGTCGAACGCCCAGATCGGCACTCCTGAGGCGAGGAAGGCCGGTGGCACGGGCGCCGGCGTCCGGGTCGCCGTTCTGGACTCAGGGGTGGACTTCACCCATCCTGACCTGGTCAATCGCGTAGTGGCGTCCCACAGCTTCGTCGAGGGCCAGGAGGTCCTCGACCGCAACGGCCACGGCACCCACACCGCCTCCACCGTCGCCGGGACCGGCGCCGCCTCCGGTGGGAAGGAACGGGGAGTCGCCCCCGACGCGGACCTGATCGTGGGGAAGGTCCTCGGAGACGACAACTCCGGTCCCAACTCGGGGATCATCGCGGGCATGGAGTGGGCGGCGCGGACCGAGCATGCCAAGGTGATCAACATGAGCCTGGGCATAGGGACATACCACACCCAGGACGATCCCATGAGCCAGGCCGTGAACAAGCTGACCGCCGAGACGGGCGCGCTGTTCGTCATCGCCGCGGGCAACGAGGGCACCGACCCCTACAGCGTGAGTGCGCCGGGCACCGCGGACGCCGCGCTCACCGTCGGCTCGGTGGACTCCTCCGACGTCCTCGCCTACAACTCAGGGGCCGGCCCCCGGCTGAGGGACGACGGCCTCAAGCCCGACCTGACCGCGCCGGGCGTCGAGGTGCTGGCGGCACGTTCGCAGTACATGACGGGCGGCGAAGGCTACTACCGCACCGAAAGCGGCACCTCGATGGCGGCGCCGCACGTCGCCGGGGCGGCGGTGCTGCTGGCCCAGAAGCACCCGGAGTGGTCGGGGCAGCAGATCAAGGACGCGCTGATGAGTACCAGCGCGCCGACCCCCGCCTACACTCCGTACCAGGCGGGCACCGGTCGTCTGGACGTCGGCGCCGCCTACGTGCACGACCAGGTCGTCGCGACCGGGTCCGTGGACGTGGGGCTGGTGCGCTGGACCAAGGACCACAAGCACGATCCGGTCAAGCGGAAGATCACCTACACCAACACCACGGACAGCGCCGTAACCTTGCGGCTCACGGTGGACCGCGGTGCCTCGCCCGCGGGGGCGTTCACCCTGGGCGCCGACCGTGTCACGGTCCCGGCCCGCGGCACCTCGGCGGTCGAGGTCGTCGCCGACCCGAAGGGTCTCGCGGCGGGTCTGTACTCCGGCCAGGTCACCGCGCGTTCCGCGGCCGGCGTCGTGCACACGGCCGTGGGCATGTCCGTCGAGGCCGAGAAGTACGACCTGACGGTCCGCCTGAAGGACAAGGCCGGCAAGCCCGTGAGCGGTGAGGTCGAGATCACCGGCGCCGACGGGACCACCACCATTATGTGGGCCCCGGACGGCAAGCTCACCAGTCGCTGGGCCCCCGGTTCCTACACCGTCGTCTCCACGATGGATGTGGAGGGCCGCAACGGCCCGCACTCCCTGGGCTACGCCGTACTGACCGCGCCCGAGGTGGACCTCAAGGGCGACATGGACGTGGAACTGGACGCGTCGCACATCCGCCAGGTCAAGGTGGACACCCCCAAGCCCACGGTCGTGACCACCAGCAGGATCGACCTCTACCGCTCCTTCACCTCGTCGCAGCCCACTCCCAGCGACCATCAGGCGCTGCATCAGATCGTCCTGCCCTCGCCCGAGTACGACAGCCTGTGGGCGCTTCCCACCAAGGGCAAGGTGAAGAAGGGCAGCTTCGTCTTCACCACCCGCATCCGCGCCAAGCAGACCCCCCTGAAGATCACCTACGGTGGACGCAGCCTGGACGAGACCGTGCTCGTGCAGCCTGGCTCCGCACCGTTCCAGGACGGCGACTCGCACGTCGAGACCGTCTTCGCCGGCACCGGCCGGGCCGCCGACTACGCCGGCCTGTCCGCCCGTGGCAAGGCCGTGGTCGTCCGCGCCGACGCCTGGGTGACCCCGGCGGACCAGGCGGCGGCCGCCCGCGCCGCGGGAGCGGCGATGCTCCTGGTGGTCAACAACGCCGACGGCCGTCTGATCGACTGGTACGGCAACCCGGACGGCCACTCGACGGGGCTCATACCGGTCGCCTCGCTCACCGTCGACGAGGGCGCGGACCTGATCAAGAAGATCACGTCCCCGGGGAAGACCGAGCTGAAGGTCGAGGCCCATCCCTCGCCCCAGTACCTGTACGACCTGGCCGACTACCACCACGGCGGCATCCCCGAGGACCCCTCCGCGGCGACCGACCCCGGCAGCCTCGCCCGCATCGACAACGTCTTCACCTCGCCCACCGGCAAGCAGATCAAGGAGAGCCGCGAGGACAGTCCGTCATACGTGTACTGGCCGGCCGGATACCCCTACGCCGGCGCAACGACTCGCCTCCCGTCGTTCCCGAGGGAGCCGGTCGCACCGGGTCCCCGCACCGACTGGGTCTCCGCCGGCGACGGCGTGAAGTGGCAGCAGTACGCCGACGTCGCCGACGGCATGTCGACCTTCAGCGACATCGTGAGCTACCGGCCGGGCAGCGTACAGAGCGAGCACTGGTCCAGCCCCCTCATCCGACCGCGCTTGCTCAGCTTCGAGGTCCCGCACCGTGTCGGCGACGCCATGGGCGGAACCATCACGGCATTCGGCGACGGAGGATCGGCCCACAGTGGCCAATCCAGCCTGATGTCGTATGACTTCGCCCTCTACCAGGGAGACAGAAAGGTGTACCAGTCCAGGCCGGTCTCCGAGATCTCGGTGGGCGACCTGGCCCCGCAGAAGCTCCCCTACCGGCTGGTGGTCGACGGGCGGGGGAACACCGACGTCACTCCCTACTCCTCCACCACGCACACCGAATGGAGTTTCGAGTCCGGCACCGCCGACAACCAGGCCATCCCGCTGGTCCAGCTCGACTACGAGACGGCGGTGGACCTCGACGGGCGGGCGAAACGCACATCGGACTTCGCCGTCAAGCCGGTCGTCCTCGGCAGTGACGACGCCAAGGACGCGGTCTCCTCGGTCAAGCTCGAGGTCTCCTACGACGACGGCGCCTCCTGGCAGCCGCAGGACCTGAAGGAGAGCAAGGGCACCTGGCAGGCGCAGCTCCACGCGCCGGCCCGCGCGGACTACGTGTCCGTCCGCGTCACGGCCAAGCAGCACAACGGGGGCGGTATCACCCAGACCGTCACTCGGGCCTTCGGCATGAAGTAGCACCCGCGAGCGGCCGGTGCCCAGACCCCGTGAGGGTGTGGGCACCGGCCGTCGCGCAATAAGCCAGCGGCGGAGGGCGGGGGACCTAACGTCCCGGAGTTGCACCACTCCCAGAGACGCCATCCCGGTCGGACCGGAACGAGGTCGCAGCACGGCATGTCGTACTTTGGCGATCACGGGCCGCTCGCGAGGACGTGGCAGCGGCCGTTGGTCCGGGTGGCGCCGGGCATGTTGCGGTCTGGGCCGCCGCGGTGCGGGTCGTGGTGCCTGCCGTCCGGTGCAACGAGGGCCCGCTTCCCCGGAAGGGAGGCGGGCCCGACGCGTCGAAGCCCCCGCGCGGGGGGTTCTCCTGTCCGGCGGGTGCCGAGGAGATCATGGCGCCGGCAACCACGGAGACCCTGTGGGAGCTTCCCCAGGAGTTCCTGACGGTGATCACTGCTCAGTCCCAGGCTCCTCATGTCGCGCAGGGGCCCCACCCGTGACGGGAACCGGCGCGGAGGTGTCCGAGATCATGGCCGCCTGCGTCGCCTTCACGGACACCGACGTCGACCCGCGCACGACCGGCGACTCCTGCCCCGCCGTGACAGCGGAGACCGCCTCGCGGTGGCGTCGTCGTGGAGCGACGCAGCCACCTGACCCGACAGGCCGGGAGCGCCACGGTGACGGACTCCTCGGGGGCCTGTCGAGTGACCTGGATCATGGGTATGGCCGGACATGGTTGCCGCGCGGCGGCCGCTGTTTCCTGGCGGCATGAACGAATATTCCGATACTCCCTTCCCGGCCCCGACGCACTGGATCGGGGGCGGCGCCGTCCCCGGCTCCGGGCCGCTGCTCGACGTCGTGAACCCCGCCGACGACTCCGTGGTCGCCTCCCTGGCCCAGGGCACACCTGAGGACGTCGACCAGGCGGTGGACGCGGCGCTGGCCGCCTTCCCCGCCTGGTCGGCGACCTCGCCCGAGGACCGCATCGCCGTGCTGCGGCGGGTAGCCGACGGAATGGCCAAGAACGCCGAGGAGCTCGCGGCGGCGATCACCATGGAGATGGGCGCCCCGATCTCCTTCTCCCGCCAGGCACAGGCCGGATTCCCAGTGGCGGCGACCCAGGCCGCGATCGTCGCGGCCGAGCGGTTCGAGTGGACCGAGACGGTGGAGAACTCGCTGGTCGTCCGGGAGCCGATCGGTGTCGTGGGCGCCATCACACCCTGGAACTTCCCCCTCCAGCAGGTCGTGACGAAGGTCGTCCCGGCCCTGCTGGCAGGCAACACGGTGGTCCTCAAGCCGTCGGAGCTCTCCCCTCTCAGCGCCCGGATGTTCGCGGAGATCGCATCCGAGGCCGGCCTCCCGGACGGCGTGCTGAACGTCGTGCAGGGCACCGGCCCGGTGGTCGGTGAGGCCATCTCCCGCCACCCGAAGATCGACATGGTGTCGTTCACCGGCTCCACAGCCGCCGGCAGGCGCGTCTCGGCGGCGGCCTCCGGGACCGTCAAGCGCGTCGCACTCGAGCTGGGCGGCAAGGCGGCCCACATCGTCCTGGCCGACGCCGACCTCGACTTCGCCGTCAACCGCGGCCTGGGCTACGCGTGGGCGAACGGCGGCCAGGCCTGCGGCGCCTACTCGCGGATGCTGGTGCCCGAGCACCTCCAGCAGGCCGTCGTCGAGAAACTGCGTGCCGCGGCCACCGGCTTCGCCGTCGGCGACCCGGCCGACGAAGCCACCCGCATCGGCCCCCTCGCCTCCGAGACCCAGCGGCAGCGCGTGGACGGCTACATCCGGCGCGGCATCGCCGACGGCGCCACGCTCGTCGTCGGCGGCCCCGGCCGCCCGGACGGATTCGAGGGCGGCGCGTATGTGAGGCCTACGATCTTCTGCGACGTCGACCCCGGCTCGGCCATCGCCCAGGAGGAGATCTTCGGCCCCGTCCTCGCGGTGATCCCGTACACCGACGACGACCACGCCGTCGAGATCGCCAATGGCACGATCTACGGCCTCAACGCCGCCGTCACGGGTGACGAGGAGCACGCCATGGCCATCGCCCTGCGTCTGCGGGTCGGCCAGGTCGACGTCAACGGCGGGCCGCACAACTTCCAGGCACCCTTCGGCGGCTACAAGCAGTCCGGCAACGGCCGGGAGATGGGCCGGGCCGGTCTCGAGGAGTTCCTGGAGACCAAGGCCATCACCCGCTGACCCCGGCCAGGGGGCCGCGGACTGCCTGGGAGGGCGTCCGCGGCCGGCTGGTCACCCGGGGCATCAGCCCGCGCGGAGTTACTCTGCACGTTGGGCGACGGCGCCCTGGGCGGCCGGTCCGGAGCGACCGGAGCCCCCGACGCACAGACATGAGAGGACGGAAGGCACGTGGCGGACCGAGCCGAGCTGGCGGCCTTCCTCCGGGCGCGCCGGGAGGCACTGCAGCCGGAGGACATCGGGCTCCCGCGTGGGCGGCGCAGACGTACCGGCGGGCTGCGCCGCGAGGAGGTGGCGGCCCTGTGCGACATGTCGGTCGACTACTACAGCCGCCTGGAGCAGCCGCGGGGCCCGCACCCCTCGGAGCAGATGCTCGCCGCGATCGCCCGCGGCCTGCACCTTTCCCTGGAGGAACGCGACCACCTGTTCCGGCTCGCCGGCCACGCCCTGCCCCGCCGGGTGCGCCGCGGCGACCACATCAACCCGGGCATGATGCGGATCCTGGACCGCCTGGAGGACACACCCGCCCAGGTCATGAACCACCTGGGCGAGACGCTGCGGCAGACCCGCCCGGCCGTGGCACTGCTCGGCGACGAGACGGCCCACACCGGCTGGGCCCGCAGCGCGCACTACCGCTGGTTCACCGACCCGGCCTCCCGCCTCGTCCCCGAAAGCGACGCTCCGGAGCAGAGCCGGCTGATGGCGGCGGACCTGTACGGCACGTACACCCGCGACGGAGCCGACTCCCGTACCGGCGAACTCGTGGCGGAACTCCTCGGGGCCAGCGACGAGTTCGCGGCGCTGTGGCGCGAGCACCCGGTGCTCGGGCCCTCTTGCGCGCCCAAGCGGTTCCACCATCCGCGGGTCGGCCTGCTGGAGCTGGACTGTCAGACGCTCGTCGACCCCGACCAGTCCCAGCGGCTCCTGGTGTACACCGCGGTACCGGGAACGGACAGCCACACCAGCCTGCGACTGCTCTCGGTGCTCGGCTAGCTGTTCCGACCGGGATGATTCACCAGATGGTCGAGGGAGCAGCCACCCCCACGGCAACCGGATCACCACGCACCCGCCACAAAACAGCGGGGCCTTTGGCCGGGCAGGACCAGGAGCGTCAGGGCGGCGCTCATTGGCCCGGTGTGGTGGAGTGGGCTTGCCTCACCGGGGATTCGTGCAGGGTGCGAGCGTCGGCGCGGCGGCCTTCCAGTGGGCACCACGGTGACGGAAACATCCGCGGTCTACCACTCGTGCACCAACCGTCGCTTCGGCAACATGCGTAGAGCCACGCGGCCGGCTGCGAGCAGCGGCAGGAGCCCCCTTCGCGATCACGGTGGTCGACGGGAGACAGAAGTCGGGAGCGGGTTGCTATGGTGGTGGGACGAAGAACGTACACAGAGGAGTCATAGACGTGGTGGGTGAAGACGACATCTCCGGGTGAGATCCGGACCTGACGGCCACCGGCCTGCGCTCAGAGGCGCCGCCGAGGTGGTCCGTTTCGTCGTACCCCTTTCTTCCACGTCTGCCCAGGGCAGAGGTCTACGCTCTGCCCTCAGTACCTCGAGGTCTCTCCCATGTCCGACGCTGCTGTCGTCTGCTCGAACGTCTCCTTCGTCTGGCCCGACGACACCCCCGTCTTCCACGACCTGTCCTTCTCCGTGACCCCCGGCCTTACGGGCCTGGTCGCACCCAACGGCTCCGGCAAGAGCACCCTGCTCAAGCTGATCTCCGGTGAGCTGAAGCCCGCCGCCGGCTCGGTGTCGGTGAACGGCACGCTCGGCTACCTCCCGCAGACCCTGCCCCTGACCGGCGACCTCACCGTCGCCGAGGTGCTCGGCGTCGCCGAAGTGATCCGCGCCCTGGATGCCGTGGAGTCCGGGGACGTCGACGAGAAGCACTTCGCCACCATCGGTGACGCCTGGGACATCGAGGAGCGCACCCGCGCCCAGCTCGACCGTCTGGGCCTGGCCGACCTCACTCTGGACCGCAGCCTGAGCACGCTCAGCGGCGGCCAGGTGGTCTCCCTCGGCCTCGCCGCCCAGTTGCTCAAGCGTCCCGACGTCCTGCTGCTCGACGAGCCGACCAACAACCTCGACCTCCAGGCCCGGCACAGGCTCTACGACGTGCTGTCGGACTTCAACGGCTGTCTGCTCCTCGTCAGCCACGACCGTGCGCTGCTTGACCGCATGGAACGCATCGCCGAACTCGGCAGCGACGAACTACGCATGTACGGAGGCAACTTCACCGAGTACGAGAACGACGTCCGCGCCGAGCAGGAGATCGCCGAGAAGAACGTCCGCAACGCCGAGCAGGAACTGAAACGGGAGAAGCGGGAGATGCAGCAGGCCCGCGAGCGCGCCGAGCGCCGGGCGAGCAACGCCGCCAAGAACCTGAGGAACGCCGGTCTGCCCAAGATCTTCGCCGGCAACATGAAGCGCGGCGCACAGGAGGCCGCGGGCAGGTCCGGCACGATGCACGCCTCCCGGGTCAGTGAGGCCAAGGCTCGCCTCGACGAGGCCGGACGGGCCCTGCGCGACGAACAGCGACTCAAGCTGGAACTGCCCGGCACCCAGGTGCCCGCCGGGCGCAACCTGTTTCTGGGCGAAGGCATGCAGGTCCGCCTCGGTGACGAGGACGTGTTCGCGGCGGGCGGCGTCGACCTCAGCGTCCGGGGTCCCGAGCGCATCGCGCTGACCGGACCCAACGGTGCCGGCAAGACCACTTTGATGCGGCTGGTCACCGGTGATCTCGCCCTGCAGCGCGGGGAGATCAAGCGCAATGACGGGAGGATCGCCTACCTGTCACAGCGTCTGGACCTGCTGGACCCGGACCGCACCGTGGCGGAGAACTTCGCCGCGTTCGCGCCCGAGCGCCCGGAGGCGGAGCGGATGAACCTACTCGCCCGATTCCTCTTCCGCGGCGCGCGTGCCCATCTACCGGTGGGTGTGCTTTCCGGCGGCGAGCGGCTGCGCGCCACCTTGGCCTGCGTGCTGTGCGCGGAGCCGGCACCGCATCTGCTCCTGCTCGACGAGCCCACCAACAACCTCGACCTGGTCAGTGCGGGGCAGCTGGAGAGCGCGCTCAACTCCTATCAGGGCGCCTTCATGGTGGTCAGTCACGACGAGCGGTTCCTGGCCGAGATCGGGATCAACCGCTGGCTGCGGCTGGCCGACGGCGCGCTCAGGGAGACGGCGCCACCAGCCGTGTGAACCGCCACCGTGTGAAGCGGCTCCCCGCCGGGGCCAGACAGGCCCCGGTGGCCCCGAGGGCCCTCGGGGCCACCGGGAAGGTGACGAGGCGGCCCGTAGGTCGGAGGGTATGTGCTTGCCCTGGGGCAGGCTCCCCGGGACCTGGGGGATCGGGATCGTCGATGAGCTGCTCCGGCATCTCCCGCGGTGCGGTCGCAGCGTGGATGACGAGCGCGGACCGCACGGCCGTGTCCCGATGGGCGGCCAGACGCCTACGGAACCGATCCGGAAGGTCGGCGTCGAGGTCGAAGCTGTGCACGAGCCAGTGGTCCCCGAGCGTGATGATCTCGGCGATCATGGACTCGGTGAGGTCCGGACGCCTCGCCACCTCTCCCCCACCTCGCCGCCATGCGAACAGCCGTCTGCCCCTGGGAGCCGGCGAGGCGGGATTCATCGCCAACCCGCCCATCGCGCTGTCAAGGTGGCCCGGAGTCAGAGCGTCGGCGTACCCAGAGGATTTCAGCCCAGGGCCGGGTAGTCGCCGGCAGCGAGGTCGTCGAGCAGGCTCGGGTGGGTGGGCTTCCAGGCGTACCGTTCCCGGGTCAGTGCACTCGACGAGGGCATGTCGAGGGCGAACACGCGTCCGATGACGCCGAAACGCTCGGTCGGCACCGACTCGACCGGCACCGCGAGAACGCCGCCGATGGCCTCGGCCAGCGACCTCATGGTGTCGCCCTCGTCGGCCACCGCGTGCAGGACCGTGCCCGGCTCAGCGTCCTCGAGTGCGATGCGGAACAGCGTGGCGGCGTCGAGCAGGTTGACCGCCGGCCATCGCTGCGTGCCGTCGCCGACGTATGCGGATACGCCGGTTTCCTGTGCGGCGGCGATGAGCACCGAGCAGAAGCCGTATGTGATCCCGCGCTGGTGCACGGAACGCGGCAGTCGAACGACAGAGGACCGGATGTCCTGGGCGGCCAGGGTCAGCACCTCGTGGGAGGTGCGGCCGCGTCCGCCGACCGGACCGTCGGTGGTGTCGGGGGCCTCCTCGGTGGAGGTGTGGCCCGGCTGCATCGGCGTGAGGCCGGCGTGCACGAACGGCTTGCCGCTGCCTGCGAGTGCGGCCGCGAGAGTCTTGACGGCGCGTGCTTCCTCGTCGATGCCCTGCTCGATGTTGCTCCAGTCGTTGCTGAAGGCCAGGTTGATGACACCGTCCGCCTGCGTGGCGCCGGCGTGGAGGCTGTCGAGGTCGGTGAGGTCGCCGCGGAGCGGCGTCCCGCCGGCGGCGGCTACGGCTGTACCCGCGGCATCGGAGCGGACGAGGCCGAGAACATCGTGACCTGCGGCGATGAGTTCGGGAACGACGACTGAGCCGATGCTGCCGCTGGCTCCGGTGACGAAAACGCGCATGGGAGGCTCCAGATGACTGCTGCGACGCCGCGTCGCAGGATGGCATGCCGAGGGTCAGGCATGGCGGTCGTAGGTGTGTGGATCAACGGGTTGCCTGGACTTGGGAAGCCCGCCGACCACAAGACGGTAGGAGTCGGTGACGAGTTCCTTCACCAGCTTGCCGTCGACGGTGTCTCCGCCTTCCACTGTGATCCAGTGCTTTTTGTTCATGTGGTAGCCGGCGGTGATGCCGGCGTGCTGCTCACGCAGAGCTGTGGCGTCGTCCGGATCGGCTTTCAGGATCAGGACGGGGCGTCCAGGCATGTCGGTCATGAGCATGAAGACCTTGCCGCCCACCTTGTGGAGCTCCCAGTCGGAGTCGAAACGTTGCTCCTGATCGGTGCCTGGCAGTTCCGCGGTGTGGTCGCGCGCGATCTTCTGCAGTTCCTGTCCGTCCACGGTGATCCGCTCCCTGGGTCGGTTCGAGTGCCCGGTGTGTGCCGGTCCGGGTCCTTGCGCCGGTCGGTGGCCGATGGCCGGGGCGTGGATCCGGACCACGACCCGGCGCTCGGACGGTGGCCGTCCGCTACCTACGGGAGGACGCGGATGACCGTCTTCCCGAGGCGTCGCGTGGTCGGGTTGAGGGCGCCGACGGCATCGTCGAGGCTCGCGACGTCACCGATGTTGGTCCGCAGCCGTCCGTCCCGCACCCGCTGCACGATCTCACCGAGTCCGGCGCGATCGGCTTCGACGACGAAGTCGACGGCCAGGCCGTCGTCCGGCCGTGCTTCGACCGGGCCGACGATGGACACCAGTGTTCCCCCGGCCCTGATCAGGGCGGCGGACTGCTTCTGCACGTCGCCACCGATGACATCGAAGACCAGGTCGACGCCGCCGACGTCCTTCAGCGTGTCGTTCTCGAGGTCGACGAACTCGTGCGCGCCGAAGTCGAGCGCCTTCTCACGGTCGGCGGCGCGTCCGGTGCCGACGACGTGAGCGCCGGCTTCGCGCGCGAGCTGGGTCACCATCGTCCCGACCGCGCCGGCCGCGCCGTGGGCGAGGACGGTCTGGCCGGACTGGAGGCGACCGTGCTGGAACAGGCCCTGCCAGGCGGTCAGCCCCGAGATCGGGAGGGACGCGCCTACCGTGAAGTCGACGTCGCCTGGCAGCGGTGCGAGGTTGCGCGCTTCGATCGCCACGTACTCCGCGAGGGTCCCGTCGCGGTGCCAGTCGGCAAGGCCGAACACCCGCTGCCCGACCGACAGTCCCGTGGTGCCGTAGCCGAGAGCGCTGACCACTCCCGCCAGCTCGTGGCCGGGGATCGACGGTGTCTTGTCACGGCCGGCGCGATCGGCCCAGGTGGACGGCCACTCCATCTCCGTCGGGACGAAGCCCGACGCATGGATCCGAACGATGACGTCGTTGATCGCTGCGAGCGGTTCGGGCCGCTCCGTCAGCGTCATTCCGGCCGTTCCCGCGGCCTGGTCGGTGACCACAATGGCTTTCATCGAAATAGCTCTTCCGGATAGGTGTGGTGGGTTCTGGTTTTCGGGTGGGTCCCTTTAGACGAAGGTGAACAACTGGTCCGCGTCGAAGCGCGATACCGGGGTGGTGTACACCCTCTCCGGGTCGGGGTAGCCGAGGGCCAGCAGCACCGTCGTGGTGTGTCCGCTCTCGCGGATCTTGAACGCCTTGTCGACACTGGTCGGGTCGAACCCCTCCAGCGGTGTGGCCTCGACGCCGAGCTCGGCGGCCGCCATCATCGTCAGGCCCACCGCCATGTAGGTCTGCTTCTCCATCCAGTGGTTCAGGTCCTTGTAGCCGTAGTTGCGAAGGTCGAGGAAGTTCCGGGTCATGGATTCCCACAGCGCCTGCTTTGACGGATCGGGGAACCGTCCGTCGGCCCTCTCCTTTGCGAACACCGCCTCGAGGTGGGCGTCGGGCAGATCTGCCCGGGTGGTGAGGATGATGGTGTGCGACGCGTTGAGGATCTTCTCGGCGTTGTCCCGGAACCGTTCGCCCAGGTTGTCCGCGAGCCTCTCCTTGCCTTCGGGAGTGGCGAGGACGTAGAAGTGGTTGGGCTGCACGTTCACCGATGACGGCACGGAACGCAGGAACCGCAGCAACTGCTGGAGGGTCTCCCCCGGAATGGTCTTGCCGGGATCGAAATACCTGGTGAGATGCTTGTTCATGAGTTTATCGAGATTCACGTGAGGCTGCCTTTTTCTTGCGATGAGCGGGCGAGGGGTGGTGATTCGCGGATTCCGGCTGGTTCGTTCCACGGGCAAGCAGTTCGCTGATGCGCTCGAAGCTGGTTCCCGTCGTCGCGGTGGCGAGGTCACCTGCGACGAGAGCCTTGATGGCCTGCTCGAGTGCCTCCATCGCGTGGGTGTAGAGCGCTGGACCCACGCTGATCCGCTTGACCCCGGCCTTTTGCAGCTCGGCGACGGTCAGCACGTCGTCCGCCGGCGAGATGAGGACGTTCACCGGTTTCGGCGCGACAGCGGTGACGATCGCGACGAGTGCGTCGAGGTCGGGTGGGTACGGCGCGTAGAGCACATCCGCGCCGGCCTCCGCGAAGGCCGTCAGACGCCGGATGGTGTCGTCGAGATCGGGCCGCCCCTGGATGAAGTTGTCCGTGCGGCCGGTGACGACGATGCGCCCCTTGGCGGCCTCGACGGCGCTGCGTATGCGGTGGACTGCCTCGTCGAAGCCGCGGATCGGTTGATCGGGATTGCCGGAGGTGTCTTCGATCCCGATACCGGCCAGGCCGGACTCCACGGCGGCTTCCACGGTAGCAGCGACGTCTTCGGGCGTGTCGCCGTAACCGTCCTCGAAGTCCCCGTTGACGGGCAGCCCGGTGAGACGGCCGAGCAGCCGAGCATGCTCGAGGTGCTCACCACAGCTGACTTCGTGACGCCCGTCGGACCGGCCGAGTGTGGTGGCGAGTGCCGCCGATGACGTCGCGATCGCCTCGAAGCCGGCGTCAGCGAGCATCAGCGCCGAAAGGCCGTCCCATGCGTTCGGCATGACGAGGCCGCCCTCGCGGGTGTGCAGCGCCATGAAGTTCTCATACAGTTCGGAGCCCGGCATGACGGACCTTTCCGGAATGATCGTTTTGTGCGGTGAAGGTTTACGGGCCGTACGCGCCCCGACGGGGTCCCGGCGATCAGCCGGGGCAGCGGCCGAGCACGTGGCGGGAATCTTGCAGCGCCTCGACCGACCGGCCCTGGCTTGACCCCCGCAGCCGGCCCGAACAGATCACTGAGAGCCGCTTGGCTGTCCGCAGGGAACCGCCTTCCTCCAACGTACCGCAGATCTGCCTCGCTTTGGGACCAAATAGTCCTGTCAGAAAATGCTTTGATGTCTGGCTCGCACATATATGCACCCCACTTACGATGGTCGAGGCTCAAAAGATAAGGGACTATAGAGTCCTCTCCCTGTCACACACCCCCGCCAGGTTGCGAAGTCCTCGGCTCACGGCTGTGGCGGCCCGCCATGGCGGCCCTCCGCGGGCTCCCGCCCGGGGAAGGCGCCGGCGCCGGGATGGACCGGATCAATGAGGTCGGCGTACTCGGGGTTGCGGTCGATGAACTCACCCACCACCGGGCAGATGAGGGTGATCTTCTTCCCGCGCCGGCGAATTTCGTCCAGCACGCGAGAGATGAGCTCCGTGGCCACTCGATTCTTGCGGTACGCGGGGTCGACCCAGGTTGTCAGCAGCACGATGCGGCCGCCCACGAACCGGTACGAGAGCTCGCCGATCCCTACATCACCGAGAGCGGCGATCCAGCGACCGTGCTCTGCGTCGTGGACGAGATCGAGCACCCAGCGGGACTCCGACTCGCCGAGGTCCGCCTCGTTCAACGCACCGATGAGCGCAGCGTTGTTCTCTTCGCGGGCGGACGCCTCGGCCCCGAAATTGAACGTCATCGTCACACTTTCTGTTGAAGACCCGATACGTGGGCCCGGAGAGACGGGTGTGGCCTCTGGTGACTCGTAGGTCTCCGCACCGAACTTGAGACCCACCCCGCGCACGGGCGTGTCCTCCTCATGGGCGGGTGGGGTCGGGCGCCGGCGACGTTCGCCGCGATCACTCGGCGTACTGCCGGTTGCCGGTCATGTCGGTGTGCGGGTCTCGGGCCGCGAGGACGCAGACGACCGTGGCGACGACCGCGAGTAGGGCGTACCCGAGGGCGATGTGCGACAGCGGGAAGACGGCCGAGAGTTGGCCGGAGACGAGGCTGGGGAAAGCGGCTCCGCTGTAGCAGAGGAGGTAGACGGCGCTGAAGATCGGCGCCCGGTCGGCGAGGGTGCTGGCGTACAGCAAGCCGCGGGTGGCGGAACTGATGGCTATGCCTTGACCGGTGCCGGCGATGACGGTTGCGGCGATGAACAGCGCCAGTGTGGATAGGGCGATCGATGTGATGATGCCGCTCCATCCGGCCAGGAAGACGACCATGCCGATTCGTTGGGCCGTCGCTGGTGTGAACCGGCCGCCCACGGGAGCGCCGAGAACGCCGGGGGCCATGTAGAGCGCGAACAGCAGCCCCAGGGTGAGCGGGCTGTGGGTGTGGAATTCATCTGCGACCAGTGCGGGCACGAAGGCCTGGTAGAAGGCCCCGGTCGCCCAGGTCGCCAGGAACACCGCGGCGGCGACAGGGAGCAGATACCTGACCCGGACCGGCATGCGGACCTGGGGTATGAGTGATCGCCAGGCGCCCGGCGTCGGCTTCGCGGTTTCCGGGCTGATGACGATGAGTGCGCCCGACAGTACGAGGAAACCGGCGCACGCCAGATAGATGAGGTGGCGTGGCCAGGGGGCGAACTGGACCAGCACGCCGGAGGCGATGGCGCCGAGGGTGAGGCCGAGCATGGGGGCCTGGCTGGAGGCGACGGAAGCCAACCATTCCGGTCTGGTGGGTGCGGCGTCCACGATGTAGGAGGTGAGGCTGCTGCCGGCCATCCCGGTGCCGACACCCATCAGCAGCCGGCCGGACAGCAGGGTCCCGATGTCGTGCACGTTGAGCAGGAGCAGGCAGCCCAGCAGGAGCAGGCCGAGGCTGGCGATCGCGGTGGGCCGTCGGCCCAGATGACCGGACAGCCGTCCCAGCACCAACAGTCCGGCGATGGTGCCGACGGCGTTGCTGACGACGGCCAGCGAGATGCCGGCGTTGGTGAACCCGTCCTCGGCCCGGTAGGTGTTGAACAAGGGGATCGGGGCGGCCGACGCGGCGAACGAGGCCACCAGCGCGACCACGGCGGACGAGAACGCCAGTTGGAGCGTCCTGCCCCGGCGAGTCAGGTTGATCACAGGCGCCAGGTCCTGCATCGAGCAGTGCCTTTCCATGAGTAGGTGAGTCAGGTCCCGATGCCGGTCGTGGACGCTCTGGACCGCGCCAGTTCGACGCAGTACGCGATGCCCGCCTCGCTTCCCCAACGGAGTCCTCGGGAGTCGTTCGTCTGGGTGCGGCCGTGCACGGCGCGGGCGCGGCCGACGGCACCGGCGGCTGCACGGACGCCGGTTCCGCTGGTCGTGTTCGTAACCTGAGCCGACCAGGGTGCGTCTGAGCCGAGACCGCCGGCCTCTCCGTCCCGGGGGTTGCCTCGCGAACAGCAGCCGCGCGCGTGACCGGGTCAGGTGCCCGGAGCGATCGCGCAGGCCGAGACACAGACCCAGCCACCCTCACGCTTCTGGTACGTGTCCGTGTACAGGGCTTCCTGGGCCGCTCCGTCGGCGAGCATGGTGTAAGTGGCGCGGGCGTGGATCAGGGCGACATCACTGAGGATGCGGATCTTTACGTCGTGCACAGCGAGATCCTTGAAGGGCCGCGGCTTGGCGATGTATTCGAGGAATTCGGCACGGTCGCGCGTGACACCCGGCGTCTGGACGACGAAGTCCTCGCCGAGCAGCTCGCTGAAGCGCTGGACATCGTTGAACTGGTCGGCGTGGACGTAGTCGTTGTTGAGCTGCTCGAGGATCCTCAGATCTTCGATGGACTGCTCGGTCTTGGTGTCGTTCATTTTCCTGTTCCTTCTCTGCGTGCGTGTTACGGCGTTCGCTGAAGGTGGGCTGTCTTCTCGGTGCCGTGTGGGCGGCTCCGGCGTACACGGTTGTGGCCTGTCGATCAGGTAGCGGTCGACGCGGCGCACGAGACCACCGCAAATGGGAATGCCTCGCGTTCGCTATGGAATGCGGCCGTCACGATCCGGACAAAGACACCGACAGCTTTCGCGCGCCGCGGGCCTCTTGGGAGCCCGGGCCCTCGGTGCGAGTCGGGCAGCTCCCGCTCGGAGCGAAGGCCCCTGGTCGCGACGAACCCGCATCAAGCTTCTCAAAGAGAAAACGGGACTGTCAAGTCCTTTTAATTCTGAGATACCCGAGCGACATCCCGACAAATGCGCAGCTCAGACGTGTCATGTCCAGGAATGCACTCGCGAAGTATGGACTATGCAGCTCTTCGTAGAAGGAGCGCCTGTGCGGCGCCGGAACGCGCGGCTGCCGGGCATCGTGGTCGCCGAACGGTGCTTCGCAGGGTCAGACGTGCGAGTGCAGCGGTTTGCCCGTCAGCGCCAGAGTCGCCTCACCGAGCGCCTCACCCTGTGTCGGGTAGGCGTGGACGAGGCGGGCGACGTCCTGAGGAAACGCTTCCCAGTTGTAGATGAGCTGCGCTTCCCCGATCTGCTCACTGATCCGGTCGCCGATCATGTGAACACCCACGACGGCCCCGCCCTTCCTCCGTACGACCTTGACGTGCCCCTCCGTTCTCAACGTCCGGCTACGAGCGTTGGACGCGAGGTCGTAAACGACGAAGTCGACGTTCTCGGCCCCGTACACCTGCTTGGCCTTGGCCTCGGTCAGGCCGACCGAGGCGATCTCAGGGCGGGAGAACGTGACGCGCGGGACGCCGTCGTAGTCGATCGGCACAGGCGCCTTCTCGGCCACTCGCTCGGCGACGAGGATGCCCTCGGCGAAGCCGACGTGCGCGAGCTGCGGTGTGGGGACCAGGTCTCCGATGGCGGAGATGGTGGGGACGCTGGTGCGCATGTACTCGTCAACCAGCACGTGCCCCTTGTCCATGAGGACGCCCGCCTCCTCGAAACCCAGGCCTTGGGAGACCGGACCTCGTCCGACGGCCACAAGCAGGAGGTCCGCCTCCAGCGCCCTGCCGTCTGCCAGACGGACGCGGATGCCGTCCCGCGTGTATTCGCTGCTGTCGAACGGGACCCCGAGGTGGAGGGTGACACCCCGTTCGAGGAACTCCGCCTCCAACCGCCTGGAGACGGTCTCGTCCTCCGTCGGGACAAGGCGCGGCAGGGCTTCGAGAACGGTGACCCGGGCTCCGAACGACGACCACGCAGAGGCGAACTCGACGCCGATCACTCCGCCGCCGAGCACGATCACGGACCCGGGAACGTGGTCGAGGGTGAGAGCGTGGTCCGACGAGATCACTCTCCGTCCGTCGATCTCCAGTCCGGGCAGGGTTCTCGGAACGGACCCGGTGGCGAGCACGACGTGGCGGCCCGTGAGCCGGCGGCCTCCGACATCGACGGAGGTCGCCGATGACAGGCGGCCCTCTCCTTCGACGTAGGTGATGCCACGCGCGTCGACAAGGCCGGTGAGCCCGTTGCAGAGGCCTGAGACAACGCTGTTCTTGTAAGCGTGCAGGGCGTCCATGTCGATGCCCTGGAAGGACGAGCGCACCCCCACGTCGGCGCCCTGGCGTGCCTGATCGGCCAGTTCCGCCGCGTGCAGCATGGCTTTGGTCGGGATGCAGCCGTTGTGGAGGCATGTGCCCCCGAGCTTGTAGCGTTCGACCAGGGCGACGCTGAGCCCGAGCTGGGCCCCGCGCAGAGCGGCCGCGTACCCGGCGCTGCCGGCACCGAAGACGACCATGTCGTAGAGCTCTTCGTCGTCGTTCATGTCATGACTCCTTTGCGGTCTGTCAGGTAGAGGGATAAGGACCGGACGGCGCGTGCGGTGTCCGTACTGGTCGCGAGCTGCGGCACGTACGGGCCGCCGGCCCGTACGTCCAGGCCCGGCAGGTGCGGTTGCCGGGCATCGTGCGGCCCTGACCATGACGTCCGGGTGTGAAGCGGAGGGGCTGTCCCGCCTTGCCGGCGTGCCGGGATGGCAGGAGAGGTCCGGGATCGGCACGACGGAGGCAGGCAGACCTCGCATGCCGGCTCGTGCACCCGCGCGTCAGCCCACGGTGTACGTCTTCACGTGGGCCAGCGCCATGTCCATGGCGATGCGCATCGGTTCGACGTCGCGTGCCATCTGGGCTAGCAGGTAGCTTCCCTGCAGTGCGGCCATCACGGACACGGCGAGCTTCGCAGGATCGGCCCCCTCGTTGAGCGAGCCGTTCTCCTGCATCCGACGCAGGCCGGCCGCGATCAACTCCTGCCACTCACCGAACTTCTCGGCGAGCAGCTTCCGCGCCGCCGGATCCTGAGGTACGCGGGATCCGACGAGTGCACCCAGAGCGCACCCGTAGGCTCCGTCCTGGAGCGCGTTGAGGCGGATGATCGAATCGTTCCAGCGTTCCAGGGCCTCGAAGGAGTTCATCCGCTCCAAGTGCTGTTGGTCGCGGTGGAGAATCTGCTGGGCACGCAACTCGATCACACGGTGCACAAGCTCGTCTTTGTCCGCAAAATGGCCGTGGAACTGGGACGGGCTGGTCCCGCTCACCGCCCGCACGTCATCCAGGGTCACCGAGTTGACACCCTTGAGGTAGAAGAGGTCTGCGGCGGCCTGGACTATGCGAACGCATGCTGTAGCTCCGCTGGCGATCGCCATTCTCTGCCCCTTCTGAGAGATTTCGAACCTATGTGGGCGCGGCAACGTCGTGCAGGCACCCCCTGAGCCATCCCGGTGCGCTCGCCGTCAATGCCCTCGGCACCGGACTCCCTCTCCCGCCGGCCCTCGGTGGTCCACCTGCCGAGACCGGCTCGGCGGCGGCCTCTCCCGGCCCACCGTGCGCCGCCGTCACCACCTGATCGCCCGGGGAGCGCGAAACGCCCGGCCGGGCGCGAGTGGACCTGCCCGCGCCTCCGCCCGCCATCGCGGGCGCCTCAGTCATGGGCGGCGTCGTCGACGACCCGCGACGAGAGATCGAGCAACTCGCGGAACCGGGGGTGCTTGTCGATGAAGCGATCCACGACCGGGCAGCGGTTGGTGACTGCCGCGTGTTCCTTCCCCAGGTCGGACAGCGCCTCGCGGATCAACGCGGTCCCCAGGCCGCGGCCACGGTAACCCTCCTGGACGTACGTGTGCGTCAGGCTGTAGTGAGTGCCCTTGCGCTCGAAGGCGAGCAGCCCTGCGTAGGTGCCGTCTTCTTGAACCTCGTAGAACCTGTTGTCTTCGTCCTTCAAGACTCTGATCGAGCCGCTCGCGTCAGTCCACAGCACCTTGGGCATCGCCGTTCCTGTATCTATGCCGGCCCCACCTGGATGAGGGGCGTACCTGTCGATCACCGAGGGGACTGGATCGCCCTCTTCGCGGGTTGCTGAACCTCATGGACGAACGTGGATGACGGTTATTCCTCTGACCCGCTCGGTCGCAACGACCGCCTCCATCGGGCACCTCCCTGCAACCCGTCGTCGTCCGCGTGTCACGCACGGACGCCACGAGCCCTCACAAGAGAACTAAATAGTCCACAATCTGGTTCCAATCTGCACTCTAACAGCATACTCACGTCAGAGACTGGTCGCGATGGTCCCATCAGCAGACCCCCGGCTTCATCACTCAGGACCCGGTCGGCACTGCGGGCGCCCGCGCCATCCCCGGCGCGGGCGGCGACCCGCGAGCAGCTGATCACCGAGGCCTGTACGAGCATGGGAATCCCGCAGGGGCCGACTCGCGGCGGGTGGGTCAGGGCTCGATGAGCACCTTCAGCCTCTTGCGGCCTGCCATGTCCTGGTAGCCGGTCGGTACGCCGTCGAGGTCGGTGGTGGCGTCGAAGACCTTCACGTGCTCACGGGGAGGTGAAGCGTGCGGGCGGGGCTGCCGCCCGGGAGTCGGATTCGAAGGTTCCGACGGTTCGCATCCGGTGAGAGGAGGAGGTGGTCCATGTGACAGACACGTCAGGCGCACCTGCGAAGGCCTCACCTCGTACGCCCGACGCCCCGGCGGACGAGGAACAGGCGACCGATACCCCCAAGCTCGGGTCGGCACCGCTCTCCGACTCTCCCGCGGACCCGGTGATCGCGCGTAGTAATATCGGGCACATGTCCGTCGATGATGCTCCCAGGCAAGAGCGGCGCCTGACCTCGCGTGGGGCTGTCACCCGCGACCGCATTGTTCAGGCCGCTGCCGACCTTTTCTACGTGAGGGGCGTCAACGCGGTCTCACTCGACGACGTACGGGCATCAAGCGGTACGAGCAAATCCCAGCTTTATCGCCACTTCGCGGACAAGGACCAGCTTGTCCACAGTGTCATCGAACTGCGGACCGATCAGGTCCTGAACCGCGATCGCCAGATGCTGGAGCGGATGAATTCCATTCGCGCGCTCGAACGATGGAGTGACAAGCTCATCCATCTCAACTCTTTGCAGGACGGTGCCTACGGGTGCGCCTTGGGCTCCCTCGTCAGCGCACGGGCGGCGCAGGACCCGACGTCGAGGAACAAGCTTGCCGAGACGTTCGCCGAGTGGCAGGAACTCATCTCCGCAGGCTTGAAGCGCATGCGGGAGAACGGCTCGCTGCGCGAAGAGGCGGACCCGGAGCAGCTCGCCACCGCTGTCATGGCCGCCTTGCAGGGTGGCTATCTACTGGCCCAGACCACCCGGAACGTCGAGCCGATGCGCATCTCCATGCAGATGGCGTTGAACCACGTACGCTCCTACGTCGTGGACTGAGCCCAATCCTCGGCTCGGCGCCGGGGCAGGCGGGGGGGCGGCCGGGCGGCCGTCGGTCAGCTCGATGACGGCGAGACCCAGGTACCTGAATGTTCTGCGTCGATCAGGCTGATGTATTCAGGATTCTTGCGTATGAACCTGTCGACGACCGGACAATAATTTGAAATAGTACTTCCGCGGGCGCACAGAAAGTCCAAAATGCTCCTGATGAGGACGCTGGAGAGGCCGCGCCCTCGAAATGCGTCGTAGATGACCGTGTGCATCAGCACGCGCCGGTCGCCAATGACCCGATAACCCATGTGCCCGGCCGTCCGACCGGCTACGGATATCTCGTAGCGATGCTCCTTCTCGTTGTTCCCCACCACCACAGAGGATTCCTCGTCTGAGAACATGACGTCAAGCATCTCGGACCTCCAGTCCATCGCGAGAGCCCCTCGGCGGGAAAGTTGCCGAAAGTCGATCGGCGGCTTCCGGAAGGAGGCCCGACTCCGGACCGAAGCGGCGGGAGAACCCATCCGCCCTGGCTCGGGAGCAGCGCGTGCCAGCCTAGGGTAAGTGGACGAAACAGTCCAGTCTTGGTCCGCGAGGAGACCTTCACTTTGGAAGAGGGCACCGCGCTCGTCATGGTCACGGACGGCGTGGTCGAAGGGCCGGGCCTGACGCTGGAGGACGGACTGGAGCGAGCGGGGGCCCTGGCCGGCCGCGCCCTCCACGACCGACTCGATGTCGAGGCCATGGCGGACTTGATCCTCGACGCCGTCGTCGCCTTGGACCACCTCGACGATGTGGCCGTGCTGGTCATCCGGCGCACCTAGGGAGGCGCTCGTCTCGGAAGGGTCGCGGCGGTTGGTCGCACGTGCTCTGTCGGCACTCCGTCGTACGCCGGGCCGAGCCCTGTGCCACAACGGTCTTGCGGGACTCGGGCATCGCTCTGACCAGGCCAGCCGCCAATCGGGAGAAGGCCTTCCGGCTGCGAAAGCCACGTCTGCGGGAAGGGTTGCAGCATGGCCGCCACTTCCTGCGGCTTCTGCTCCGAGTGGCGGGATGAGTGCACGCGAGCCGCACCCACGCGCCATCGGAGATCATGCTCCGGTCCGGTCTTCCCGGCTTCCTGGTACGCGGCAGGGACCGGTGGCCGCAGCGGCGGCTTCGCGATCCACCGGCACCGACGGCCTCCCGCCTGGGCGGGAGGCCGTCGACGGTGATCGGCGTTCAGCGCCAGCCGAGTTCCGGTGCCACATGGGTGAGGATGCTCTCCAGCACGTGTGTGTTGTAGTCCACCCCGAGCTGGTTCGGGATGGTCAACAGGAGGGTGTCCGCGGCCTGGATCGCCTCGTCGTCCCGCAGCAGCTGCACCAGTTCCTCCGGCTCCGCGGCGTAAGAGCGCCCGAAGACGGCCCGGGTCGTGTCGTCGATCATGCCGACCTGGTCCCGCGAGTTGCGGTCGCGGCCGAAGTAGGCCCGGTCGAGGTCGTTGGTCAGGGCGAAGATGCTGCGGCTGACCGACACCCGGGGCTCCCGGGTGTGGCCCGCCTTCTTGTACGCCTCGCGGTACGCCTCGATCTGCTTGCGCTGCTGGACATGCAGCGGCTCGCCCGTCTCGTCGTCCTTGAGCGTCGAACTCTGCAGGTTCATCCCCAGCTCGGCGGCCCAGACCGCGGTCGCGTTGGATGCGGAGCCCCACCAGATCCGGTCGCGCAGCCCCTCGGAGTGCGGTTCGATCCGCAGGAGCCCGGGCGGGTTGGGGAACATGGGCCGCGGGTTGGGCTGGGCGAAACCCTCGCCGTCGAGGACCTTGAGCAGTGCCTCGGTGTGGCGGCGGGCCATGTCGGCGGCCGACTCGCCCGGCGCGGGTTCGTAGCCGAACAGGCGCCAGCCGTCGATCACCTGCTCCGGTGAACCGCGGCTGACGCCCAGTTGCAGCCGACCGCCCGAGATGAGGTCGGCGGCACCCGCGTCCTCGGCCATGTACAGCGGGTTCTCGTAGCGCATGTCGATCACGCCGGTGCCGATCTCGATCTTCGAGGTCCGCGCACCTATCGCCGCGAGCAGCGGGAACGGGCTGGCCGCCTGCCGGGCGAAGTGGTGTACCCGGAAGTACGCACCGTCCACGCCGATCTCCTCGGCGGCGACCGCGAGGTCGATCGACTGCCGCAGAACGTCCGCGGCCGACCGGGCCCGGGAGTGCTCGCTGGGCGACCAATGACCGAAGGAAAGGAATCCGATCTTCTTCACCCAATGCCCAGCGTTCGTAGGCAACGATTGATTCCCGCTCCTTCGCGCCGTCGCGCTCATTTCTCCAGGTCGGAGAACGGTACGAGCCGGGCCACGTTTGTAGCCGCTCTTGAGGTGGACCACCTCTCCGGCCTCGACATCGAGGCCGGTCTCCTCACGGACCTCGCGGGCGACGGTGTCGCGGAAGTCCTCGCCCGCTTTGGCGTAACCGGTGGGCAGGCCCCACTGGCGGCCTTCGGGCCACAGCCGGTGGCGCAGGAGCAGCACGCGGCCCTCGCCGCCGGCAAGCGCCCTGCGGGGCGGGACGCCAAGGCCGGTGCGCATGCGCAGCGCGTGCCCCGCGACGGCCGCCGCCTCACGCAATGCCCCTGCCCTGCCCCCGCCGTCGAGGACGTCCTCGAGAGTCGCCGCGATCTCCGCACCGTGCCGCCGATCAGGACGTCCTCTGGTCGGTCTCGTCAGAAGGCATCGTGTGGCGACGGTCCGCTGCGTTCCCGCCCGCGGCGCGTCCGGCCGTCGTGGTCGGTGATCCGACGAAGCCCGGTCGGCCTACATTCCGGTGGGAACGAGCGGCGAAGAGAGCCTGGCTTTATCGCCCATGCTCTCCATGGCGGACATCCCCTCGACGAAACAGATCGGGCCCAGGTCGCGCACGGCGATACGTCCCACCCAACGAATCGACCCCAAGACACGGCGATCTCCGCTCGGGTCTCCGTGCCGCACGACGAGGTTGAACCGCAGGCCGAATCCGTGACTGGGCCCGTGCACTTGCGGGCTACCGGGGTGGATACCGAAAGCGCCCCCACCCCGGCGCCTGTGCCGCACAGTTGTCTGCCGCGCGTGACGGGAGATCAGCGACCGCGGCGGTTCAGCATACGCAGGCCAACTGCGCTGGAGATGAGAAGAGCGCAGCCCACCAGGCCGAGGAACACGCCGAAGGCTGTACGCCCGGCGGAATCACGGGCCATCAGCACGATCACCATCTGCAGCACCAGCAAGGCCCCGGCCAAAAGGCCCCATACGGCCGCCCACCGGCCCCTGGGGACGAACCGCCACCGCGATTCCGCCGGGTCTCCCCGAAGCTCTCCGTCATTCATGCCGACCTCCTGGCTCACCGTGTGAAAGCGTACTTCGCACTCGTTGCCGGGCCTCACCAGTTCATGCGCCGATATCGCATGGTTCACCGGTCGGACACACCCCCGCGACACCGTCCCTGCACACGCCGCATTCCACGCGCACTTGGGGTTCCGGAAGGTGACGCCGCCGCATTCCAGGTACTCGACGCAAGCCGGCCTGCATAGAATTCGCGTGCCAACTTTGGCCTTATGCCGGTCATTCGTGGAATGCCGACAGGACTGCCGACCCCTAGTACTCCAGCTGTAGATCATGATCTTGCTGGTGGGGCGTGACCGAGCACGACATCTGTCACCAGCCCTACACTTCGGCCATGCCGATCCAGCCCCGGTCCGCAAGCTCTGCTGAGGAGCAACTGTCGATCATCGATGCCCTGATTGCTCTGCCGTTCCCCGAACAGGAAGGCCAGTCGAAGACGCAACACGGACGGGGCGGGCCCGGGTATCACATCGCCGTTCTCCGGGAGAGCCGGGACTTCTGGGACGCTCCTGATCCGGAGACGATCACTGCGGCCGAAGAGGAGATGGAGGCAGGCCTCACCGCACTGGTCACGGTGCTGGCTGGGCGTTGGGGCAGTCCGACCGTGGTCGATCTGTGGCCCTATCTCGGGCTCGACAACCCGGACTACCCCGACATCGAAGAGGCACCCGAGCCTCTGGACTCCCTGTGCAACCTTGCTGGGAGCATGCAGATGTGGCAGGTGCCGTCTACTGGGCGCTGGCTCGGGCTCACCATCGGCCAAGTCGATCGAGAGTTCCCCCTCGAAATACTCGCTGCCGTCGGCGAGGCATCCACGCTTCCGAAGTGAGCCGCGGTACGGCTTGCCCCATCTTGTCCGCGTCATCGCTTGTGACAGACAGCACGCAAACCCGCGGCAGGTGGCAGGTCACCCGTCCGTGTCGGTGACACATGTCGCGCTCGATCACAGCGAGGCCGGTGCAGACACGGGTGCAGACACCGTTGATCATCGCGAGTTGTGTGGACTAACGACGAGTCGGTGGCCGCAGGTCACAGCATAGATCCCGTCCGGTGGCGGGAGGCGTTCGAGGTGGCCATGGGCCGGATCGCTGGCCGGTTCGCCCGGCACGAACCCCGCCTGCGGGCTGGGCGGTTGGTGCAGGGCCTGCTGTCCGACCTGGCGCGCAAGAACTGCTGGACGATCGCGGAGTGGGCCGGGGAATCGGCCCCGCACGGCATGCAGCACCTTCTGTGCCGGGCCACTTGGGACGCGGATGCGGTCCGTGATGATGTGCGTGAATACGTCGTCGAGCACCTCTACGACGAGGCCGCAGTGCTGGTCGCCGACGAGACCGGTGACCTGAAGAAGGGCACCCACGCCGTCGGCGTTCAGCGCCAATACACCGGGCACAGCCGGGCGGATCGAGAACTCCCAGGTCGCCGTCTACCTTGTCTACACCGGCGAGCGGGGACACGCCGCGGTGGACCGGGAGCTGTACCTCCCGCGCTCCTGGACGTGCGACCCGTAACGCTGCCAGGCCGCCGGGCTCGGCGAGGACATCGCCTTCGCGACCAAGCCGGAACTGGCCAGAATGACCGGGTCGAGGACTACGCCCGCACCCTCGGCTACTCGGCCCGCACGCTGACCCGCGCCACACTCGCGGCCGACGGCGTGACCGCGAGGAGTTCATCGACCGCCGCATCCTGCTGGAGGCCAAGCGGTTGCTCGCCCACAGCGAGCAGAGCGCGGCTCGCATCGCCGCCCAGCTCGGATTCTCGAGTGCGACCAACTTCAGCAAGTTCTTCCATCGGGACACCGGCAAGAGCCCACTGGCCTTTCGCCGGGAGATCCGAGGCTCCCAGGACTGAGCCCGGCCAGGCGACGGGACCAATCCGGTGGAAGGCACCTCTCGACGGTCTGCCGCAGCTGGTGGCAGGTATCCGCGGCTGAATGCCGCCTGCCCGCCCCAGAGCTACGGCGCGACGGACCTGGTGCGGTGGGCGCAGGCCGGGCAGCGCGAGTACGGTCGCCGCGGCGTGTGGAGCACCAGTGGCGGCAACCGCGCCGCAGGAGGAGGCCGGCCGGGTCAGTGCGTGATCGGCAATCTCGGTGTTCGGTCGTGGTGCGGTGCGGCGAAGTCCGCGGGCGAGGCCCCACTGCCCACGGGCACCGCCGGCACGCGGGTGAGCGTGTCCGGTCCGGCGGGTCGGACCGCCCGCCCGTCACAGAGTGCGACACGCGGGCGGTCCGCCGGGTCAGGCGGTTGACCAGGAGCGGAAGACGGCCGCCTGGCCATGGAAGGTGTCGTCGTCGATGAGCTCCCACATCGTGACGTCCCGAATCCAGAAGCGGCGGCCTGACTTGGCGACGCGAACGCCCTGGTATCCGGTGACGTGGCGGTGGACGGCGACCTGCTGCAGCAGGGCGTCGCGGTCCTCCTGGGCGGCTGGTTCCGCCGACAGCCGTGAGGGCAGCCCGATGAATTCGCGCCGGCCGTACTCGAAGCACCGCTGGGCGGTCCGGTTGGCGTAGACGAACAGCGGGTCGTCCGATCCGTCGTGCGCCAGCAACCCGAAGGGCGCGTCCTCGTAGAGCCACCGCGCCGCCTCGGCGTCCGACCCCCACACCGGCGGGCACAGATCGGCGCCCACCAGACGGCGGTGGCTGCCCAGGAGGAGAGCGGCGAAGCGCGGATCCCGGCTCAGGTCGGACGGAGCCGGAACCCGCAGGGAAGGATCAGTCACCGTTCTCGACCCAGCTCATGAGCTTGCGCAGCTTCCTGCCGGTGGTCTCCAGCAGGTGGTTCTCGTCGGCCTTCTTGTACTCGTTGTAGCGCGGCAGGCCGGCGTTGTACTCGGCGATCCAGTTGTCGGCGAAGGAGCCGTCCTGGATCTCCGCGAGGACCTTCTTCATCTCGGCCTTGGTGGCGTCGGTGATGATGCGGGGGCCGGTGACGTAGTCGCCCCACTCGGCGGTCTCGGAGATCGACCAGCGCATCTTCTCCAGGCCGCCCTCGTACATCAGGTCCACGATGAGCTTCAGCTCGTGCAGGCACTCGAAGTACGCGATCTCCGGCTGGTAACCGGCCTCGGTCAGGGTCTCGAAACCGGCCTTGACCAGCGCCGCGGTACCACCGCAGAGCACCGCCTGCTCACCGAACAGGTCGGTCTCGGTCTCCTCGGTGAACGTCGTCTTGATGACGCCCGCACGGGTGCCGCCGATGGCCTTGGCGTAGGACAGCGCGAGCGCGAAGCCGCCCCCGGTCGCGTCCTGCTCGACCGCCGCGATGCACGGGACGCCGCGGCCCTCCTCGTACTGACGGCGCACCAGGTGACCCGGGCCCTTGGGGGCGACCATGCACACGTCGACACCGGCCGGGGGCTTGATGAAGCCGTAGCGGATGTTCAGGCCGTGTCCGAAGAACAGCGCGTCGCCGTCCTTCAGGTTGTCCCTGACGGACTCCTCGTACACCCGCGCCTGGATCGGGTCCGGGACCAGGATCATGATGACGTCGGCCTCGGCCGCGGCCTCGGCGGGGGTGACCACGCGAAGACCCTGCTCCTCGGCCTTCGCCTTGGACTTGGAGCCCTCGTGCAGGCCGACGCGCACATCGACCCCCGAGTCGCGCAGCGACAGCGCGTG